>JAJCXP010000330.1 GCA_029263375.1 Acidobacteriota bacterium | reverse complement strand
TTCCTGGGCGAGTTCTCGCTGCTCTACTCGCAGGCGGGCGCTACCGGCCTCAACGCCAACACGCTCGAGGACCTGACGATGTTCTACGTCACGGTGCCGGCCGAGAAGCTCGAGCTCTGGTTCTGGCTCGAGTCCGATCGGTTGCTCGAGCCGATCTTCCGCGAGTTCTACAAAGAGAAGCGGGTGATCGAAGAGGAGCGCCGACTCCGGGTCGGGTCGACGCCGACCGGACCGCTCGACGCGCAATTCCGGCAGCTGTTCTGGGGCGGCCAGCCCTACGCCTGGCTACCGCTCGGCGCCCAGGAGGATGTCGATCGCACGTCGCGCCAGGATGTTCGGGAGTTCTTCTCCCGCCACTTCTCGGCGTCGAACCTGACCGCGGTTCTGGTCGGCAGCTTCGATCGGGTGGAAGTCCGCATGCTGGCTCAGCGCTACTTCGGCCGACTCCCGAGCGGTGAGCCGCCCGCCCGCGCCGCCGCGATCGAGGGCCTTAGCGCCCAGTCAGAGCCGCTCGAGGCGCAGTGCGACTGCTCACCGCAGGTTCAGCTGCGCTATCCGTCGGTCCCGTTCCGGCATCCCGACTCGTATCGGCTTCAAGTTCTGGCCGGGGTGCTCAACGGCCGCACCGGCAGGCTGCATCGGTCGCTGGTTCTCGAACAACAGCTCGCCTACTCGGCGTCGGTGCTCCAGCACCCGCTGCGGCGAGCCGGATCGTTCCTGTTCATCGGCGAGTCGCGCGGCCTTGCCGACCCCAAGACGATCGAGACCGCCTGGCACCGGGAGATCGACCGACTGGTGACCGGCGGGCTCGAGCCGAACGAGCTCCTCAAGGTCAAGAACCAGATCACCGCCGACTCCTTCCGCCGCCTGCAGGACAACGACTCGCTCCTGCGTCAGCTGCTGATCTACGACGGCCTCGGCGCGTGGCGCCACATCAACGACTGGCCGGCGCGCATCCTCAGGGTGACCGAGGAGGAGGTCGTCGACGTGGCCCGACGCTATCTGAAGGACGGCAAGCCGGCACGCGCGCTCTACTACCGGCGCGGCGCCGAGACGCGATGAGAGACATCGCCAGTGCGCTGCTCGGCTCGGCAATCACGCTGATCTTTCTGATCACAGCAACGCCGGTCCGTGCCCAACTCCCGGCCGTCCCTGCTCACCCGGGCATGCTCCGCTTCGCCGAGCCGGTATTCACGCCCCCCGACCCTCAGGCTCATCGTATCGACCTTCCCGGCGGTGCCGTCGGTTACGTCGCCGAAGACCGGGCACTGCCGCTGGTCGACATCGCGGTCGCCCTGCGGGTCGGGAGCTTTCTCGATCCGCCGGAGAAGACCGGGCTCGCATCGCTGACCGGCTCGCTGATCCGCCGCGCCGGCGCCGGAGAGCTCGACGCGGACGCCTTCGACGATCGGGTCGCGTTCCTCGGCGCGCGGCTCGACTCGTTCACCGGCATCACCCGCGGCGGCGTCTCGCTCAACGTCACCACGCCGGCATTGGAGGAGGGCCTCGAGCTTCTCTTCACAATGCTCGCCAAACCGCGGTTCGACGCCGACCGGGTCCAGAGCACCCACCGCTCCCTGTTCGAGAATCTCAAACGCCGCAACGAGGACCCGCTCGACATCCTCGAGCGCGAATGGGAATGGTTGCTCTGGGGCGAGGGGCACTTCTCCACCCGCCCGGTCACCGCGGCTGGCGTCGAGTCCATCAGCCGCGAGGATCTGGTCGCCTTCCATCGCCGCTACTGGCATCCCGCCAACATGATGTTCGCGGTCTCCGGAGACGTGAGTCGCGACGAGGCGCGAGTGCTCCTGTCGCGACACCTCGCCCGCTGGGCGCCGAGCGCGGACGCCACGATGCCCGATTGGCCGCCGCCAGGGCCGACGCACCAGCCCACCGCCGGTCCCGACGTGATCGAGAAGGACGTGCCCCAGGCCAAGGTCCGCCTCGGCCATCGCGCGCCGGAAGAGGTCGCGCGCAGCCCGGCCGAGAGCGCCGCGCTGCGAGTGATGAGCGAGATCCTCGGAGGCAGCGGCGCGATCTCACGGATCTCCGGCCGGCTCCGCACCGCCGAGGGGCTCGTCTACCGGGCCAGCGCTTCCTACGACACGGGCGAGCTCTGGTCCGGCGAGTTCCGAGTGTTCTTCGACACCGCCAACCGCAACGTCGCCCGCGCCGTCGAGCTCTGTCTCGAGGAGATTCGGCAGATGCGGGCGCGCCCAGTGCATCCGCAGGAGCTCACCGTCGTCAAGGAGTCGCTACTCGCCGAATTGCGTCAGTCGTTCGACACCGCGGAGGGGATCGCCGGCTACCTCGCCGAGGACCAGTTGCTCGAGCGCGCGCCCGGCTTCTGGCGTGAGCGCTACGAAGCCATCCGCGCTGTCACTGCCGACGACGTGCGCAAGGCCGCACAGCGCCATCTCCGTCCCGAGGAGCTGATCGTCCTGGCCGTCGGTCGTGGCGAGGAGATCGGCCTCGGCAGCGACGACGAGCCGAGCGCCCTCGAGCAGCTCACCGGTCGGGCGATCGTGCACCTGCCGATTCGGGAACCGCTCAACCTGACGCCCGAGACCCCGGCGCGTCCGTAGCCGCGGGGCTCACTCCCACCCGCCGCTACTACCCTGTGGACTCCCACCCCACCAAGCGCTACCCTACGCCGAGCCTACCTATGACGCCGTTCGACCAGCCCGGAGACCGCCCATGAAGATCGGCGTCATGGCCGACAGCCACGACAACGTCCCCAAGGTCCAACAGGCCGTCGATCTCTTCAACGACGAGCAGGTCGGCCTCGTCGTCCACGCCGGCGACTTCATCTCGCCGTTCGCCGTCAAGCCGCTCGCCCATCTGACCTGCCGCGTGCTCGCCGTCTTCGGCAACAACGACGGCGAGCGCATCGGCGTCGCCAACATGTTCACCGGCTTCGGCGAGGTGCACCCCAACCTCGCAACGACCACCGCGGCTGGGCGGAGGATCGCCGTCGTGCACTACCCGGAGCTGGCGCGGTCGCTGGCGCGATCGGGTGACTACGACCTCGTGGTCTATGGGCACACGCACGAGATCGACGAGAGCGTCGAGAAGGGCGTGCTGCTGAATCCCGGTGAGGTGGGTGGCTGGTTGACCGGGCGGTGCACGGTGGCGTTGGTGGATCTCGAGACGCTTCAGGTCGAGATTCGGGATCTGGAGTAGGTCAGGGGCACCTGGTCGGTGGGTGGCTCGCCCCGTCCGGAACCAGATCCTTGAACCAAGCTCAGATTCTTGATGTATCCGAGTTGCGCTCGGGACGGTGGGGCCCGCCGTCGAGAACAGGCTAAGCGACTAAGAACTCGCTACTTAGGACGCATTTCCTGGAGTGGGGCCGTCTTGGCACCCCTCTTGCGGAACAGTGAATCGAACCCACTCCTCTCGCAGGTGGATACAGGGTTCACCCATTTGCGGCGGGGCGCCGGGCACAAACGGTCTTCATGGCAGTTCTCGTGTCCGGCGCCTGTTTTTGTTTGGCATCCGCTGAACACGTTGAGGCTGGCCGGCCTCGTCCGCCTGGCAGCGGGCCAGCAGGCCCCTTTCGACCTCTTTCGCGCGCTTGAACTCTTCCGGGAAGCAGGTCGAGGGCGCCGGCGACCTGACGCTGATCGCCAGCCAGAGCGTCGCCTTCGAGAACGGCTTGGTCGTCGAAGGCTCGCTCGAGGTCGTGAACTCGGCCGACCCGTGTGTCTGAGGAGGCGTAGGCAGAGCTGCCCCGGAGGTCCTCGACTTCAGTCGCCAGGGCGCCCTGGCCCGAATCTCAGCGTAGTATCAATGGGGAACTCTAGAGTCAGTTGAGCTTCCAGACCAGCGGCGCGGGCCGCATCGGAGGTGGAGATGAGCGCGTGCTGTCGCGGTTTGATCTTGGGGATCACGTTGTGCATGGCAATGGGGTCGATGGCGGGCGCGGTCGAGGCGCCGCTGGCGGCCTCCCCGGCTGCGGAAGCGGGCACTTCCGGCGTCGTTACCGTCGAGAGCCGTTGTCCTACGTTTCACTGGGGTGGAGTCGCCGGGGCGGTAGCGTATCGGCTGGCGATCTATCGGTTGGACGGTTCTCTGGAACGTGCGGGAGCGAAGCCCCCGGTCGAGCTCTACAGGATTGCCTTCCCGGGACTCGTCCAGAGTTGGACACCGCCGCTCGAGCGCTGCCTCGAGGCCGGCGCAAGCTACGCCTGGTCGGTCGGTGCTCTCGGGGAGCTCGACCAGGAGGCGTGGTCCGAAGCGACCTTCTTTCGCGTCGCGCCTTCACCGAGTCTGGCGCAACGGATCGAGGAGGCCGGGTCCGAGGAGCTCGCGCCGGCCTATCGGGCGCTTGCGGCGCGGCTCGATGAAGGGAGAATCGAAACCATGGTTGACGTCCAGATGAGGCCTCTGTCATCTCAGACCCTCGGCGGCGCGGTGCCGACCGCCGCACCCGATCCGGCCACCGAGCCCCGTTCCTTGACGCTCGACTCGAACCTCGAGCTCGGAGCCGCCGCCAACATCTTCAAGGATGGGGGCCTCCTCCTGTGGACCGACACTTCGAATACCGCGCTCGGCAGCGGTGCGCTCTCCTCCCTCACCACGGGTACGAACAACGTGGCCGTCGGAGGCGATGCGTTGCGCGACCTGGACCAACTCGGCTACGCCAACACGGCGGTCGGAACTTTGTCGCTTGCCGCCCTCGATTCCGGCTTCGGCAACACGGCAGTGGGCTTTCGCTCGCTCGACAACACGACGGGTATCCGGAATATCGGCATCGGCCTGTACGCTGGCTCGTCCCTCGGGTCGGGTAGCTACAACATCATGCTCGGCGCGAACGGAAGCGCGTCCGACAACAATAGGATCCGGATCGGGACCGCCGTCCAGCACTTCGAGACCTTCATCGCCGGGCGGGTTTCTATCGGAACGACCATCGCACCGGCCAACCAGCTGCTGGTCAGAGAATCCGCTTCCGGCTCCACGATCTCGGATCACGTGGTGCTGATCGAGAACAGCAACGTCTCCAGCGGTGGCGATGCCCTGGCCCTGAAGATCAATCGCAACAACCCGGACGGCTCCTCGAACTTCATCACCTTCTACGACAACGACAGCGGGATCGGAGCGATCGAAGGTGACGGCAGTGGAGGTGTCACCTTGAGCGGTTTCAGCGCCGACTTCGCCGAATGGCTTCCGCTTGCGGATCCGCGTGCCGTCGTTCAGCCTGGCGACGTCGTCGGGCTTTCGGCCGGCGCGATCTCACGCGAAACCGGCGGCGCGGAGCGGGCGATGGTGATCTCGAGTGCGCCGATCATCGCGGGCAACGACCCGGGCGAGGAGCGCCGGCCTTTCTATCGACGAGTCGCGTTCATGGGCCAGGTACCGGTCCGGGTGCGTGGTGCTGTCGCGGCCGGCGATCTGGTGATCGCGTCGGGTCGGAACGACGGTACGGCGGTCGCTGTCCGCCCGGGCGAGCTCTCTTCGGCGTCGCTCGGGAGCATCGTCGGGCGTGCTCTCGAAGGCTCGGAGGACAACAGCGTCAAGTCGGTGCGAACCATGGTCGGAGTGACCGACGTCGGCCTCTTCTCGACGCTGCTGCAGGGGAAAGAGCGAGAGCTCGCGATGGTCAAGGAGAGGCTGGCTTCACTCGAGAGCTCGAGGCGCGCCGACGCGCTGCCTACCGCGGAGATCGCCGGCCCTCACACCGACGACCTGGCCCCGGAGCGATACTCTTGTGGGCTGACACCTCGCACACGCTTGAACGCCGAGCTGAGCGCGAACGGACCGCTGTAGCCGACCTTGTACGCTACCTCTCGCAGGTGGATACGGGGTTCACCCATGTGCGGCGTGGCGCCGGGCACAAAACGGTCTTCATGGCAGTTCTCGTGTCCGGTGCCTGTTTTTGTTTGGCGGAACCTCCCCATCTGAACATACTCTGCCCGGAATACTGCCGCGGAGTCCGTCTAATCTAGGTACCGGAGCCGCCTTGTGGCTCTGGCCGGATTGGCCGTGCCGCGGACCGCGCAGATCTACAGCACGAAGGACATTGGGGGGGCAGTTGAAAGAGCAGACGTACCGAGTTGATTTCGTGTTCAAGGGGCTGTTCTTGCTCTCGCCCACAGATGCCGGCGTCGATGTCCTTATGCCTCAGGCCTCAGGCCCAGAGCCGTGTGAATCTCTCGCCAAGAGGCCGCTTCGTCAACACGGGGTTGTCCTCGAAACACCGTACGGCGCATCGTGGAACGAGCCTGACTTCGTACACAACCTGATCCGGAACAGGGTTGGCCAAGAGAAGGAGAAAAAACTCCTTCACTGGAAGAGCGTCGGCCAGGTATTCAGCGTGCTAAACCAGGACGTTAGGAAACCTGAGCCGTGTCCGACATCTGGAGCGTACGGGACTCATTTCCAATGTCCCGTTTCCGTGCTCGACGATAGGTCTGCTCAGAGCGTCTACCACCTTGGTCACTTTTCGGACGAACTCAAGTCCAACCCAGGCGAGATCGCCATTGCGTCCTTCAAGGTGGGTTGCGCTTGGTCGGATCGCCGGAGCACAAGACCCGGAAGCGACCCACCAATCGAGATGAAGTGGCTGGAGATTCGCGTGAGCACGCTCAAGTGGGCTCTGCGCCTCGGAGTGCTTGGGGCCTACATCGCAATGCAACAGCACAAGGCGCGGCCGCTCAATCTCGACCTTCATCTCGCGTTCGATGTTCCGGCAGTCGACCCCCTAAGACTCAACGTGCCGGGGTCGAAGAATCTCGTCGTGGACTCGCCGGGAGCTGGAGAGAGTCTAAGTTTCGTTCTCCGCAACCAGGAATGGCCCAAAATCTTTGCAGAATCCCAACACTTGAAGGAGCCGACATCCTTGATCGGCACCGACTTTGATCAGGAATACTTCCGGGAGCTCGCTTCGAGGGGGCTCGGCCGCATGAGCATCCCGGTGCCCGCTGACGGCAGCCCGCTCGCACCGCTCGGGCAAGGATGCGGTGGAAAGACGCGAGGCTATTAGTTCATGCCCTCTTCTAGAACTGGCTTCAACGAAGGCAAAAGGGGGCACCAATCGCCGACCACCAGTCGGATTGTCAATCCGGACCCTGATCCTCGCGACTGGTTCGTCAGATCCAACACGTCAAAGCCGTGTTGCGCAGGGGCACTAATTGAGCCCAACTTCGCACTGACCGCAGCGCACTGCCCATGCTTCAAACAAGCTGGAGTCGTGCTTGCGGGCCAGGCCCTGACTTCCCGACCGATCTTGCGGATCTGCAAAGCGCCAGGAATCACTGCTTGCGGTGGCCTTTCCCCCTGCGGTGATGATCTGCAGATCCTGACGCTCGGCGGCAGCGGCGGCCAGCCGATCGAATACTCCCGAGACGCGGCAGTGGGCGACGAACCTCACGTCTGGGGGTGGGCCGACCACGATGGCGACTACAAGATCGCGAAGGCATCCGACCCTTCCACGATCGCTGCTGTCGGTTCGAAGCTGGTCTCCGGAGCGGTCAGGACCCATCCAGGCGATAGTGGTGGCCCGCTCGTTCTCGACATCGTACCCGAGCAGTTGCTCGGCATTCTTTCGGGGCGGGCCGAAAACGAGACTTATGATCTGTTCGTTCACCTCAAGGGGCACAGACTGTGGATCGGCAGCGTTCTCTCTGACCCCACCAACGACCATCTCTGCGGATAGGGGGCCATTCAACCGGCATACAGTCGGTAAAAGGCCCAAGTCCCTTCTGAATCCCTGATATGGAGGTCTAGTTGCGCCAACCTGAGGGCCTTCGCCGGGTGAGCACCAGCGGCTCGGGCTGTGTGAAAACCTCTAGCCATCTCTCTGGCCACCCGGTCCGACACATCCCAGGAGGAACCTACCACTGAGCGAGCACCAGCCGAGAGAAAGCTCCTGGCGAGAAGGCTAAGCGGGCCCGGAAGCGACTCTGGGCCCACGCCGGTCGCGCGGCAGCCCGACAGGAAGACGACATCTAGGTTAGGTAGGAGACCGTGCTTGAGGTCCTCGGGACCGAAACCAGCCTCAGGCTGGCCGCTACCGAGCACAAGCTCAAGAGCGCCTTCGCGGTCGGCACGCGCCACATGACCCGCGAAGTGAAATACGGAGGCACTCGCAAGCCGCTCGAGAAGTGCCTCGCGGCTGAGGTGTTGCCCGTCGGCCACCACTCCTCCGCCATAGATTGTCGCGACCTCCTGAGCCTCCAACTCGCTCATCGGAAGCGACGAGAGACCGAACTGACCAACTCGCGGAGACGACCAGACGGACAGGACGGCTTCTCTCAAGCCGACTTCAGGATGTCGGTGGTTCGCCCTATGGAAGGCGAAAGTACTGGATGCAAAGATCAACTCGTAGTCTTCAATCAGGGGCCGGGCGTCTCGACTCAGCGCCGCGAAAGGCACGAGCGCGACGACGTCGTCGGGAACGATCACCAAGCGATCCGCGCCATCGAGAAGTTCAGCCGCTGGCGCAATCAGTATCTCGTAGAGCCTGTAGGCGGCTCCTCCGCGTTCAGCGGGGATCGGACCCTCCCCGAGACGAGTGATGAGCCTGTACGTATCTGCGACGATGGCTCCAACTACGCCCGGCTTGCACTCCTGGACCAGCAACTCATCCCGTTGAGCCCACACGCATAGCACGTCGTCTAGCACCGCAAATTCGACCAAGACGGTGTTCGAAGCGAGGGTGTCGGTGCTTGTTTCGCCGAGAGCGTCCTCTGCTCCGCTAGCGGCCCACGCCCGCGCCTGGTCGGCAAACTCGCGGGCCTCCTTCGGACGATTCAGGTCTAGAGCCAGTAAGCGAACTACGCGAGAGTACGCTGCTCCCATCTGCCGCTGGTAGGAGGCACGACTCAAGCCAGTATCAAGCGAAGCCTGCTGCCGCCTGAGCACGCGGAGCTCATCCAGATAGTCCTCCAGAGCGGCTTCGTACTCGCCCAGCGAATGCTTCGCCCGACCACGAGCGGCCAGTGCCCGCTGCTCGAGCGGTGTCACCATCTTGGCGCGATAGAGTTTGAGCGATCGATTCGCCAGTTCGATGGCCCTAGACGGGTCGGAGACCGCCAAGAGCTCAGCGGCTAGGAGATCTTCGTCCGCCTGCACACGGGCACCAAGTGTCGGATCGCCGGTAGCAGCCTTCTCAATGCTGGCAGCAGCGAGATCATTGCCCGCACTCTTCGAGTCGCCGAGAGCATTGAATATCGACGCGCGTCGCATCAGAGCACTGTGCTTCAAGTGAGATCCACCGTCGAGTTCCGCAGCACGAACCAGTTGATTCGCAACCAGCAGAGCCCCTCGCTCGGAGCCTTCCGACCTGAGATTCATCAGGATCGTCTCGAGGATCGCAAAGCGCCGCACGGGACTCGTCACCTCTACTAGGCCCGTCAGAGCACGATGGCGGCGATTCCATGCCTCTGGGAAGTCTCCCATCACGCTTGCAGCGTGCGAGAGGTATGAGTGCATCACGACCTGGTTCGGTCGCTCGCCCGCGTCGCAGAAGCGATCGAGGGCTGAAGAGTACATATCCGAGGCCAGCTGATACTGACCGCTCCGGGAGCCAATCAACCCACGCACCCAGTCGATCCTGGCTTCGAGAATAGGCGACTCGACGGCGGCCAGGGGCGCAAGACTGTCCAGACGAACAAGGGCCTGTGCGTCATCTTGAGCGTAGTACTCGGTCAGCCCAAGAAGAAAGCGCGACCAGAGAGCTTGAAGGCTGCCGATCTTGCCGAATAGCAAGCTGGCCGCCTCAAGGGCATCCCGCGCGGTCTCGAGCCTCCACTCTCCGTAGAGAGCCCGATAACCCTGATCGAGGAGTTGATACCCTCTGCGAGCCTCGCTCTCCATTGGAGTGCCCAGAAGACTCCGTAGTTGATCAATGTCGCGCCGCAACAAGGAGTCGCCGGTCGCCCGCTCGAGCGCTTGCGCGAGCAACCAGGATCGGGCCAACTGGGACTCGACAGCCCTCGGTGCGATCTCGACCGCCCAAGCAGGCAATGCCGAACGCTGCAAAAGCTCTCGCACCTCCTGGGGGAACTCGGCGACGACCGAGTTGACAGCCTCTACATCGCTGGCCGATCCAAGGAGAAACCTCTCCAGCAGAGGCCGGCCTTCAATAGACCAGCGACTTGCCACGCTCGGAGCCTCGAGTGTTCGGAGCCGCCGTTCAGCCTCATCCGCCCACAGGCTCTCGGGGTCAACCTCCAAGTACCTGCGCCACGCCGCCACTGCAGGCGACGTGAGCCCCAGGAGCTCGATAGCTAGCGCCCGATTGAAGAGCGCAGGCGCATAGCCGGGACTTCGGTCGACCGCTTTCTCCGCAGCTGTGATGGCAGCAAGAAAGTCTTCCGCACTGTCTCTTCGGAGGCCGTGCTCTATTCTGGCGGCTGCAAGGTCGGACTGGACGCTGGCAGCTGACGAAATGACGGCTCCGATCTCCAACTTCTGGACGGTAGCCTCCAGCCGATCCGTGGATTGCCAGAGGAGGCTGTGAAGGCCGGTGGCATGACTTTCGTTCCTAGCGAGCTCATCGTTCTTCTCATGCCAGTCGCTTAAGTACTTGAAGGCTCGGCTGCCTGTGCGCAGTGGTGGAGAGCATCTGACGAGGAACAAGCCTGGACCATCGGCACTGCAGAGGCGTGGGCGTCTGTCGTTCTCTTCACAGGGTTCATAGCCCGTATCTACGCTAAGCCTTCCCAGGACGGGACGATATTGAAGCTCAGCTAGCTTACTCGCGCCGGACTCTTCGTCTCCACACGCGGCAAGGCAAAGGCACGAAACGACCAGCAAGGCGATCCGCATGTCAGTTGCGTTGCGAGACCACCGCAGAGTCGCGGAGGCAGATCGAGGTCTGCCATGCCGATGCTCGTATCAGGAGCCCCAGATGTTCACTCACTGACAACTCTTCGCACGGCGTCCACGACTCCACTACACGAAGGAAGGTAATCGAGCTCCAAGCCTGGCGCATAGGGAACTGGTCCGCTTTGGCCTGCGACCCGTCTTACTGGAGCATCGAGATTGAAGAAGGCCCGATCGAAGAGGAGGGCGGCGAGCTCGCCTGCAGCTCCTCCACGAGGGGCGTCTTCGTGCACCACGACCACTCGACCCGACTTCCGAACCGATTCCGTCACAGTCTCCTCATCCAACGGCCACAAACTCCTCAAGTCCACCACCTCCACCGAAACCCCCTCCCTCTCCAACTCGTCCGCCGCCGCCATCGCCGTCCAAACCATCGCCCCGTAGCTCACGACGGTCACATCCGTCCCCTCCCGCCGCACGACCGCGTTCCCAATCGGCACCTCGTGCTCCGTCCCGAGCGGCACTTCCTCCCTCAGATCCGTCCGGAAAAAACCGTACAACCCCTTCGATTCCAGAAAGATCACCGGATTCTCGTCCCGGATCGCCGCGATCATCAGCCCCTTGGCATCTGCAGGCGTCGAGGGCGCCACGATCTTCCACCCAGGCGTGCGCATGAACCACATCTCGGGGCACTGACTGTGAAACGGCCCGCCACCCAGGAGCTTCTTCATGTCGCCGGTCGCGCCGCCGTACGGTAGCCGCACGACCATCGGCACAGCCCTTCCCCATCGCCAATAGACCTTCGCCGCGTTGTTCACCAGCGCATTGAACGCAGGCGCCAAGAAGTCGGCGAACTGCATCTCGACGACCGGGCGCATGCGCATGAGGGCCGAGCCGACGCCGCAGCCGACGATGGCGGACTCGGCTAGCGGGGTGTTCATGCAGCGCAGCGGGCCGAAGGTCTTGGTCAGGCCGCGGGTGACGCCGAAGGCGCCGCCGTAGCGGCCGCCGACGTCCTCGCCTAGGACGTAGACGTTCTCGTCCTCCTCCATCATTTCGACGCGCGCCTGGCGGACGGCTTCGTCGTAGGACATCTTCTTGGTCTTGGGCTCGGGGCGAGGCCTGGGGATCGGGAGGACGCGGGGCGCGAACTCTCGATTGAGGTAGTCGGACGGCTCGGGCCAGGGGGCCTCGGCCGCCTTCTCGCCGGCCTTGAGCACCTCGACCTCGGCTTCCTTCTCGAGCTGGTGGCGCTCCTCCTGGGACACCACGCCTGACTCTTCGAGTCGCGCACCGTAGAGATCGAGCGGATCGACCTTCTCCCACTCGCGGAGCTCCTCGGGGAATTCGTAGCCGGGGATCTTGGCTTCGGCGCTACCGTGGAAGCGGTCGTCGTCGTGGTGCGCGTGGCCCGGGCGCCGGTAGGTCATAAGCTCGATGAGACACGGGCCGAGGCCCTTGCGGGCGCGGTCGACGCCCCAGGCGACGCCGGCGGCGACCTCCTCGGGGTCGTTGCCGAACAGGGTCAGGCCCGGCATGCCGTAGCCGGCGGCGCGCAGGGCGAAGCGCTTGGCGGCGGTCTGCTCGCTGACGTGGGTGCCGAGCGCCCACTGGTTGTTTTCAATGATGAAAACCATGCCGAGCTTCTGGACGCCGGCGAGGTTGATCGCTTCGTGCCACTCGCCGAGGCTCGAGCCGCCGTCGCCGATGAACGACACGCACACCCGGTCCTGCTTGCGCACCTTGAAGGCGTAGGCCATGCCGATGAGGGTCTGGGTCGCGATCGCGAGCGGCGCGGCGGGCGGCAGGACGCCCTTGGAGAAATCACCGGTGTGAATGTCGCGGCCATCGACGGGCGTGCCCTTCTTGCCGTACTGCACCAGGATCGGATGCAGCGGATCGGGCATGAACATCAGCAGCGCGCCGAGGTCGCGGATCATCGGCCCGATGTAGTCGCCGGTGTAGCCCTCGCCCTCCCCGTACTCGGGCGGCCGCCTGAGGCGCAGAGCGGCGCCGACGATCGCTTCCTGGCCGGTCGAGCGGAACCCCTTCTGCGGCGAGGGATAGCCCTCCCACATGATCTCCTTCTTGTCGAAGGCGCGCTTGAGGAAGTTATCGACCTCGCGCGTCAAGATCATGGTGCGCAGCATCAGCTTGCGCTCCTCGTCGGTGATCGACGCCTTGATCCGCCGCCGCTCGAAGAAGCCGCGGATCTGGATATCGAGCGCCTCACGCGACCAGTTGACGGCCCGCTGGTGGTTGACCATCGGGAAGAGTCGCTGGTTGGCGAACTCCTCGCCGGTGCGGAAACGCTCGTCGATCCGGCGCAGAAGCGCCTGCTCGAGCTCGTCCTCGCTCTCGACCTGCGGCAGGTCGCGAATCAGGAACGGCGCCTCGAGACTCAGGAAGCCGTGGAGGTCGCGCAGCAAGTTCTTGGGGAGTGCGCGGGGAGGCGCCCCGGCGGAATCGGGCATGGCGCGAGTATATCGGCGGCTGTGCGGGCGGCGGCATCGAGTGGCCATCTGGAAACGGACAGCACCGGCGCGGCTGGAACGAGTCCAGCCCGCGCGCCCACGTCACCGCGAAATTGTCACACCGATCCTGGAGATTCTGCTTGACAGGTCTCTGGGCCGGTCTCGTTTCGCCTGGCCGGCCAACAACACAGATGCCGCTCCCTCGCCCGAGAATCGGGCCTGAGACGCGATCGTGGATCAACCTGGCACGATCGCCGGATTGCCCCTCGATCGCGTCTCAGAACGGAATCTAAAGCGTTGAAAAAGTGGAGGTTACAATGTTCGCCGAACCCCTCGGAGGCCCTCCATGGACGCGACCACACACGTACCTTCATCGGGGTTGCCCGGGTACTTCGCGGTCAGGACGACATCCTCCGTCAGGCCCCGTCACACTAGCATCAGGCGCTGGGGGGTTGCGTTGGTCCTGGGGGACCGACGTCAGGGAATCTGGGGCGCCTCTTCGAGCGGTTCCGCAGTCCCCGACTTCTTCGTCGACGACACCCGCCACAGCCGCTTGAGCCACTCCCCCACGTTCTCCATGCCGACACTGATATACGGCAGCACCAGGAGTGTCAGGATCGCGGACGAGATCAAGCCGCCCATGACGGTTCGGGCGAGCGGGTAGTAGAAGATCCCGCTCGTCGCGGGGCCGCGGACCGCCAGCGGCAGAAGACCGATGATGGTCGTGATCGCGGTCATCAGGATCGGGCGCAGGCGCTCGCGGCCGGCCTGGAGGATCGATTCCTCGCGCGACAGGCCGCCGCGGCGGAGCTGGTTCATGTGGTCGAGCAGGACGATGCCGTTGTTGACGACGATCCCCATCAGGATCAGCAGGCCGATCTGCGCCATCAGGTTGAAGCTGGTGCCGGTGGCGGCGAGCATCCAGGCGGCGCCGGGCAGGGCGAACGGGATCGAGAACAGGATGGCGAACGGCTGCGCGAGCGACTCGAACAGCGAGGCCATGACCAGGTAGACGAGAACCAGCGCCAACAGGAAGTTGATCCCCATCTGGGCGCTCTGCTCGCCCTGCTCGATGATCCGATCGTTCCACGACCACGAGTAGCCCGGCGGCAGGTCGAAGGCGTCCATCAGGCCGGCGATCTCCTCCTGGGTGCTGTCCCAGTCCTCGCCCTCGTAGGTCGCGCGCACGGAGACCCGGACGCGGCGGTTCTCGCGCACGATCTCCTTCGGCCGCGGCACGATCTCGAAGGTGGCGATATCGGCGAGCGTGATCGGCCGGCCCTCGGAGCCGCCGCCGACCTGGATGGCCTTGATGTCCTCGATGTTCTGCCGATCCTCCATCCGCAGGGCGAGCCAGGTGTCGACCTCGCGCTCGCCGGTGTTGAAGCGCGGCATGCGCATCGCGCCGAGCGTGAAGGAGAAGATGTCGGCGACATCCTGGGCGTCGAGCCCGGCGCGCTCCGCCTTGTCGCGGTTGACCCGCACCTGCACCTCGCGCTGCGTGTCGCGGAACGAGGTCCGCACGTCTTGAACGCCCGCCACGGTCTCGATGCGGCGCTCGGCCTCGGTGGCGAGCTCCTCGAGGATGCCCGAGTCCTGGCCGAAGAACTTCACCGCGAAGAAGTGGGTGTTGCCGCCGGTGTCGGCGTCGTCCTCGAAGTAGAGCTTGACGCCCGGGATCTCGGGGAGCTCATCACGAATCCGCTTGCGCAGATCACGGATCTCGTTGTCGCTCATGTTCTTCCGCGACAGGATCAGAGTCGTCTCGGCTCGGTTCTCCTGCCAGAAGGTGTAGAGCGAGGCGACCTCCCACTTCTCCTTGTTCTCCCACAGGAACGGCTCGACCTGGTTGACCACGTCGAGCGCCTCGCTCTTGTAGGTGTGGTCGGCGAATTCGTAGCGCAGAAAGATCCGCTCGTTGACGGTGCCCGAGAAGATCGCCGATTCGACCATGCCGGTGAAGAACGGCAGCAGCCCGACGCCGAGGCCGAGGATGATGATGCCGAAGGTCTTGGCCGGGTGACGGAGCGTCCAACGCAGCGAGCCGGCGTACTTCTCCTCGAGCCAGGAGATCGCCTTGACCGGCCGCGGCCGCTTGCGGCCCAGGAAGTGGGCCGACATCAGCGGGATGAGAGTCAGCGACGAGAACAGCGAGCAGATCAGGGCGATGGTGATCGTGATGCCGATCTCTTTGAGCCAGGTCGTGAGGTCGGTGCGCGCACCGATCATCAGCGGCAGGAAGACGATCACAGTGGTAAGGGTCGAGGCGGCGACCGCGGTCGAAACACCGCGCGCGCCTTTGAGCGCCGCCTCCTTTGGGTCCTTCTCGGTTCGATGGGTCCGGTCGATCGACTCGAGCACGACGACGGCGTTGTCGACCAGCATCCCCACGGCCAGCATCAAGCCCATCATCGACAGGACGTTGAGCGTCTTGCCGAGGAAGAACATGACGCCGCACGCGGCGAGGATGGAGAATGGGATCGACAGCGACACGATGACCGTCGAGTCGAGCCGGCGCAGGAAGAAGTAGAGGCTGAAGATCGCCAGCAGCGCGCCAATACTGCCCGCCTTGAGCAGGCCGGTCAGACCGCCCGAGATCTCCTCGCCCTGATCCTCCCAGACGAACAGGCTGACGCCGGCAAGCAGTGGATCGTTGTTGATCTCGGTCTGGATGACCGACATCACCTCGCGCACTACCTCGACGGTGTTGGCGGTCGACTCCTTGAACACGTCGAGCCCGACGGCGAACTCGAGGTCGAGGTGCCGTCCGTGCGGGATCGGCGGCTCCTCGTAGGAGATCTCCGCGATGTCCTTGAGCCGCAGGCCGCGCTGATTGATCTGTAGATTGCCGATCTCCTCGACCGAGGTGAACTCACCGAGCGCGCGCGCCGTGAAGCGCAGCCCGCCGGCCTCGATCTGCCCGAGCACCAGATTCGATGACGCTCCCTGGAGCTGTTGGATGAGCTCCCCGACGTCGACCGCGTGCTCGCGGATCTTGGAGAGCACCAGCTCGATGTCGATCTCCTTGGGCTCGACGCCGTCGAGCGTCACCCGCGCGACTCCCGGCACCCGGCGCAGCCGGTTGAGGATCCGCGCTTCGATCAGGTCGTAGCTCTCGGAGAGGTCGACCCCCTTGGCCGACACCCGCGCCTGCACCACCGGGATGTCGTTGGTGTTGAACGAGAAGATGACGATCTCACCGATGTCGTCGGGCAGCTCCGGCCTGACCTGATCCATCTTCTCGCTGACCTGCATCCGGACGATGTCCAGATCCTCGCCCCAGTCGAACTCCAGAAAGAACTGGGCCTGGTCGGCGTCGGCCTGCGAGTTCAGGGTCTTGACCGCCGGCAGCGTCGCCAGCACCTCCTCCACCGGCTTGACCAGATCCTTCTCCACCTGCATCGGATTGGAGTTCGGCATCGGGATCTGGACGCCAATGAACGGCGCGTCGACCTCGGGCAGGTAGGCGAGCGGCAGGCGGAAGAGCGCGATGCTCCCCAGCACCAGCACGCTGATCAGGAGCATCGCGGTGGTGATCGGGCGCTGGACCGCCAGGCGCGGCAGCTGCATCAGCTCACCTCCTGCAAGGGACCGGGAAGCGCCGGCTCGGGCTTCGGCCCGGGACCGGTGGCGCTCGCGCTCTCGGTGACGTCGGTCACGGTCGCATCCAGCCGCCGATCGACCAGCGAGTAGACCACCGGGATCACGACCAGGGTCAGGATCGTCGCTACGGTCAGGCCGCCGATCACGGTGATCGCCAACGGCGCCCGCAGCTCGGCACCCTCGCCGAGGCCGAGCGCCATCGGCAGCAGACCCAGAATGGTGGTCGCCGAGGTCATCAGGATCGGGCGTAGTCGATCGCTGCCCGCGGCGATCAGCGCCTCGAGCTTGGGCATCCCCGATCGACGCCGTTGATTGACCGCGTCGACCAGGACGATCGCATTGTTGACTACGATGCCGGCGAGCATCACCGCGCCGATCATCGCCACCACGTTGACGCTTCGGCCGGTCACCATCAGCGCTCCGATGACGCCGATCGCTCCGAGCGGCAGCGTGAAGATGATGACGAACGGGTGCACGAACGACTCGAACTGCGACGCCATCACCAGATAGACCAGAAAGATCGCCAGCGCCATTGCCATCAGCAGCGATCTCTGCGCTTCGGCACGCTCCTGCTCCTGGCCGCTGAGGGTCGTGGTCACGCCGAGCGGAAAGCTCTGAGCGTCGAGCAGCGACCGCACGTCGGCGGCCACCGCACCCATGTCGCGACCAGCCAGATTGCCGGCCAGAACCGCGGCCCGGCGCTGACCGATGCGCCGGATCTCGCTCGGACCGTCCACCAGGCGCACCTCGGCCACCGACTTGAGATAGATCGGCACGTTGCCGCGCTGGGCGACGATGAAGTCCTTGACGTTCTCAACCGACGCCCGGCCGATCTCGACCGAGCGCACGACGATATCGATCTCACGGTCGCCCTCGGTCAGCCGCGTGGCGACCTCGCCCTGTACTTTGTTGCGGATGGTCTCGGCGACGTCGCCCAGGCTCAGTCCCAGTTGCGCCAGCTGATTGCGATCGAACTTGATCTGCAGCTCAGGGTTGCCGAGCTCCGCCGACGACGACACGTCGACCAGGCCGCGAATCGTCTGGATCTCGGGCAGCAACTTGGCGGCGACGGCGTGCAGCTCCGGGAGGTTGTCGCTGTAGACCTCGACCTCGATCGGCGTCCGGAAGCTGAAGAAGGTCGGTCGCTCGAACTCGAAGTCAGCCAGGCCCGACGCATCGAGCCGCTCGCGCAACAGCGCCGCAACCGCCTCTTCGTCCCCAACCGTGGCGTCCTCCGCCATCTTCACCTGGATGCGCGCCGTGTTCTCGCCCTCGGTGCCGGTGCTGGTGAGCGAGAGCCCACGCCCGCCGACGATGCTCGACAGCGATCCCACCCGCTGGTCGCCCTCGAGCACCGACTCGACGCTGGCCACAAAGCGGTCGGTCGCCTCGAGCGGCGTGCCCTCGGGCAGCTCGACCATGAAGCTGAACTCGCCCTGGGAGAAGCTCGGAATCAGATCGAACCCGAGCTGAGGCACGATCCAGACCGCGCCGGCAAACGCCAGGAGGGCGACGGCCAGCACCAGCGGCCGGGCGCGCAGGGAGCCCTTCAGGATCCGCGGGTAGGCCGCGGCCACGCCACCCAGGAGACGGTCGAACACGGCCGAGAACGGTCGCGCCACGAGCGCCAGACCGCGGCCGACGAGTCCCAGCACCCAGCGCAGGCCGAACAGGATCCAGCCCGGGATGGTCACCAGGGCGAACCGGAAAGCGCGCCGAACGCGACCGCCGGGGCGTCGCTCGAGCACCGCGACCGCGTTCTCGCCGGTGCCGATCATCGCCGCCATCATCGGGATGAGGGTCAGCGCCACCGCCAGCGAAGCGAGTAGCGCGAACGACACGGTAAGCGCCATGTCGCGGAAGAGCTGGGCGGCAATCCCCTCGAGAAAGACCACCGGCAGGAAGACCGCAACCGTGGTCAGGGTCGACGCCGCCACCGCGCGACCGACCTCCGAGGCGCCGTCGAGCGCCGCCTGGAACGGCGAGGCGCCCGCCTCACGACGCTTGTAAATCGCTTCCAGCACGACGATAGCGTTGTCGACCAGCATGCCCACGCCGAGCGCGAGACCTCCGAGCGACATGATGTTGAGGGTCGTTCCGGTCCGGTACATCAGGAAGAAGGTCGCGACGATCGAGATCGGGATCGAGACGCCGATAATCAGCGTGCTGCGGGGATCTTTCAGAAAGAACAGGAGCACCAGGATGGCGATGCCGCCGCCGAGCAGTGCGTTCATCAACACTTCGTCGATCGACGCCCGGATGAACTCCGACTGATCCACGCCAGTTGCAAGCTCGATCCCTTCGGGAAGGTCCTTCTTGATGTTCTCGAGCCGGTTGCGCACGGCCCTTGAGACCTTGACCGTGTTGGCGTCACCCTCCTTGTAGAGCGCGAGCTCGACCGCCTCGGAGCCTCCGAACCGACTGATGACCTCGCGCTTCTTGCTGCCGCGCGACACCGCGGCGACATCGGAGACTTTGACCTTGCGGCCCGCCTCGCTGAACAGCACGGTGTCCATGATGTCGTCGAGATCCTCGAACTCGTTGTTCGAGCGCACCAGGTAGCGCGCCTCTTCTTCATAGAGACTGCCGCCCGCCTGGTTGACGTTCTCGCGCAGGAGCTTGTCGTTGACCGCGCCGATCTCGAGACCGAGCAGCGCCAGCTTGCCCTCGTCGACGCGTACCTGGATCTCCTCCTCGAAGCCGCCGTTGACCTTGATCGCCGCCACACCCTCGGTCGACTCGAGGTCCTTCTTGAGCACCTCCTCGGCCACGTAGCGGAGCTGGAAGAGATCGGCGCCGCCGGTCAGATAGAGACGCATGACCGGGTCGTTCGCAGGGTCGAAGCGCAGTAGCAACGGCTTGGTCGCTTCCCGCGGTAGTCGCAGCATGTCGAGCTTCTGACGCACGTCGAGCGCCGCGAAGTCCATCTCGCGGCCCCAGGTGAACTCGAGAGTTACCTGCGAGAGCCCCGGCCGCGAGACCGAGGTCAGTCGCTTCACCCCGGCTACCGTGCCGACCACCTCTTCGATCGGCCGCGACAGCAGGACCTCGACCTCGCCCGGCGCCGCGCCGTCGAGCTTGGTCTCGACCGTGAGGCTGGGATAGGAGAGATCGGGCAGCAGGTTGATGGACAGTCGGCTGAAGGCAACCATCCCGAACAGGACGAGCGCCACCGCCACCATCGAGATCGTGACTCGACGGCGTAGAGAAAACTCGATCAAACGCATTTGTTCCGCCTTGTTATCCGACGCTCTCCGCGTCGGTGGTTGCGGCCACGAGGACCTTCACCGGTGAGCCGTCCTTGAGACCGCCCTGACCGGCCACGATCACTCGCTCGCCGGCCTCGACTCCGGAGAGCGCTTCGACGAAGTCACCCTCCTCGAGTCCGAGTCGGATCTCGCGCTTGGTCGCCTGGCCCTCGGCCTCTACGAAGACGTGGGCCGACTGGAGCTCGCGTAGGACCGCCCCGCGGGGCAGCAGCAGGGTGTCCTCGCGGGTCTGGCGAACGATGTTCACCGTCACGAAGCTACCGGGGCGGACGCCCTTCGGCGGCTCGACCGATTCGATCGTCACCTTGACGGTGCCGGTCGCCGTGTCGACGACCGGGCTGATCTGGCGAATGCGACCCGAGAACCGCATGGACGCGTCGGCATTCATGTCGATGCGCACCGCGCGTCCCACCTCGAGCCCGAGCACGTCGCGCTCGGGCAGGAAGATGCGCGCCACCAGCGGATCGAAATCGGTCACCTGGAACATCTCGTCGCCGGGCCGGATGTGCTGACCGACCTGGGTCATGCGCGCGCTGATACGCCCGCTGAACGGCGACCTGATGGTCGTCTTCTCGAGTGCCCAGCGCGACTCGGCGAGCTCCTGCTGGGCGATCTCGTGATCCATCTTGAACTTGTCGAACTGCTCGCGGCTGATCAGCTCCTTGCCCATCAGCCCCTCGCCGCGCTCGAACGCCATGCGGGCATTGCTCTCCTTGAGCTCGGTCTTGGTGACGGCGATCTTCTGATCGTCATTCGCCAGCGTGGCGAGGATCTTGCCCTGCGCAACGTAGTCGCCCTCCTCTACATAGAGGCGCGACACACGACCTTCGACTTCGCTGAGGATCTTGACCTCGTTCTCGGCGACCAGATTGGCGGTCGAGGTGATGTAGGCCGAGACGGTACCGCTCGCGATCTCGCTCACCTCTACCGGCACCGGGGCCTTCTTCTCCTCGCCTTCTTCGCCCTTGGCCTTCTTGCCCTCGGCGTCGGTCGTCGCCTCTCCGGCATCCTCGGCGGGCGCGCCGTTGGCATCCGAAGCGCTCAGGTTCATGACCGCCAGGACACCGATCACCAGGATCGCCAGACCGCCGACGATCGAAAGTACTCGCGTCCAGCGACGGCGTGGGTTCTTGGGTTCCTGATTTCGTATTGAAGTGTCCATCTCGCGTTCTCCTCGCTCGGAATCGACTCGAAAGAGACTGTCGATTTCACTTGAGAGTACGCGCGGCGGCTGGGGAATGTTTCACAGACGGACTCGGGAGGAGTAGCTACGATCGGCTCGAGCGTCGGGAGGCCAGCACGCGCCACCGAGAGATCTTCCGTTCCGGAGTGCGGAAGCCTTTCCCGACGCCGGAGAGGTGAATGATCGAAGCTTCCGAACTGCTGGGCTCCTACGTCAAAGGCATCCGAGACCTCTCGGGCGCCGGCTCGGTGACGCTGTTCGTCCCCGCGCCGCTGAGCGGACTCTCCGACCCGATCCTCATCCACAAGGGCTCCCAGCCGCCGCTCGGCGAGCTGGCCGACCTCGACTCCGCGCTGGGATTTCTGGCGCGAGCGGACAAGCAGCGCAACACGCGCATGCTCAACGGTGTCGGCGGCCCGGAGGCGTTGCAGGCCTCGGAATCGGAAGGGGTTCTGATCGCCCTGCCCTCGGTCGAATATCTCTGGAGCGAGGCCACCGAACATTCGCGGCGCCATAGCGACAATCCCGAAACCGCACGCGCCCCGGCCGCCTGGCTGGGCCTGCGCTTCAAGCCGGGTGAGGAGGCGCTCGACCGGCTGAGCAAGCGCCACCTGCCGGCCAAGCTGGCGACCACCGAGGCCCAGGCGTGGTGGAACTGGCTGTTCGCCGTCGGTGGCGCGCTGGCGAGTCACACCAGTCAGGTCGCTTCGGTCTTCAAGGACCCCCTCACCGGCCTGCCCGATCGCGCCGGCTTCCAGGCGATCCTCACCGAGGAGCTCGAGAAGTCGCGCAGGAAGAGTCGGCCGCTCTCGCTCCTCATGGTCAACCCTGACGACTTCGCTGCCGTCAACGAGAACTTCGGCCGCGAGGCGGGCGACCGGGTGGTCAGCGAGATCAGCGCTCGTATCCGCGGCGCGGTGCGAACCACCGACACGGTCTCCCGCTACGGCAGCGTGATCTTCTCGGTGGTGCTGCTCGGCGCCCCGGCCGAAGAGGTACGACTGATCGCCGAGAAGATCCTCAAGAATCTGGCCGAGGGCTCGTACCTCGATGGCGCGGTTCGCCTCGGGTTCAGCATCGGCAGCGTGACCTTCGACCTGCAGGCGGCCGAAGAAGAGAACGCGCTCGATCTGATCCGGCGCGCCGACCAGGCGCTCAACACCGCCAAACGACACGGAGGCGGCTGCATCGCCGAGTGGGAGCAGGGCTCGGTGGAGGCCGAGAACGGCGCCTTCGACCGCTTGAGCGGCATCTTCACCGGCAACATGGCGAAGGACTATCGCAACATGGTCCTGCTCTCCGACGCCCTCGACGTGATCTCGGTTCACCGGGACTTCGAGGGGCTCGCGAGCGCCGCGGTCGACCGGATCTACTCGGCGTTCAAGCCGGAGCGCGCGGGGCTGTTCACGCGCGACGACGACGGCGAGCTGACTCTGGTGCACGGGCTCACCCGCCTGGTCGAGCCGACCAGCCAGCAGCGTCGCATTGAGACCGTCGAAGTCGGACCCCAGCTTTCCGAGCGCATCCGCATGGCGGCGGCGGCGGGCGAGGTCGGTGAGGAGCACTACACCAAGCCCTCGACGACCGACTCCGACTCCGAGGATCGGGTCTGTTGCGTACTGCCGCTCACCTCGAGCGACCGGAGCCTCGGCTGCCTGTTCCTGGACGGACGGCGGGACGCGCTCGAGCTCGAGTCCTCGGATCTGATCTTTCTCAAGGCGCTCGCCTCGCAGTTGGCGGTGGCCCTCGACCGGGCACGCCTGGCCGAGATGGATCGCCGCCGCCAGGAGGGCGAGAAGAAGCAGCTCAAGGCGGAGCTCAACGAGCTGCGCCAGGCCCTGCGGCAGTCCAAGCTGGTCTACCGGTCCTCCCAGGTCGAGCAGGTCGTGGCCACTGCGCGCCGCGTCGCACCGACCGACGCCACCGTCCTGATCACCGGCGAGAGCGGCACCGGCAAAGAGCTCCTGGCGCGCACCGTCCACGAGCTCAGTCCGCGCCGCCATCTACCTCTGGTGATCGTCGACTGCGGCGCCATCGCGACCACCCTGATGGAGAGCGAGCTGTTCGGCCACGAAAAGGGCGCCTACACCGGCGCTCAGGGACGGCGGGTCGGCCGCCTCGCCGAAGCTGACGGCGGTACGGTCCTGCTGGACGAGATCGGCGAGCTGCCGCTCGAGGTCCAGAGCAAGCTC
Source organism: Acidobacteriota bacterium (assembly GCA_029263375.1). GTDB lineage: Bacteria > Acidobacteriota > Thermoanaerobaculia > Multivoradales > JAHEKO01 > JAHEKO01. Next base: position 9,459 of record JAJCXP010000330.1, on the reverse strand, counting down.
CTGCGCTTCGTGCAGGAGAAGCAGTTCACCATCGTCGGCAGCACGCGCACCAAGCGCGTCGACGTGCGCATCCTGGCGGCGACCAATCGCGACCTCGCCAGCGAGGTCAAGGACGGCCGCTTCCGCGAGGATCTCTACTACCGACTGAACGTGGTGCGACTCGAGGTGCCACCGCTGCGCCAGCGACCCGACGACGTTCTGCACCTGGCGCGGCACTTCGTCGAGACGTTCTCGGTCCAGTATCAGAAGAACGTCCACCGGATCACCCCCGAGGCCGAGCAGATGCTGATCTCCTACCCGTGGCCGGGAAATGTCCGCGAGCTGCAGAACCGCCTGATGCAGGCGGTCATCCTGTGCGAAGCGGACGAGGTCGGCACACAGGATCTGATGCTGCCGACGACCGGAGCGCAGCCACCCCAGCAGGCGTTCGCATCGACGGCACAGCACGTCGCGGTCCAGCCGGTCATACCGGCGGCCTCAAACGGCGGGTACTTCGGCGGCCATGGAGCCATGCCGATCGACCCCGCGCTGCCCGACCCGGATCAAGCCTGGGCGCAACTGCGCGATTTCCTGGGAAGAGAGATCGATCTCGCGATCGGCGGCATCTCCCGAACGACCCTGCCGCTCGGCAAGTGGCTGAGCGACGACCTGATCTTGGAGGCCCAGGCGGCTTCCGATGGCATAGCTCGTCGCGGCGCGGCGCTGGTCGGCATTCCGGAAACCACCTTCCGCCGACGGCTCAACCGCGCCTCCGACCAGGCGCGCGCCGGCCTGTCTCCGCGCTCCGGCACCTGGGCGGAAGTGCGCGCCGTGCTCAGCGAGATCGTGCGCGCCGACGGCGACACCGACAAAGACCTCCTGATCGAAGCCGAGAGGATACTGCTCGAGGAGATCATCAACCGGGTCCCGAGCGACACCCGAACCGGCTCCGGCCTGCTCGGCGTGACGCCGCCCACCTATCGGGGGAGGCTGGCGCAACTCTCGGCCAGCCCTTGATCCGTGTGACGAGCCCGGCCGGCAGGCTCAGCACTGGGCGACCCGAGGTCTCGGCCGGCGCGCGGGAACCGCGAGAGGCCTGCACACGCCGCGAGCCCGAGCCGCCTTTTTTTAGGCGGCATCCGCCATTTTTCTGGTCGACCTGGGCGACCGCTCCGGGATCGGATCCTCGACCAGCCCGTCACCGCGTCTCCGCTCCGACCCCGACCGGGTCAAATTCGGTGGCATCCCCCTTGCTCCTTGAGTTCGCCGGCCGAGCCGCTCGAGCCGCAGGGAGCCTCCAGGAATGAACCGCCTTTGCCGAGCCGCAGCAACCGTCATCCTGCTGAGCTGCGCCTCGGCTCCGGGGCTCCTGGCCGAGCGTCGGAGCATCCACTTCGACCGTTACACTCTCGACGAGGGACTCTCCCAGAGCGCCGTCAACGCCATCGCGCAAGACAGCAACGGCTACATCTGGTTCGGGACCCAGGACGGTCTGAACCGATTCGACGGCTTCAAGTTCGAGCAGTTCGGCGATCAGGAAGACTCTCCCTCTTCCCTGGCCAACAGCTGGGTCTGGTCGCTGCTCGTCGACTCGCAGAGCTCGCTCTGGGTCGGCACCGACGGCGGCGGGCTGAGCCGGTGGGATCCACATCGCGAGTCGTTCGAGACGTTCCAACTCGACAGCTCCAATCCGACCACACTCAGCAACGACACGGTACGCGCAATCTTCGAAGACCGCGCCGGCCGACTCTGGATCGGCACCGACGGTGGACTCAACCTCCTGATCGAGGCGGGGCGCGGCACCTTTCGCCGCTTCACCCAGAATCCGGCGAAGAAGCACAGCCTGAGCGCCGACAGCGTGCGCGCCATCTTCGAGGACTCGCAGGGCGTCCTCTGGGTCGGCACCCACGGCGGTGGGCTCAACCGCCTCGACCCTGACGAGGGCGGCTTCATCCACTACCGCCACGACCCGACCGATCCGTCATCGCTCAGCGACGACGACGTCCGGTGCATCTACGAGGACCGCGAGGGCAATCTCTGGATCGGCACCGAAGGTGGCGGCCTCGACCGCATGGATCGAGAGACCGGAACCTTCGAGAGCTTCAACGAGCAGAACACCAGCTTGCCACGCAGCAAGAACCACGTGCGCTCGATTCTCCAGGCCGCCGACGGCGTCCTCTGGGTGGGCACCGGTGGCGGATTGTTCGAGTGGCTACCGAAGAACACCCGCTTCCGCCACTACGAGCACAACCCGACCGACTCTTCGAGTCTGGCGGGCAACACCGTCATGTCGATCTTCCAGGATCGCGGCGGCGTGCTCTGGGTCGGAACCATGCGGGGCTTGAGCAAGTGGAACCCGACCACCAGCACCTTCGGCGCCTACACCGCCGGCGACATGGGCGGCGAGCGGCTGAGCAGCAACGCGGTCTACTCGCTGGCCGAAGGCCCCGACGGCGACATCTGGGTCGGGACCTACGGCGGCGGCCTCAACCGCATCGATCGGGAGAGCGGTGAGATCACCCACTACCGGCACGATCCCGACGACCCCAACGGTCTCGGCGACGACCTGACGCCGACTCTGTTCGTGGACTCGGGCGGCCGGCTCTGGGTGGGTACCGTTGCCGCAGGCCTGTTCCGCTTCAACGAGCGGCAGAATCGCTTTGTCCACTACCGTGCCGACTCGAGGGATCCGAACAGCCTGAGCGGCGACGCGGTGACCTCGATCTACGAAGACTCGGAGGGATCATTCTGGATCGGCACCTACGGCCACGGCCTGAACCAGTTCGATCCCAGGACCGGTCGCTTCGTGCGCTATCGCTACGACCAGGACGACCCGACCAGCATCAGCAGCGACAACGTCCTGGTGATCGAGGAGGACTCCCTGGGCGTCCTTTGGATCGGCACCCAGGGTGGCGGCCTGAGTGGCCTGGACCGAGAGACCGGCCGCTTCACGCGCTTCAACCAGCAGCCTGGCGATCGCGACACGCGCCTGAGCGACCGGATCTGGTCGCTGCACGAGGATGGCGAGGGGCACCTCTGGATCGGCACTCAGGAGGACGGACTCTACCGCTGGTCGCGGAATGACCGCGCCAACTACGAGCCCCGATTCCGCCGCTACACCCAGGCCGACGGGCTACCGAACGGCAGCATCAACGGCATCCTCGAGGACGACAACGGCAACCTCTGGTTGAGCACCAACAAGGGGATCACCCGCTTCGACCCTCGCACCCGCGCGGTGCGCATCCTCGACCGCAGCAACGGCCTGCTGAGCAACGAGTTCAACCAGGGAGCCTATCTACGCACCCGCTCCGGCGAGATGTTCTTCGGCAGCAGCGAGGGCGTCAACTCGTTCCACCCCGACAGGATCCAGACCAACCTCCACCGCCCGCCGGTGGTGCTCACCTCGCTGCTCAAAAACAACCGGCCTGGGCAGCTCGATCGACCACTCTCCGAGATCAAGGAGATCGTGCTCGAGCACACTGACCACGTGGTGTCGTTCGAGTTCGCGTCGCTCGACTACACGGCGCCGGACGAGAACGAGTACGCCTACAAGTTGGTCGGCTTCGACAAGGATTGGGTGCAGGCCAACAACCACCGCTTCGCCAGCTACACGAACCTCGACCCGGGGAGCTACACCTTCCGGGTCAAGGCCTCGAACAACGACGGCCTCTGGAACGACGACGGGCTGTCGATCGAGATCAAGGTCGCGCCGCCGCCGTGGAGAACGTGGTGGGCCTACACCTTCTACGTTCTGGGTCTGACCAGCGCCCTGTTTGGCTACGCTCGAGCGCAGAGCCAGAAGCTCGAAAAGGAAGCCGAGTACAGCCGCAAGCTCGAGCGCGAGGTCCAGGCCAGGACGCACGAACTGGCCGACCGCAACAGCGAACTGGAGCAGGCCAACAACAAGCTGCAGCAGGCTAGCTTCACTGACTCGCTCACCGGTCTCCGTAACCGGCGCTACATGATGAGCACGATCTCGGACGACATCGCCCTGGTGGATCGCCACTATCGCGATATCTCCCAGGGTGGCGCGGCGCCCGAGGGCCAGCGCCCCGACTTCCTGTTCCTGATCTTCGATCTCGACGGGTTCAAAGAGGTCAACGACACCTTCGGCCACGCCGCCGGTGATCAGGTCCTGGTCCAGGTGCGGGATCTGCTCGAGAGCGCATGCCGGAGCTCCGACACGGTGATCCGTTGGGGCGGCGACGAATTCCTGGTCGTCGGGCGCTACGCCGACCGGCGCGCGGCCGAGATCCTCTCCGATCGCATCCGCACCAGCGTCGACGAGCACGCCTTCCAGCTCGGCAACGGAGTCGAAGCCCGCCTCTCGTGCTCGATCGGCTTCGCCTACTACCCGTTCTCGCGGGCCGCGCCCAAGCTGATGAACTGGGAGCAGGTAGTGGCGATCGCCGACCGCGCTCTCTACATTGCCAAGAACAGCGGCCGCAACGCCTGGGTCGGCATTCAGGAGACGGCCAAGACCGCCGACCTGGCCCCCGAGGCGCTGGCGCAGCAGGTCCACGACCGGGTCGACCGCCTGGTCGCCGACGGTTATCTGGTCCTGCACAGCTCGATCGACGACGAGCAGGAACTGGTGTGGGCCTGGGGTTGATCTGTCAGAATAGCGACGTGATCAAGCTTCGCGCACTGGCGGTCGCCGCCACCCTGCTTGCCGGCCTCGCGCACCAGGCGAGCGCCTCGGGCTTCCTGACCTCGGCGGTCGAGGGCACCCGGGTACTCACCTGCCAACGGATCGGCACCAAGCTCGGCAGCGTCAGGATCGAGGACTGCCTGACCAGCGGCGCCCGGCCCACCGGCGGCCTGTCGGTCGAAGGGACTCCCCTACTGATGCGCGAGTACCCTCCGGTTGCCGGCCGGCGGCCGATCGGCCGTGTCCTGCTCGTCGGCGGCATCCACGGCGACGAATACTCCGCGGTGAGCATCGTCTTCAAGTGGATGGAGATCCTCGGTGAGTATCATTCCGGGATCTTCCACTGGCGGGTCGTGCCGCTGCTCAACCCGGACGGCCTGCTCAGGTCCCGCGCCCAGCGCGTCAACGCCCACGGTGTCGATCTCAATCGGAACTTCCCGAGCCCGGACTGGCACGCGGCGACCGAGGACTACTGGGTGCGCCAAACTTCGCGCAACCCGCGAAGGTATCCGGGGACCGGCCCGCTGAGCGAGCCCGAGAGCCTCTGGCTGGCCGCCGAGATCGCGCGTTTCCGGCCGGACGTCGTGGTCTCGGTCCACGCGCCGCACAGCGTCGTCGACTACGACGGCCCCCCCGAGCCGCCGCAACGGCTGGGCTCGTTGAGTCTGCGTATGTTGGGGACCTACCCGGGATCGCTCGGGCGCTGGGCCGGCGTCCACATGGGCCTGCCGGTAGTGACCATCGAGCTGCCGAGCGCGGGCAGCATGCCAGCGGCGACCGAGCAGCGCACGATCTGGGTCGACCTGGTCTCGTGGCTCAAGGAGCGGCTCACCGAGCAGCCGCGCCCGGAATGGACCTTCGACGCGATCACCGCCGGCGGCAGCGCCGGCGCCGGCGCCGGCTCACGCTAACGCCACGGAGACGCGCCAACCCACGCGGGTGGGAGGGGACGTTCCTCTCTTCCCTGGAGGGGAGAGAGGGATCGAGGGTGAGTGAGGTGCTTCGCTCTAGATCCGCTCTTCGAAGACGATCCGCCAGCCGTCCGCCTCGCGCCGCCAGTACTGATGCTTGCGGCCGGTGCTCCGGAAGCTGTCGCTCTCGTAGTGCTGAACGAAATCCACCACCACCACATCCGACTCGCCGGGATAACCGTAGATCCCCACCTGATCCAGGTGCACACGGATATAGCGTTTGCCGCGGTTGACCCGCTCCTTGTAGTCCCCGAAGGCAGCGCGATCCATACCCTGAGTGCGGAAGGCGTCGGAGTAGAACGTCAAGTAGCGCGAGGTGTCGCGGCTTTCCCACGCCTGCCGCCACGCCTCGACGCGCGCCTCGAGCTGGCGACGCGACCGCTGCGCGCGCTCGGTCACCATCCAATCGAAACCGTCGGTCACCAGCACCGGCGTCTTCCGGATCTCGACCGTCGTCATCAGCTCCTGGAAGTCCTGGTTGGCGAGCGTCACGCAACCGCGGCTCGACCGCGGCGGCCGGCTGTAGGTGGTCGACTCGGTGCCGTGGATCCAGATGCCGCTGCCGGTACGACCGTGCAGACGATCCCAGCCGTTCGGGTAGTTGATCGGATAGGCGCCGACACCATAGAGATCGGGGAGCGTCTGGCCGTCGAGGAAGGTGGACACCAGGTAGAAGCCGACCGGAGTCCGCTCGTCGCCCTCGAGCTGCTTCTCGCTACCGTTCTTGCCGATCGACACGTAGTAGTCGCGGGTCATGACGAGCGCCTCGCCGCGGCGCTCGAAAACGAACAGGCGATTCTCGCGCAGATCGATCACCAACACGCTCGGGGCATCGTCGGCGACCTTGAGCAGCCCCTCGGGTACCGCGCTCGGCGGCGGCGAGGCCTGGTAGCGATGCCAGCGTGCCCGCGCTTCGAACAGCAGGTCGCCGACAGCCTGCCGCTGATCCTCGAGCCCCTGTCCGAACGCGCGCAGCCCGGTCGCCTGCGCCATCCATAGATCTCCGCGAATCAGGTGCGCCAGACGGAAATCCGGCTGTCGCTCGACCAGCGACTCGAGGCGGTCCTGGGCAGCCACGAGATCACCCTGTCGCAACTCGCGGAGCCCTTCCACCAGCCCGCGCTCGAGCAGCGAGGTGCCGTCACTCGGCGGCAACCCGGTCGCAACGTCGTTCGGAACGGCGTCCACCGTCCATGCGAGAGCGACAAGCAGGAGGCAGGCGGCTAGGGGGAATCCCCGGGGGCTAGTCCGCTCGCTCTTCAAGAATCTTCCAGCCATCGTCTTCCCAAACCAGCACTAGCAGTTTGCTGACCCGATCCTGAAACGTATTGGATTCGTAGGACTGCAGAAAACGAATCGACGCCTTGTTGCCGCTCACCTGAGGCTCGTCCAGATAGGCGAGAGTAACGCGAATGAACTCCGGGCCACTGATCCGCGGACCGCGCTCTTCCGCCCAACGCTGGCGCGACATTCCGTTGGCCGGCCGGAAGTCCTTGGAATACGCCGCCAGGTAGTCGTCGACCCGCTGCTCCTGCCACGCCAAGCGCCAGCTCTCGACAAACGGGGCCACGCTCTCCAGGTCCGGCTGCGGTTCGGACGGCTCGGGTTCCATCTCCGGCACCATCCCCGCGGCGCCCTGCTCCACCGTACTCTCCTCGACCGCCGGCTCGCCCGGCGCCGGCGCCGTCACGGGCGCCCGCTGCGACATCTGGGCGATCGCACCGGGCTCGGTCGCCGCCAGCTGCGCCTCACGTCGTGGCTCGTCCCTGTCGCCCGGCCGGCCGGCCGCCGGCTGCCCGAGGTTGCCGAGCAGAACCAACTCGACGATCTCAGCTCGCTCACCGGGCTCCGCGTCGAGCGCCTGGCCGTACGCCTCGCTCGCCAGCTGGGTGTAGATCTTGGTCAAGTTGTCGTAGGCCGTGCGATAGCTCGCATGCGTGTCGAGCGCCTTGCGCAGCGTCGTCACCGCGGCTTCGTAGTCACCCGCGGCCGCCTCGATCACCGCGAGGTTGTTGTAGGGCTCGGGAAGATCGGGCTCGATCTCGATCAGGCGCTCGAAAACGCCGCGCGCCTCGCTCGCCCGCCGCAGCTCGACCAGCAGAACGCCCTTCAGGAACATCCCTTCGGCATGCTCCGGTTCGGCGCTCAACTGTTGCTCCACCAGCTCCAGGGCAGCCGCAGGATCCCCCTGCGCCGCCAGGCTGCGGACCGCCTCGAGGCCGGTGGTCGCCGAGACGGCTGCCGCCAGCAGTAGGATCAGTCCGAAGGAGAGTGCCGAGGCTGTCTTGTTTTTCATTTCCGAGCTCCCGTAGACGAACCCTAAGTAATGCTAGGCCAGACAGTTACAAGATGATAGCACGCGCCCTTTCGCGGACTCGACGACTTTCTGCAAGCCGGCCTGTTGTGCCTTTCGAGCGGGAACCTTTCCGCGCCCGAGACATTATAAGCGGTGTGGAGGCACGTTGAAGGCATCCCCATCCCCCGACGACGGCGTACTGCTGCAGCGCGCGCGTGACGGCGATCGATCGGCGTTCGGCGAGCTGGTCGATCGCCACAAGAACACTCTGATCGGCTATCTGACCCGCCTGCTCGGGTGCCCAGACAGCGCCGAGGATCTCGCCCAGGAGACGTTCCTCAGACTGTACGAGTGCCGCGACCGCTATACCGAGCAGGGAAACCTCGGCGGCTACCTCTACACGATCGCTACCAACCTGGTCAGGAGCCGAGCGCGGCAGAAGAAGCGCCGGCAGTTCTTGAGGTTGGTCTTCCTGTCTCGCAACGGTGGCGGTCACGAGGCCCCGCAGCAGGCGTCGCTCCTGATCGACGAGCTCCAGAGCACCCTCAACCAGGCGGTCGCCTCGCTGCCGGTGCACTACCGCGTGCCGCTCGTGCTGCACGAACTCGAAGGTTGGAGCTACAAGGAGATCGGCGCCGCCAGCCGGTGCCGGGAAGGCACCGTCAAGTCACGCATCCACCGCGGCCGGCAGCTCCTCAAAGAAAAGCTCGCACCCTATTGGCGTGGAGGTCGAAGCTCATGAACCCACAACACGGACCCGATCGTCTCTCGACCGATCTGCAGAGGCTGGAGGCCCCCACCGCCTCGGCCGACTTCACCGAGCGCGTCCTCGCGGCGCTGGATGCTCGCACCCGACGCCGGCGGCAGCGGAGATCCCTGGGCGTCGCCCTGGCGGTACCGGCTGCGATCGTGATCCTGGTGGGAGTCCTGATGCTCACCCGGACGGCTTCCGGCCCCGCTATCGCCGACGCCCAGGAGCTGCGCAAGCAGCAACAGGTCCTGCAAGCCGAGCTCGCCCGACTCCAGGAAGCCCGCGACCAATCGCGCACAGTGCTCTACCTCGGTACGGGCGAGGACTATGACCTGGTGCTCGATCTCGAGCCGCTCCTGGCCCGGTCGATCCGAACGCCCGAAGTTCCCGCGTTCCAGGACCTGAGAGGTGAGCACACGCGGGTGGTCGAAGCGGCGAGGAGGCGGCCATGAGACCGTTCCGGCGAAGCCTGTCGCTGGTCCTCGGTGCACTCTGCATCGCTTCGGCCGCGAGCGCCTGGCCGGGCGACGAGCGCCGAGTCGAGCAGAAGCGGGTCGTCGTTCGAGTCGACACGGCCGGCGACGGCTCCAACTTCGACTATGTGTTCGTCGATCATCGCGACGGCCAGCCGGTCGTGCTCGAAACCGAGCTGGCCGAGCGCGGCTACCTCGGCATCCTGCTGCTCGACCTGACGCCCGAGCTGCGCCAACACTTCGGCGCTTCTTCGGACGCCGGCGTGATGATCTCGCGCGTCGAGCCCGACAGTCCGGCGGCGATCGCCGGAGTCCTCGCCGGCGACATCCTGATCGAG
>JAJCXP010000329.1 GCA_029263375.1 Acidobacteriota bacterium | reverse complement strand
CGAACAGGTTGCCGCCGCGGTCGCCCTGCGGCTCGGTCGGGGTCACGCGCGCGGTCGCGTGCAGCGGCTGGTGGACGTCGCCGCCGAGGTGGAGCACCCAGGCGAGGTCGATGGCGCGTTGCGCCGCCGGCTGGCTGGTGTCGCCGACAGCGGGCACGAGCGCTCCGAGCTGGCCGACGATCCGGCCCACCGGCGGGCGGTCGACCAGCTCGACCACCGTGCGCCCGGCGCCGCGCTGCTCGAAGAAATGGTTGATCCAGTGCCAATCACCGCGGTGGTACTTGTCCCGGCGCTCGGGGAAGTCGTCGTCGCGCACGATGTCCGGCCAGTAGGCCGCCCTCTGGAAGTGCTCCGCCTGCACCTCGGCCAGCCGACGTGAGCTTCGCGGCCGAAGCTGACGCAGCCCTGCGTCTTCGGGCGCCGCCGCCAGCAGCTCGGCGGCTGTCGAGCGAGCCTCGCGGGACAGTCCTTCCCAGGCGATCCGGGCGACCACCAGATGGCCGGTTCGATCCCAGGCGGAGGCCGGGATGCAGAGGAGGCTGGAGCAGAGGGAGAGGAGGGCGACTCGCTTCGAGACGTTCTTCATCGCGCCTGCCGAGTCTAAACGCTAGCCGGATCTTCTCACCAGCGTTCGGTTCAGAATGTCGCAAATGCTTGGAGATGCGCGGCTTGCGACAGAGGGCGACGCAGCTCCGTCAGACGCTCACGGAAACTGAGACGGGCTGAGCCCGATGTCGACGATGCTGCAGGCGTCCCGGACGGTGATTCCTTGCGCCGCGGCTTCGCGCAGCACCCTCGGGTTCGCGGCGCCCGGGTTGAAGAAGGTCTCGGTCGCGTCGGCGTCGGCGATCTCCGGCAGCAGTTGCAGGGTGGTCTCCGGCGACAGGTAGACGCTGATCCGATCGAGCTTGCCACCGGCAGCGGCGCGGGCGTCGCTGACGCTCCGGTGCACCGGCAGTCCCTCGATCTCCTGCTCGCGCAGGTTCACCGGCAGCACCCGCCAACCGTCCGACTGGTAGGCGCGTACCCCCTTGTTGCCGAACTTGCGTCGGTCATTCGAGGCGCCGAGGATGGCGATGGTGCGGGTCGACTCGTTGGTCATCGGGATCTCCTGACGATCGCGCGACCGTCGCCCTGACGGCGGGTGGCGCCGATCGAGTCGAGGTGCTCGAGGATCGGGATCGCCCACTTGCGGGTGAGACCGAAGAGCTCCTTGAACTCGGGGACCGAGAATGTCTCCCAGTCGCTCTCGACCAGTCGCTTGCGCACCGCGTCGATCGCCGAGGCGGCGATGATCAAGCCGCCCGGCACCCGCACCAGCTGGCCGCGCTCCTGGAGGTAGCGCATCACACCCTCGACGATCTGGCGCTTGGCGTCCAGCGTCTGCTCGAGCTCGCTCGGCGAAGGGGGCGACAGACCGGCGCGGTCGAACAGGTCGATCAGGTCGGTAGCCAGTTTCGACTCCTGGCTGGTCAGGCTGGCCGCGCGCCCCGGTTGGTTCACCAGGTCGCCCTCCAGCACCAGCACCTGCTGCTTGGCGAGCCACTCGAAATAGACGCCGCTCAGCTCGGCCGCGCGCCCCGGCAGGATCCTGCGCAGCGCTTCCGCCTTTGGCATGCCGCGCGCCAGCCGGTCCTTGGCGAAGTATTCTTTGAGCGCGGCGCGGGCGCGCGTCACGATGCGCTTGTAGACCGAGACGTGCAGCCAGCGGCGGCCGTGGCCGGTTCCGGCCGGCACCGCGAGCAGCTTCTGCGACTCGGTCAGTCGTTCGAGCCGGGCCTTGGTCTCGAGCGTCCTCTCGCCCAGGCGGCGGGCGAGGTCTTCCGCCGTGGCGCCGCCCTCCCCGGCCTCACGCGTCCACTGGACGATGGCGGCATCCGCCCCCTCGGCAAGGGCGTCGACCGCCCGTCCCAGGTCGGCGCCGCGCTTCCGTCCCCAGTGCGGATCGAGAATTTCGCCGCCGCCGAGCGTCAGCTGTGGCGACAACCGACGGACGATGAAGCGGTCGCCGCGGATCGCCGCGACCGGACCGGCGAGACGGATCTCGACCGGCCCCGAGCCGCCCGGCTCGATCGCCTGACCGTCCAGCGGTCGGATCCTGCCCGGCAGCTCGGTCGACAGGAGATGGAACCGGATCGGCGTCGAGCCCTTGAGCGCCTTCGGCGCGTCGGGCAGCAACCTGAAGTCGGCCTCGAGCGCCCGGGTCAGCTCGACCGAGCCCGGCGCGACCAGCTGGGTGCCGCGCTCGACGTCGGCGAGCTCGGCGTCCGAGAGCCTCAGCGCAGTGCGCTCGCCACATTCGGCCGCCTCGCGCTCTTCTTCGTGAACCTGAACGCTGCGCACTCGCACCTTCTTGCCGCTCGGGAGCAGCTCGAGGGTGTCGCCGGTCTTGATGCGACCGCTCGAGAGGGTGCCGGTGACAACCGTGCCGAGACCTTTCAGCACGAATCCGCGATCGATCGGCAGCCGCGCCGGACGGTCCGGCTGCGGCGCAATCTCGTGAGCCTTTGCGAGGCGCACGAGCTCGGCACGCAGCTCTTCGAGGCCCGCGCCGGTGACGCTCGACACCGGCACCACCGGCGACTCACCGAACGGCGTGCCGACGACCAGCTCCTCGATCTCGAGCTGCGCCAGCTCGACCAGATCGGCGGACACCAGGTCCGACTTGGTGAGCGCCACCAGCCCGGCCGGGACGCCGAGCAGCGAGCAGATCGCGAGGTGCTCCTCGGTCTGCGGTTTGACGCCCTCGTCCGCGGCGACCACCAGCAGCATGATGCGCACGCCGCCGAGGCCGGCCAGCGCGTTGTGCAGGAAACGCTCATGGCCCGGCACGTCGACGAAGCCGATCTGGAGATCCTCGTGCTGGAGGCGCGCGAAGCCGATGTCGATCGTGATCCCGCGCTCCTTCTCCTCGCTCCAGCGGTCGCAGTCGACGCCCGTGAGCGCCTTGACCAGCGCCGTCTTGCCGTGGTCGACATGGCCGGCGGTGCCGACGATCACCCTTTTCATCAGGAGTCGCTGAGAATCTCGCGCGCCAGGCGGTTGATGGTGCCGCCGTCGGTCTGCCCGGCGAAGCGGGCGAGCATCTCTTTCATGATCGGTCCGATGGCGCTCTGTCCGGCAAGATCGTTGGCCTTGATGAACTCGACCAGCGCCGCCCGGATCTCGTCCTCATCGACCGCCGGCGGCAGGTAGCCGTCGAGAATCTCGGCCTCGCGCTCCTCCTTCTCGGCGAGCTCGACGCGCTCGCCCTTGCGGTACTGATCGGCGGAGTCCTTGCACTGCTTGATCGACTTGCGGACCAGCT
>JAJCXP010000328.1 GCA_029263375.1 Acidobacteriota bacterium | reverse complement strand
GCCGCGGTGAGGCCGCCAGTAGGAGAGCGAGCGCAATCGCCACGAGGGCCGCGGCCGCGGGCACCAGCCGACCCTTGCCGCGCGGACTCTGCGTCGGAGGTGAGATCGTGAGCTGCGCACCGTGGGTGCGGCGCACCGGAGTCTTGAAGCGGTAGCCCCGTCGGGGAATGGTTTCGATGAACTGGGGATCGTCCGCACTCTCGCCGAGGACTTGTCGGACCGCCTTGATGCAGTAGTTCAGTCCCTGTTCGTAGTCGACGAAGTGACGGTCCCCCCAGACATGCTGCTGCAGGTCGCGACGGCTCACGATTTTTCCCGGCCGCTCGGCAAGATGTTGGAGGACCATCGCCGGCTGCGGCTGAATCGTCACGGTGGTGCCGTTGCGATGCAGTTCACCGCTCGCGACGTCGAACTCGAAGTCGGCGAAGCAGAGTCGGTAGTCGGTCTGCTCGACCACGTGCAGGTCTGGATTCAGCTGTCGGTCCGCCGGTTCGCTCATGGATTGGTCTCCGGGATCAGCATCGGTGCACTCGGCGTGCCAAAGGTGTCCATCTGGCGCCCAACTCCGGCCCGTCCCCGCTCGATCTCGGAAGTGCCGCCTCGAGGGAGCCACCGAACGTCGCTATCTGAATACGGGCTGGGGGCGGCACAGTTCTCGCCGTGGCCCTCCTGCTCGCGGGACGGGTCGGGCCCTCTGCGCTGGTGGCGTTGTTCTCGGTCGATGGGCGGACAACCTCGATCTGGAGAACGGCGGTTTCTGCGTGTTCTCTCGACCGCGTACTTCGAAGTACTGTGAGCGGGCTCCGGCGCTCGCCGAGAGGGCGCCCGGCTGAGTCTCCGAGCGATGTTCCCTGAGGACCGTGCTCGTCAGAGAAAGGGGTTACTGACTCGCACGGGTGGAGGTTTGTGCCCGACGATGGTGTGACCCGTGACGCCGGAGCCCCGCCCACACTCGCTCGGGCGCGGCGATAGCGCCGACCCGAGCGAGCCCCCGCAGGCTAGCTGGGCGCCGCCGAGGCTGGAATGGAGCGGAGCGGAGACGCAGTGGAGCGTTGGGTGAGGGAGGCCAGGAGCCACTTCGCTCGCCTGACGCGACTTCCTAGGTTTGAATCGCCGACGGGTCGCCGGCGCCGGGAGGGAGTGCCAGCCGGCTCGCGATCTCCTGACTCACTGCCCGCACCCACTCCTGCCAGTCGGTCCGGCCGAGCGGCCGATCATAGATCTCGGCCCACAGGTTCGTCTCGTCTCGAACCCGAATCAACTGAACGGTGATTCGAGCACCGTCGTCGGAGATGGTCAGGCCGCCAGTCAGGAGATAGTCGACGTCGAGCTCGCTGCCGAGCTGGGCCGCGGTGAGCCCCCGCCCAGCGTAGGCGAAAGCGGAGGCGCGCGCGATCACTCCCAGCCGGTCCGCGTAGCTACGGGCGAGGTGTGACGTCAGCTCGTCGGTGAGGGTGTCGGAGAGGGTGCTGCCGAGCTGAGCGGCGGAGAGGTCCTCGAAGGGTAGAACCGCCAGCTTGGGTTGTCGCTGGGGCAGAAGGAGGCCGGCTGAGAGCGCCCAGTGGAGAGCGAGCGAGAGTGCGCCGATCGCCACCAGGATGATGGCGGTACGTCGATCGCGCCCGCGGGTGCCTTGTGCCACCGTTCGTGTCGCGGCGCCACGAACGTCCTGCTCCGAGAGGGACTCGAGTCGCTGCGCTCGTTCTGTGACCGCGACCGGGGACCGGAAGCGGTAGCCCCTGCGCGGTACCGTCTCCAGGAAGCGGGGCGAGCTGGCGTCGTCACCGAGTGCCTTTCGAATGGTGCGGATGCAGTAGTTGAGTCCCTGGTCATGGTCGACGAAGTGGTTCTCGCCCCAGAGGAATCGCTGGAGCTCGCCGCGCGTGACCAGGGAGCCGGATCGCTCGGCCAGGTAGAGCAGGACCCTAGCCGGCTGAGGTTGCAGCTTCACCGGCTGCAGCCTGCCCTCGCGATCGCGGCGCAGGAGCTCGCAGCCATCGGCGGTCAGGTCGAACTCGCCGAAGCGGAGCCGGCGGCGATCCAGCAGTTGCGTCGAGTGTGGGAACTCGGCCGGGGTCTTCGAGTCGTCTGTTGCCATTGCCAGGTGTCTGATCATCGGCGCGACCGTCCTGCTTATGTTTACGGCGGATGAGGCGGCTGGTTATTCGATCTCGCCCCGCGTCCCGCGCGGCTCGTCACCGGTCTACGCACCGGCGTCAAACGGCCTGGTCCCGCTTTCAGAGCCACTCACGTACGACCGTGCAGCGCCTCATCCCGAGTCCCTGCACTCGGGCCTCCTTCGCGCGTAGAAAGGGTGTGACACGCACTCTCATTCTTCTGTCGGTCGTTGCAGCGCAGCTCGTGATGTCGCCGCTCTTCGCCGATCGGTGCTCCAGCCTGCGACCCGATGCCCGGGTTGCGGCCGCGGTCACTGTGGGCGTCTTTCCCGACCCGAGGTTGCCGGTGGCGGTCATGGAGCGCGCCGTAGCCGCCTGGAGTGTCTGTTCGGGCCCCGAGACCGAGATGCCTCGACTCGAGATCGGTCGTCACGGCACCCGCGATCTGTTGGTCGAGTTCGATCCGGCGGCGATCGGCTCCGACGAGCGTTGCGGCTCGTTTCAGATGCGTACGATCACGATATTCGCGCGCACTCGCACGCAACATGGCAACGTCGTCAGCTGCGGCTCGATGATCCAGAACCTGACCCACGAGCTCGGTCATGCTCTCGGTCTAGCCGACGCGCCGCGCTCCTGCAGCAGCTTCGCGATGGCGAAGCTCGGACCCAACAACGGCTTCCACCGGCGGGTGCGAGCGGCCGAATGCCAGGCGCTGAGCGCCCGCTGGGTGCAGCTGCCGGCGCCGCCGCCGATCTGGACGGGCGTCGAAGGCGACTCGAGGGTCGCCGCGAGCTCCGTCTACCCCTGAGCCGTGACGTCGTCGACTGCGACCGGCGGCGCCGGTCGCCACCCCTGCTGCTCGAGCCAAGCGTGGGCGAGCTGCCGTTTCTCGGCGTGAACCAGGACGTGCAGCCGATCGTCCGGCTTGACGCTG
>JAJCXP010000327.1 GCA_029263375.1 Acidobacteriota bacterium | reverse complement strand
GGACAACGGTGAGGGTCACGGTCACGGTCCACGGAGCACGGAGCACGGCCCACGGAGCACGGATGGAAGATGACAGGCGTTTCCCGGCCTGGCCCCAAGCTCATTCGAAGCGCGCAAGCGCAGCAGCGCTCGCCGTGGCTCGGCGGTATCCGGTGATCCGTGAACGGTGGGTGGATCGTGACCGTGACCGTGACGTCAGGCCTGGCTCTAACCTGAAGTTCCAGCGCCCGATTGGCCTTCAGCCGCGATAGAAGCCCTTTGTTTCTAGCGATTATCGCCTTCGTGGGCTGCGTTTCGCATGCAAGAATGTAGCCATGTAAATTGTCCAGACGCCCTTGCTATGCAGATATCAAACGCGTAATATGTGCCCATGCATGTCGAGGTCATTCCCAACCGGAACTCGAAACCGGCGATCTTGCTGCGGGAGTCCTACCGCGAAGACGGCAAGGTCAAGAAACGTACCCTCGCCAATCTATCTAGCCTTCCCATGGAGCAGGTGGAGGGGATCCGGCTCGTTCTCAAAGGCCGGACGCTGCTTCCCGTCGAGGAGCTCTTCGAGATCGTGGAGGGCGGCTCTCGGCATCATGGCCACGCAGATGCCGTCGTCAGGGCGATGAAGCAGCTCGACTTCGCAAAACTCATCGCGGCGGCTCCGAGTCGACAGCGAGATCTCGTTGTCGCCATGGTCGCCTCGCGGCTCGTCGACCCCAAGCCGAAACTGGCGACCACCAACACGTGGCACACGACGACAATACCGGAGACCTTTGGGGTGGCGGATGCGGACGAGGACGACCTGTACGCCGCCATGGATTGGCTCCTTGAGCGACAGGGCCGCATCGAGAAAAAGCTGGCCGCTCGTCACCTGCGCAACGATGGCATCGCGATGTACGACCTCACCTCCAGCTACTTCGAGGGTGTCACGTGTCCGCTGGCGAAGCTCGGCTACAGCCGCGATGGCAAGAAGGGAAAGCTTCAAGTCAACTATGGCCTGCTGACGAACGAGCGCGGCGTTCCCGTTTCGGTGTCAGTGTTCGAGGGCAACACAGGTGATCCCAAGACACTGTTTCCCCAGGTCGAAAAGGTGCGCGACGCGTTTGGTATCGAGCGGTTCGTCCTCGTCGGCGACCGAGGAATGATCACGCAGACCCAGATCAACGCGCTCCGCGAGCTTGATGGCATCGACTGGATTGCAGCTCTGCGCCCGGAGGCGCTCAAGATGCTCGTGACGTCCGAAGCCATCCAGCCCGGATTGTTCGATCAGCACAACCTGTTCGAGCTGACCCATCCCGACTTCGAGGGCGAGCGGCTCGTCGCATGTCGCAATCCCGCCTTGGCCAAGAGGCGCGCCGACAAGCGCCAGCGACTCCTCGAGGCGACGACGAAGGAACTCAACAAAGTCCGAAAGATGGTCGGCCGCGGTCGCCTACTCAGCAGCGAGCAGATCGCCGAGCAGGTTCACAAGGTTCTCAAGCTGTACAAAGTTGGCAAGTGCTATCGGGTCGACATCCGTGAGGACGGCTTCCAAGTCGAGTTGGACGATGACAAACTCGCTGCGCAGGAGCGCGATAGCGGAACGACCGACCAGACACGACAGAAGCGACGCGAGCAGCGCCGACGTCACACCGAGATCATCGCCAAGAAGCTGGAGAAAGTGCGGCTGAGGATCAAACGGGGTCAGCTTCATGGCGAGGCTGCCATCGGGCTTCGGATCGGCAAGGTGCTCGACAAGTACAGTGTCGGCAAGCACTTCGAACTCGATATCGAGGACAACCGCTTTGACTTCCACATCGCCGAGGACAGAGTCACTGCCGAGGCTGCTCTCGACGGTCTCTATGTGGTCCGAACGAGCCTGACTGCCGAACGGCTAAGCGCGGACGATACCGTTCGCAGCTATAAGCAGCTCAGCCAGGTGGAGCGGGCCTTTCGCTCCCTCAAGACGATCGATCTCCATGTACGTCCTATCCACCACCGCCTGGAGCGACGAGTTCGCGCGCACATACTCCTGTGCATGCTCTCCTACTACGTGCTGTGGCACATGCTCGAGGCCTGGCGTCCGCTCCTATTCGCCGACGAAGAGATCGAAGCCAAAGCAACGCGGGATCCAGTTGCACCCGCGCAGCGCTCTGAAGGCGCCCTCAAAAAGGCGCAGACAAAGCGACTCGAGGATGGCTCGCGCGTTCTGAGCTTCAAGGGGCTGATGAAACATCTCAGCACCATCGTTCGCAACCGCTGTAGACGACTGGGCGCTCACTCATCCGAAAAGACCTTCGATCTCGATACGAGGCCGGATGCCAAGCAAAGCAGAGCCTACGAGCTGCTCAGAACGATCACCGTGTAGCCAGGCCAGCGCGCCACGAAATGCACGCAAGTGCGCATTACTAAAAGAGAAATACGCTCGCCGCAGCCGGGAACTTCAGGCTAGTAGTAGCGCCCAGCTCACCTCACCGCGCCGCCGGTTGCGTCGAGGGTGCGGTTTCGATCACGAACGGCACCTCGATGCGCAACGTCCGGGGTCGTAGACAGAGCTGGTCGTTGCACGGCTGCGTTTCGAGATCGAGCCAGGCGGTCGTGGGGCCTGGCGGCGTCCCTCTGGGGATCACGACATCGGCCACCAGATTCACCTTGCCGCTCATGAGCGGTACCGGCTGGTCCGAGAACGACAGCTTGGTCGCGGCGCCGGCCGGGTGGCGGATGGACGCCAGTCCGAGAGGTGGGACGATCGTCAGCTCGATCGCCACCAGCCCTTTCGGGACCGGGGCGGCGCCGTTCACGTGCCAGCCCTTGGCGATCGTCATGGTCGCGACGATCGTGGTTCGCTCCCCCGACCGGGCGCGTCGCGTGTCCGGGCTCGCGTGAAGACGGACGGCTCCGTCGTCATCCCCGCGACACGTGCTGTAGCCGATGGAGAGAAAGATCGGTTTGTCCTCGGCGCGCGCTCTGGCGAACGCCGCGTCGCCCCACTCCATCCAGTCCACCGGGTTGTGGGCGTGCTGGGCAGGTAGGGCGCGTTGCGCCGGGGTGCAGGTCTTGGGTACTGTCGTGCGGTCCGGATGCCCCCGGAACACACCGAGGAGGTCAATTGCGCGCATGCACATCGGTTCTCGTAGCATCGTTCGTCGCTTCGTCGCTGGTGCCGTCCCACAGTCGAGCGGGTGACCTCGAGGTCGAGCCGAACCAGCGGTACTTGCTGCTCGCCACCAGCAAGACCGGGACCATGAAGAAGGAGCTGGACGAGGCCGCCTCGCTCGGCTTCCGAGTGGTCGCCGGTTCGCGCACGAGCGGCGCCGAGATGGCGCTGTTCATGGAGCGGGTCGCGACGCCACCCGACACTTATCGCTACGAGCTGCTGGCGACCACCCGAACCGGAACCATGCAGAAGGAGCTCGACGAGGCGTCCGCGAAAGGCTTCCGGCTGTTACCCGCGACGCTCATGCAGAAGGATCGGCTCATGGGCCCGCCGGAGATCGTGGCGGTGCTGGAGAGAGCTCCGGACGCGGAGGACGGCTCGTACGCGTACAAGCTGCTGGCCACTTCGCGCACATCGACCCTGCAGAAGGAAGTGGGCGAGTCCGTACACGAGGGCTGGCAGATCGTCGGCATGGTGAGCCGCGACGAGCACATCGTCATCATGGGAAAGTCGAAGGCGCCGTGAGCACCGCCCAGCGACGGTTCGCGGTCGCCCGGTGAGCGCGCGGCGGCGTGCCACGCCTGCTGAAGCCCGGAT
>JAJCXP010000326.1 GCA_029263375.1 Acidobacteriota bacterium | reverse complement strand
CGCCGCCACCGCCGCCGTCGATGGCCAGGTTCTCGTAGATGACCAGGCTCTTCTTCGTCCAGCCCACCGAGACCACGTCCAGGTCACCGTCGTGATCCATGTCGACCAGCCGCGTGCCGTCGTGATGGTCGATCTGCGACGAATCGCCGCTGTCGACGACATGTGTCGTCCAGCCGAGGCCGGTGCCGTCATTCTCGTAGATCGACACCTCGCCGCTCGCCATGTGGGCGCCGCCGACCACGTCGAGGTCGCCGTCCATGTCGAGATCGCCGACGTCGACGCTGAAGTAGTTGAACTCGGACGCGATCGCGTGCTCAGTCCAGCCGCCACCCGCACCGTCGTTCTCGCCCCACACCAGCGCCGAGCCGAACTCGACGCCGATGATCACATCCAGATCGCCGTCGCCGTCGAGGTCGCCGAGCTTGACCCGATCGGGCACGCCACCGCCGGTGATCGAGACGCCACTCTGAACCGAGAACGCGCCGCCCGCGTCCTGCCGCAGCCACGAGCTGCCGAGGTGGATGTCGACGTCGACGTCGCCGTCGAGATCGGCGACCGGCACCTCCTCCTGGTTGGTCGTCACGCTGGCGACGGTCAGCGGCCAGGCGGCATCGGTCGGGTCGTCCGGCACACCGAGCAGCGCCGTGCCCGAGCCACCGTTGTGCCAGGAGAGGACGACCTCCTCCTGACCGCCGGCGAGCACCTGTAAGACGCTCACCCCCTGCAGGAAGTCGCCGCTGGTGGCAGTGTTGGTGATGTCGCGAATGGTGAACCCGCCGGCGCCGTCGTTCTCGGCCCAGGAGAGGTCTTCGCCGCCGGGCTGGCCGTCGGTGCCCAGAACGTCGAGGTCGCCGTCGCGATCGAAGTCGTGGATCGCCGCCACATTGTGCAGCGGGGCACCGATCGTCTGCCGGTTCCAGACGCCCGCGAGCGAGCCCGGATTCGGGTACCACCAACCGCCGGTCACCAGGTCACGCAGGCCGTCGCCGTTGAGGTCCCGTCCCTCGACGAACACCGCCTGCCACGGCAGCGAGGTCTCGATGATGCGACGCTGCCACTGATCGAGCGCCAGCGTCGAAGATTGGTTCTCCCACATCTCGACCACCGCCGAGTTCGGCGCGCTGTCGTTCCAGTTCGCGCCGAAGACGTCGAGATCGCCGTCGCCGCCGATGTCGCCGACCCGCACGTTGTGCGAGCCACTCTCGGCGAGGACCTGCTGGCTGAAGCTGGTTCCGCTGTCATTGTTGAAGTAGACGCTGACCTCGTCATCGGCCGACTGGTGCATCTGAGCCGTCACCAGATCGAGATCGCCGTCGAAATCGACGTCGGCTGCCTTGAAAGTGTGGAGGAACGCGACCGAGGGGTCGATCGAGTGCTCGAGCCACGGGCCGGCTTCGGGATCGATCGCCTCGTACCAGGAGAGCCGGCCCGTGCTCTCAGACGGACCGAGAACCACGTCCTGAGTGCCGTTGCCGTCGATGTCGGCCACCAGCACGCCGACGTCGTTCGGCCAGTTGGCGTCGATCGCGTGCTCGACCCAGCTGGTCGGCGAGACCTGCTCCACCCACAGACCGTTCTGGGCCACGTCGAGATCGCCGTCGCCGTCGAGATCGCCGAGTCCGACGCCCTCGCCGCCGGCAGTTGACAGAGTGACCTGCGTCCAGTCGGTCGGGCTCGCGCCCTGACGCCAGAAGTACGTCCCGCCGCCGCCCTTCTTGCGAGTGACCACGTCGAGGTCGCCGTCCGGCTCCAGATCGCCGACTTCGACGTCGTGGTTGTTGGCTCCCGCGGAGCCGATCGTGTGCTCGGTCCAGAGATCGACCCGCGGATCGCCGATCGGGCGCGGATTCTCGTACCACTTGACCGCGGAGCTGTCCGGAATGACGAGGTCGAGATCGCCGTCGCCGTCGATGTCGCCGGCCTGCATGTCGGTGGTCCAGGAGCCGGACGCACGGATCGTGTGTTTCGTCCAGCCCGGATACTCGTACCAGAACATGCCGTCGCCGCTGGAGCTGGCGACGATCGCGTCGAGCAGGCCGTCGCCGTCGATGTCGCCGAGCGTCTTGCAGTGAGGATCGCTCGGATTGTTCGCGTCGATCACGACCTGCTCGAAGGTCAAGGCCGCGGCGCCGGGCTCGGCTGCCAGGATCGAGAGCACACAAGCGACGATGCTGAAGCGAAAAGCCGGCTCCTGCCGAGCTCTGAGCAAGAGGCGTGCGTGAGGAAGTCGAGTCACTGGATAGAGGATTAGCACCCGCGAGCCACTCTGGCTGTGGAATTCGTCAGTGTGACGGCGATGTAGACAGCCGCGAGTGCAACCCGGATGCCCAAGCCGAGACCCTCCCGCCGCTCGCCGTTCAACACACCGTACGCCTTGCGCCGCGGCCCAGCAGCGAGCTCTCGGGCAATTTTTCCTACCATTCAGGCAGACTCATCGATTCCCGGCTATTTGTCCGATTCTCCGGCAGGCCGGTACGATGCGCACTCTCGACCACTTGCGACGAAAGGGAGGACCGCGATGCGCAACGCCGAGGCGTACCATCAGACCCAGAAGAGCTCCGCGCGCGTGCTGCTGGTCGCGCTGCTGGTCTTCCACCAGCCCGCTACGACCGCGATCATCGTCGTCGACGGCACCTGCAACCTCGCAGACGCGATCGAGTCCGCCAACACCGACGCCGCCGTCGGCGACTGCGCGGCGGGCTCGGGCACGGACGAGATCCAGCTCACGACCGATGTCACGCTGACAGCCGAGCTACCCAGCGTCACGACCAACATCGCTCTCGAGGGCAACGACCACGCGATCACGCGCGACCTCGGCGCGGAGGAGTTCCGGATTCTCTTCGTCGACGGTGCCGCCTTCTCGCTCTCGAACGCGACGCTGAGCAACGGCAGCGCTGTGATCGGCGACGGTGCGCGCGGCGGGGGCGCGATTCGCGCTGAGAACTACGCCGCCCTCGGCATCGATCACGTGACCTTCTTGGATAATCAAGCCGATTACAGCGCTGGCGCCATCTCCCTCTACGACTCCCGGGCCACCATCAACCACAGCACGTTCTCCGGCAACAGCGGCACGGACGGAGGTGCGATCCACCTCATCGAAGCGGAGGCGACGCTCTTGAACAGCACCCTCACCGGCAACAGCGCCAGCGAGGGCGGCGGCGTGTACGCCAGCTGGTACTCCTCCCTCGAGGTCGAGAACACGACGTTCACGGGCAACCACGCCGGGTTCGCTGGCGGAGCCGTCGCCGGCGGCCTCGGCTCGATCGTCAGCGTGAAGAACAGCACCCTGAGTGGCAACACTGCGGGGACGTCCGGCGGCGGCGTCTACGCCGAGAGCTACGCCGGCGTCGGTCTCGTCAACAGCACCGTGACCGGGAACGGCCATCAAAACCTCTACGGGGGCTTCACCTCGGGATCCGTGAGTATCAACAACACGATCGTCGCCAACGCCTTGAGCGGGTCGAACTGCGCCGGCAGCGGCTCCACCTCCGGCTCGGGCCGCAACTTCGATGACGACGGGACCTGTGAGAACACCGACCCGATCGTGATCGGGGTGGACTTCGACCCGCTGCTCGCCGACAACGGCGGCCCGACCCAGACCCATGCCCTGCTGCCGGGCAGTGTCGCGGCAGACTCCGAAGTCTGCTCGCTGGTCGCCGATCAGCGGGGGTTCGGCCGCACCGACGGCCTCTGCGACAGCGGCTCGTTCGAGCTCGGCGCTCTGCCCCAGGGCGTCGGCGGATCGGTCGCGGGCATCGACACGAGGCGGGTGACATGCCAGAACCGAACAACGCTCCAAGCCGTCACGTTCGACACCGCGCTCGCGACGCGCTGGGACTGTGAGCAGCAGGGTTTGGTCGTGAGTCCGGGCGATGCGATCGTACAGACGGTCGTCGGGACGGCGGTCGACGGCGCCGCCGGCCGGTCGTTCGGAGCGACGCCGACGCGGATCACGTGCACCAACGTGACCTCCGGCCAGTCGGCGTCGGTTCCGGTCACGGGGGCCGGCTGGAGATGCACGGGACCCGGCGGCTTGGTGGTTCAGCCCGGCGATCGAATCCAGCAGGTCTTTCGCGCCCTAGCGGACTGAGGCGCTCGACCCGCCGCCTGGTCTTCTACGGTAGGACCGGCGCCGAGATCGTGCTCGACTTGACCGAGTTCTCGCCGCCGCTCCCGCGAACCACGATCGCCTGCGTATGCAGCGTGCTGCCGGGCAGGCTGCCCGGCACGGTCCAGCTCAGCACCGCCGTGCCTCCGGCATCGGCGGTGGCGACGCCCAGGTTCCGGATCGGTCGGAGCAGATCGAGGCAGAGGCCGCCCAGCTGGCCCGGGCACGGTCCGTCGCCGGTGCCGACCGGGCTGGCGAGGAACCGGACCCGCTCGCCGGGTTCCGCCCCGGTCACGGTGAGCTCCGTGGGACTCCCGCGCACGAGATCGGTCTGGCTCAGCACCAGCGCCGACGCATCGTCCGCGCTGGTATCGACGGCGTAGAGATAGCTGTGCTCATCCTGGTCATCCTGGATCAGCGGCTCGACGCCGACGTAGGCGGTCAAGCCTCCAGGCGCGAAGATGGCGCGAGCGGCCGGCGACAGCGCGCCGCCGTTCTCGCGCGGCAGGACGATCGTCCAGAGCGGCTCACCGGAGGTCGACCAGCCCTTGATCCGGCCCTCACCGCCGATGTCGAAATTACCGATGACCAGGTTCGTGTCGTCCGGGCTCACCACCGGTCCGTAGATGGACGAGTTCGGGTCGATGACCGTCCACTCGATCGAGCCGTCGGGCCGAACCGCGTTGATCTCGATCAGGTTCCTGACAGCGTATATCGTGCCGTCCGCGCCGACTCCCGGATGGCTCAGGGTGTTGGTGATCCCTTGGAAAACGTCCCACTCGAGATTGCCGGACGGGTCGTAGGAGCTCAGGAGGATCCCCTCGGCCGAGTGCCAGGTCTGCAGGTAGACGGATCCGTCTGGACCCACCGTCGGCTGGGCGCCGTCGTCCGGACGGCCGACAGCGAACAGCTGTGAGCCATCAAAATCCAGGCCGTAGAGCAGTGAGATCGGGTTGATCCCGGACTCGTCGAAGGCCACGTAGAAGCGA
Organism: Acidobacteriota bacterium; assembly: GCA_029263375.1. Taxonomy (GTDB): domain Bacteria; phylum Acidobacteriota; class Thermoanaerobaculia; order Multivoradales; family JAHEKO01; genus JAHEKO01. The sequence continues at coordinate 7,342 of JAJCXP010000326.1, read as the reverse complement.
TCCGCGCCGAAGGCGATCTCCGTTCCGAGCGACCCGAACTCGGTGAACGGAGGCGAGCCCGGATTCGCCCAGCGGAGCGCGCCCTCGGGCGTCAGCGACAGGGCACCCACGCCGTTTAGATTCGTGACTGCATACACGTTGCCGTCGGGGCCGACTCCCGGACCGGAGATCAGGCGCTGGGCGCCGTCCTCGGTGTGGAGCCAACGCAGTGTCCCGTCTGGATGGACCGCGATGATGTTCAACTCGGCGCCCAGGGGATTCTCGGTGACGTAGATCGTGCCATCGTGACCGACTGCGACTGGGCCTTCGCCACCTAGGCCGCCCAGGGTGAAGACCCACTTCAACCCCCCGTCGGGGGTCAGAGCGTAGAGCAGACCCTTCGTGTCCTGTACGTAGATCGTGCCGTCGGCGCCGATACCGGGCCGGTGGCGAACTCCGCGGCCGTCGGTCTCGAATCGCCAACGCACCTTGTCGACCTGCTGACGGAGCGTCACGTTCAGGCTCGCCGGATCGCTTGCGCCAACCTCGGTCACCACCTCGACGTTCACCTGACCGGGCCCGGCGGCCTCGGGCACCCAGACGTCGATGGTGGTATCGCTCCAGGAGCCCACCCATGCCACCTCGCCATCGATCAGGACAGTCCCAGCGCCCTGTGTGCCGCCGAAGTTACCGCCCACGACGCGCAGGCGTCCGCTGCGGTCGAGCGAGGACGCCGACAGCGTGTCGATGGTCGGGGCGCCGGTCAGATCGCCGTAGAGAGAGAACACGATGTCAGCGTTCTGGACGCCGAGGATGTCCTCGTATGGCTCCCAGCCGCCGCCGGCGATGTAGTCGCGAATCCAGATCGCAGAGCCGCGTGGATTGCCGCTGTTGGAGCTCGGTGGGTACCAACTCTGGTCGGTCACCAATTGGACGCCCAGGAAGTGTCCACCGTCGGCGTCGAATGGCGGGGATAGCGTGATGTCGACAGGGCCGAGGGCGGCCGGGTCGTAGCTCAGGTTCGGGTCGTCGGCCGCGAGCACATACTCGGCCTGGATCGAGCCCGGTCGGCCGTCCGTCGCCACGTCGTAGAACCGGACTTCGACGGCAACCAGGTTCGCCTGCGGTGGCGGCGGAAACCCGCTCGAGCCGGCTGCGAAGACCCGGCTGATCGTGGCCGTCAGGACGAAGTCGTCGGCGAGCTCCTGGTCAATCGAGCCGGTCGTGAGCTCGACGCTCGGCCCGTACTGGCTCTGCCCGTCCGACCGCTGCTCCCAAAGCAGATCCTCGGCCGAGAGCGCGCCCGTCGCAAGGACACAAGCGACGAGCAGCAGTAGAACAAGCCGCCCGCGAGTTGCGAGTACATCGATGAGTGAGACCTGTCGGGTCGAATCGTTCAAAGCATCTACTCCTTCGCGAGTTCTCTCGGAGACTATCCAGCGCTCGATTACAGGCCCGTTACAGACAGGAAAGCACCCTCCAGCTGGCAGGACGAGCTGAGACCTGCCTGTGACCGGTGACGGGCGTGTCGCTGTTGGTCTAGTCTTGGACCTCGTGGGAACCGACTCAGAAAGACCGCCGGCCAAGCCCGAACCTAGCAGTAACGCTTCGCGGTGGTTCCCGATGCGTCGCTCCGAGGCGCTCGCCCTGCTCTTTCTGATCGTCTTCTCGATCGTCTCTTTCCTGCCGGCCTGGCGTGAGGTCCAGTTTGCCGGCATGTCGCTCTTCGGCTGGCTGATGGCGGCGCTGATGCTGATCTCACCGTTGCTCATGCTGCTGGTCTTCGGTCGCGGCGGAGGCGGACGATGATCGAGCGCGTGCTGGTCCTGGTCTACCTGGCGGTCTGTATCGGCATCGGCGTCTACGCCTCGCGCCGGGTGCTCGGCTCCGGCGACGAGTACTGGGTCGCCGGCCGGCGCATCGGCACGGGCGTGAACGCGATGGCGATCATGGCCAGCCTCGCCAGCGGCGGCTCGATCATCGGTGTGATGGGACTCGCCTACTCGCGAGGCATTCCGGCGACCCTGGCGCTGTTCGCGGGCGCGGTGATCGGCTTTCCGCTCGCCTCGCTGCTGGTTGCCCGGCAGCTGCGCAACTTCGGGCGTTACACGATCACCGACTTTCTCGCGTGGCGCTTCCCGAGCCCGATCGTGCGCCTCCTGGTGCCGCTCTCGATCGTGGTGGCATTCACCGTGTACATCGTGGCGCAGCTCAAGGCGGCGGGTATCACCGCCAACGCTCTGCTCGGAATCTCGTACGAATCGGCGCTGGTGATCGCGACGCTGGTCTTCATCACCTACGTGTCGATCGGCGGCATGACCGCCATCACCTGGACCGACGTCGTCCAGGGCGTCCTGATCCTCCTGGTGGTCGTCGGCACCGCGGTGGCGGTGACCGCCCGATCGGGCTCGCCTTTCGAGCTCATGCGGCAGGCGACGACCGCGGCGCCCGAGCTCGGCAGCCTGGCCGGACAGAGCGTCTCCAGCTACCTCGGTTCGTTCGTGATCTGGGCGACCGCGATCCCGGTCATTCCCCACATCGTGATGAGGGTCTTCACCGCCAAGGACGCGCGCGGCGCGCGCCTGTCGCTCAACCTGGCGATGGTCGCCTACAGCGTGATGATCCTGGCGGCGGTACTGGCGATCGTGCCGGTCGGCAAGCTCGGCTTCCCCGCTCTCGAGGACGCCGATCAGGTGTTCCTCAAGGTGATGGAGAGCGAGTTCCCGCCGATCGTGCGCGGCATCGCGGTGGCGGCGGTCCTGGCGGCGGTCATGTCGACCACCGACGCCCTGCTCTTGGCGTGCAGCTCGGCGATCGCTCACGACCTGCTCGGCGGGCTCTTCAAGCTGAACCCGGGTCCGAGGAAGCTCGCCGCTCTGCGCATCGGCTCGGCCTGGGTGATCGGCGCGCTGGCGCTCTACTGGGCGTTGTCGCCGCCTGAGCTCATCACCCGCTTCTACACCGCCGGCGTCGGCCTGCTCAGCGCCGGTCTGTTCGTGCCGACGATCGCCGGCCTATGGTGGAAACGCGCCAACCGGCTGGGCGGCGTCGCGGCACTGGTCGCCGGCGTGGCGGTCTACGCGCTCACCCTGACCGGCCTGGTCGACCTCGGTCTGGCGCCGATCGTGGTCGCTCTCACCGCGAGCACAGTGGCGATGGTGATCGGCAGCCTGGCCGGCGCAGCCGACGACGACGCACTGCTGACCGCGGTGGCGGCGCTCCACACCGACCACCAAGCATAAGGTGACGGGCCCCGCCCGAGTGCTGCGAGGCGAGCTTGGACGGAGCCCGTCGGTCGGCCCGATTCATCGGGCCTTTCCTGAACGACGCCACGTGGCGCGCAACTGATCCGATGCAAACGCGCGCAGAATCCTCCGCTCTCCCATAGCCGGCGACACATTTGCTCTGGTAGATCGGCCATCGCTAGAATGACTCCTCGACTTCCAGAGCCCTGCCATGGGAACGACGACGACACCGCACCGTCCCGATACAGCCGGCGGCGTGATCAGGGCGTTCCTGATCGCCGTCCTGGTGTTCCACCACCCGGCGACGACCGCAGTGATCGTCGTCGACGGCAGCTGCTCGCTGCCGGACGCGGTGACCGCCGCCAACTCGGACGCCGCCGTCGGCGGCTGCAGCGCAGGGTCGGGCGCCGATCAGATCCAGCTGACGGTCGATGCCACGCTGACGGCGCCGCTGCCGGCGATCACCTCGGAGATCGACATTCTCGGCTCAGGCCACGCCATCGAGCGGGACGCGGGCACTCCGTCGTTCGGCCTCTTCTCGGTGGCGGGTCAGACTCTCGGAATCCACGACGCGACGCTGCGCAACGGCCGGGCGGCCAACGGCGGCGCCGTCTATGCGGACGACTACGCCCAGGTGACCCTCCATGACGTCCGACTGAGCGGCAATCAGGCCACCGATTCCGGTGGCGCCGTCCTGCTGGAAGACGGCAGCTCGCTCGTCATGGTCGACAGCGTCCTGACCAACAACACCGCGGGCCACAACGGCGGCGCCATCTTCGGCGGCTACTACTCCTCAGTGACGATCGAGAGGAGCTCGTTCTACGACAACCAGGCGAGCGATGACGGCGGCGCCGTCTATGTCGGCTGGGGCAGTCAGACGACCCTGCTCGAGAGCACACTGAGCCGGAACTCGGCATCGTTCGGCGCCGGGGTCTTCAGCGGTTTCTACTCCGTTACCGAGGTCTTCAACAGCACGGTCTCGGGTAACGACGCGACGTTCACCGGCGGCGGCTTTTTCAACGGCGTCGGCTACGGCGATGTCGCGCTCCTGAACAGCACCGTCCTGCGCAACACCGGCAGCAACATCTACGCGGGCTTCGAGTCGGGCACCTTCACCATCGAGGGCAGCATCGTCGCCTACCCGATGACCGGCTCGAACTGCGATGGCTACGCCTACTTCGTCAGCGGTCCGACCACCTTCGACGACGACGGGTCCTGCCCGGGCTCGAGTCCGATCACTCCGGGTGTCGATTTCGAGACGGCCCTCGCCGACAACGGCGGACCCACGTTGACGCACGCCCTGCTCGCGGGGAGCGTCGCCGTCGACGCCGCCGGCGTCTGCGGGCTGGCGACCGATCAGCGCGGTTTCGACCGCACCGACGGAGCGTGCGACAGCGGCTCGGTCGAGTTCGGCGCGGCGCCGGTGTCGGGCAGGGTCGCCGGCGTCCAGGCGCAGCAGGTGCAGTGCGCGAACCTCTCCACCGGCCAGCAGGTCCCGATCGTCGCCGTCAGCGACGAGACCTGGGACTGCGAGGCGGCCGGCCTGCTGGTGAGCCCTGGCGATCGGGTGCGGCAGACTGTGCGAGCGAAGGGCGACGGCGGTGCGTCCGGGTTGGTCTTCGGAGTGGATGCCAAGCAGCTCGAGTGCAGGAACCTGACGACGGGCCTCACGGTTCGGAAACCGCTGTCGACGCACTCCTGGGACTGCGTCGCCGAGGGGCTGGTCGTCAGCCTCGGCGATCGCATCCTGCAGACCGTCACCGGCCTGGCCCGGTAGCCGGCAGCGACGCCTACCAGCGCTGGTAGGCGGGATGGCCCGGGCCGACCGCCACGAACCGGCCCTCGCAGGTCGCCGTGAGCTTGCCGCCGGCGTGGAGCTCGGCCTCGACCGTCACCCGGTTGCCCTTCGACTCGGTCGCCCAGGCCACCAGGTGGAGGGGAATGTCGGTCGGCGTCGGCCGGAGGAGTGTCACGTGGAAGTCCGCTGTGACCGTGAACGGCGGCTCTTCGAGGCCGTCGCGCTCCATCAGGTGCCGGAGCGCCGTCCAGTTGCTGTGGCAGTCGAGCAGCGTGCCGATGATGCCGCCGTTAAGCACCCCTTCGAACGCCTCGTGCTCGGGACTCGGCCGCCAGTCGCAGACCAACTCCGTCCGCTCCTCACCCGCGACCGGAAAGCTCCGGATTCGGAGCCCTCTCTCGTTGGCCGTTCCACAGCCGAAGCACCGACCGTGCGGAGCGTAACGTTCCTGGATACAGATGGGGGACACAATACGTAATTCGACGCGTAAGAGGGAAGCCGAACCTCGGACCACTCGCAACCGTTCTACAGGTGTATGCCCAGCCTTCCAGTCGAGCTGAAGAGCCGTATCGAGGCCCTCGATGTCTTGCGCGGCCTCGCCATCTTCGGCATTCTAGTCGTCAACGTCGAGCAGATGTTCCTGCCGCTGGTGATCGCCAACGATCCGGTGGCGATGATCCTGGGCGAGCGCGGGATGCTCGCCGCCTGGGCGTTCACCGATGCCCTGTTCGAGAACAAATTTCTCACCCTGTTCTCGTTGCTGTTCGGGATCGGCTTCTGCCTTCAGTTCCTCCGCGCCGACGACGCCCGGTCGTTCCGGCGCCTCTATCTGCGGCGAGTTCTCATTCTGAGTCTGTTCGGGCTGGTGCACGCGGCGTTCTTCTACAAGGCGGACGTCCTGGTCATCTACGCCCTCACCGCGCTCGTCCTGATGCCGCTGCGCCGGCTGTCGGCGCGCGCCCTCGCCTGGTCCGGAGGCGTGCTGTTGGTGCTCACCGTGGCCTGGGGAGCGGTCATCAGCGGCCCGGACGATCCCGAGCTGATGGTGCGCAAGAGACACGTCGCGGCCGACATCGCCGACATCCGGGCCAACGGCACCATCACCCTGCCGCGCCGCGCGGTGACGGAGCCTGACGCCCGCCCAGCCCTGGTCGACCCCGAAGCGCCGGTCGAGCTCGAGCTGCCGATACCCGCGCGCGCCGCCATCCTGGTCCTCGACGGGAACGACGATTTCGAGCAGGCCAAGGTCGACTACGCGGTATTCACCCACGGCCCGGTGGCCGCCGCCACCTTCTCGCGACTCTCCTTCCTCGCTCTGCTCGTGGTCCTCTACACGCCGATCTATCTGCTCTGGAGAACCCTCGCGCTCTTCCTGCTCGGCGCCGCCATCGTCAAGAGTGGGTGGCTCGACCCGACTCATCGCTCAGGTTGGCGGCGGACCGCATGGATCGGATTCGGTCTCGGTCTGCCGATGACGATCACGGCCACCGCCCTGCACATCGTCCACTGGGACACGCAGGGCGCCATCTTCTACGCGATCGGCTCGCTTCACGATGTCGCGAGCCTGGCTCTCGCCTCCGGAATCGGTGCGATCGTGCTCCGGCTGTGCGCGACCCAGAAGGCGCGGCGGGCTCGCCTCGCCCTGGCCGCCGTCGGCAGGACCGCCCTGACCAACTACATCGGTCAATCGGTGGCGATGAGCCTGATCGCCACCTCCTACGGTCTCGGGCTATTCGGGGACCTCACCCGGCTGCAGATCCTGTCGCTCGCCGCGCTCTGTTTCGCGGTCCAGCTCGTTCTCAGCACGCTCTGGCTGCGCGCCTACCGGATGGGACCGCTCGAGTGGGTATGGCGCTGCTTGACCTACTGGAGTCGGGTGCCGCTACGACACAGGCCAGGCTGATCCGCGGACCGCTGCCGAGATCGCCTACTGGCAGCTCACCGTCTGCGCGGGCAGGCAGCTCGACGGCTCGACCAGTTCGACCGTCGCCGAGGCGCCCGTGAAGGGCACCTGCATGCGGGCGCGGCTTCCGGACACCGTAACGACGCGCGGCACCCCGTCCAGCTCGACGGTCATCGTCATGCCGTCGAAGCTCGAATCCACCATGTCGATCGCCGCCTGAACCCGGCCGGGACGGCAGCGCGCCCGCATCCGTACAACGTCCTCGCAAGCGATGCCGGCGCCCGCCAGATCGACGGCGAACAGGTAGCCGGTGTTGCCGCTGTCGCCCAGGTCGACGGCGTGGAAGTAGGCGACCGTTCCGTCCGGACTGAACGAGGGTGGCGAGGTGACGACGATGCTGCCGATGCCGGGCGGCAG
>JAJCXP010000325.1 GCA_029263375.1 Acidobacteriota bacterium | reverse complement strand
CAGACCGGTGGCGGCGCTCTGGCGTCGGCCTGCGTTCTCGGTTGGCGCGAGGCGCTTCAGGTGGTCGACATCGGTCCGTTGCCGGCGCTCCATCCGGTGCAGACCACCGGTGCCGCGCCGCTGGTGCGGGCCTACGATGCGGTGGTCGCACGGCTCGGTCGTCGGATCGGTTCTCGAGACAGCCCTGCCGGATCGTCGAGCGCGCGCGCCGAGCTCGCGGCCCGGATTCGAGCCGAGCTCGAGTCGGAGGTGATCGAGGAGGAGCTTCTCTATGCCGCCGGCCATCGGTCGGAGTTCATGTGGCCGTGGGAAGAAGAGCCGCGCAGCGTCGCGGACGCGATCCTCGATGACGAGACCTACGACTGGTTGCCGCTGGTGTCGGGGATGCTCGAGAGTGGCGGGTACCCGGTGGTCGTGTCCGAGGCGCGGCTGGAGGAGGCCAACCGGCTCGCTCACCAGACGACCGGGATCGACGTCAGCGTCTCCGGTTCAGCGGGACTTGCGGGAGCGCTCGAACTCGCCGGTGAGGGGCTCGTCGGGTCGCCCGATCGCGTGGGGCTACTGTTCTCGGGGGCGCTGTGACCGGAATCATGCCCTAGGGCACCCACGTCACCGGACCTCAGCGCGAGGCGGCCATATGATCCGTCGACCCATCCCCCGTCACCATCTCCGCGAAGTGCGCGTTCACCGAGTGCACCTTCTCGTAGATCGCATCCGCTGCCCGGTCATCCCCGGTTCGTCTCATGAGCGCGGCCAGGTTGAGCAGGTTGTAGAGCTTCAAGATCCCCTGACCGTTGCCCCAGTAGAGCAGGTAGTCGTCGGCCTTGAGGAGCCTGCCCTGCGCCTCCTCCAGGTCGCCCTGGGCCGCGAGGCGGGCGCCCTCCATGTGTAAGAGCATCCCTTTGGTGCCGTCGATGTTGGGTTCGAGCGCGTCGTCCGCGTACTCCTTCAGATGAGTGCGGAGCGCTGTTTCGGTTTCAGTGGCGACGTCGAAGTGGCCGGCTTCGATCGCCAGGAGGTGCAGGATGAAGGGCGAGCGCTTTAGGGCCAGACGGCGGCAGTCAGCGCGCTCTTCGCCGAACGCGTCGTCGAAAGCGCGCTGATGGAAGTCGAGCCAGAGCGCCGTCTCACACGCGAGCGCATCGACGAAGTCGGGACTGCAGTGCTCGCGGGCGGTTTCGAGCACCGGCCAGACCGGCGCGAACTCGCCCGACATGGTGTACATGTCGACCAGGTGGTAGTAGGCGAGACAGAAGTCGGGCTTGAGCTCGAGCGCCTTCTCGAATGCAGTCTTGGCCTCCGGGTAGCGACCGAGAAGGGTCATCAGCTCACCCATCGAGTCGTGCGGGTTCGCCTGGTCGGGTGCGATGTAGTGGTACTTGAGAAAGGCCTCTTCGGCTTCCTTGAACTTGCCCTGCGCCATGGCGATGTAGCCCAACCGGTTCTGGGCGTTGACCCAATTGGGGTCGGTCTCGATCAGCTTGCGGTAGTGCTGCTCGGCGCGCGCCCAGTCGCGCATCTCCCACGCTTCGGTGGAGCAGGTCATCAGCCCGAACGGGTCGTTGGGCGAGCCGGCCAGGTAGGTCTGGATCAGCTCGTCAGTGCGCTTGGGGTTCTGGTCGGCCTTGGCGAGCGTGAACTCGACCAGGAAGCGCTCGCGATCCGTGAGCCGGGCGAGATCCTGCCCGCGTAGCTCGTCAACGAAGCGCTGTCGCTGCTCACCGTGGGCCCAGCCGGTGTAGAGCAGCATGACCTTGGGGGCGGCGAAGCCGGAGTCGAGGTCGATCGCGGCTTCGAAGTGCTTGGCCGCCTCGCCGTAGTAGAACTTCATCAGCGCCTCGAGGCCACGCTCGAACTCCGCGCGCGCCGCGTCCGAGCTGGTAGTCCATTCACGCGGCTCGCCTCGCGACATCATCGCGAAAGCGATGCCAGCCAGGACGAGAACGACGAGGGCCAGGATCAGGATCTTCTTCATGGGACTGCCTCCCGGTCGCATTCGACAGCGACCAAGGTCACGTCATCGTAGGGCTCTGTGCCCTGCGTGAATTCATCCAGGGATGCCAGAATCCGCTCGACCGCCACGCTCGGCGACGAATCGGACTCGGCCACCACCCCGCACAGCCGCTCGATGCCGAAGCTCTCTCCGGTCGGCGACCTGGCGTCGATCACGCCATCGGAGTAGCCGACGACGAGATCGCCGCACTCCATGGGCGCGTGGGTCAGAAAGTAGCTGCCGTTGTCGAGCGCTCCGAGCGGAATCCGGTTCGGCGGCAGCTCGAGCTCCCAGACCTCACCGGTGTGCTTGCGCATCAACGGCTGGGGCTGACCGGCGAGCGAGTAGAGCAGGCCGTCGCCGTTCGGCGACGAGGTCAGGTAGGCGAGCGCCACGAAGCTCTTGCGGCTGCCGAGCCCGTAGAGCCGGCGGTTCGCCAGATTCAGAAGTTGCTCGGGGTCGCGGTGCGTCAGGGCGAGCGAATGCAGCACCTCGTGCGCCGCCATCATCACCAGTGCTCCTGAGACCGATTTTCCGGCCACGTCGCCGTACACCACGGCCCGCGAGCCGTTGCTCGGTCCGGGCAGCTCGGTGAAGAAGTCGCCGCCGATGTGGCGGGCCGGCCGGCAGACCGCGGCCACGTTCCAGCCCGGGCCGAAGTCGAGGTTCGCGGGTAGCAGGCGCGCCTGTACCGAGGCGGCGATCTCGAGCTCGCGCTCGAGCTCGGCCTGCTCGGTGCGCTCCTCGAACAGCATGCTGGTCTCGAGCGCCACCGCCGCCTGGTCGAGAAGTCGTCGCAACAGTGCCAGCTCCGACGGATCGAGCGGCATGGTCTGGTCGACCTTACCCGACAGGGCGACCAGGCCGATGCGCCGCCGTGGCGTCGTCAGATCGCCGATCACTTGCGCGCCGGCCGCCGACAGTTTGTCGATCAGCTGTCCGAGCTCTTCACTGTCAGCCGCCATCGGCTCGAGCTCGTCGAGGACCGTCAAGCCGCGCCGCCGGGCCATCGTGTCGTGCATCTCGGGCAGCAGCGGCAGGCGCTCGGGTAGCGCCGGCGGGCCGGCGACCCGCTCGAGGCAGTCGTTGCGCACCAGGTAGAGCGCCGCGAAGTGGAGCCCGAGCAGCTGCGGCAGGTTGGCGACCAGGTCGTGTACCACCGCCGGCAGGTCGACCTGAGCGGTCAGCGCGTCGCCCATCTCCTCGAGCGCCTGCTCGAGACGCTGGCGCTCGGCGAAGAAGCGCCGGTTGACCACCGTCTGGAGCCACTTTCGCAGCGGCTCGAACAGCAGCACGATCACCAGCGCGAAGACGATCGGGAAGAAGGGCGAGGCCGCCAGCGAGGTGCCCCGGGTCATGGCATTGAACACCGCGATGCCGATGGCATAGAGCGCGGTGACGACGATGGTCGTCAGGGTGTAGAGGAGGCTCTTGCGCAGGATGACCCGGATCTCGAGGAGCTGGAAGCGGACGATCGCGTAGGCGAAGGTGAGCGGCACCAGGATCAATGGGCCGACCCCGTAGAGCGGCTTCTCGGTGTGCAGGTAGGACGGGAACGCCACCGCCGAGACCAGGAACGGCACCAGGCCGAACAGCGAGCCGAACAGCACGATCGCGGCGCCGCGCCGCTCGCGCGGGTTGGAGAGTCGGCGCGACTTGTAGGCGAGCGTCGCCAGCGCCAGGGCCATGTAGGCGGCGAGCAGCCACCAGTTCTGGATCGGCGCGCCACTGATCAGGTCGACCTCCGCGCCCTGCCGCCGGGCGATGACCCAGGTCGAGGCCAGCACCACCAGGGGCAGCAGGTAGATCGTGCCCAACGTCGTCAGCCAGACGGCGCGCTTGCCCAGATAACCGCCGTCGCCGGGCTCGGGACGGAAGCGCACCGGGCGCGGAAAGATCAGGAAGAAGTGGAGGAAGCTCGCCGGCAGGAACAGGAACGCCGCCATGCCAGTCGAGAGGATGAACGCGTCGACCTGGGAATACGAGGCCGGCCGCAGCCGGCACACCAGGAAGATCAGGAACAGGGTGCTGAGGATGAAGAACACCTGAGCGGGCCGCCGGCGCGGTTGACGCTCGAGCACGAAGAGCCCAACGAAGAAGAACGCGAAGCCGAGCAGGCAGGCGTAGAGATAGTGAACACTGCCGATCCGCCGGGGGCCGAGTCGCACCGGCACCTCGCGTAGGCCGTCTTTGCCACGCACCAGGTAGGGGATGGTGGCGCCGATCTGGTGCCGGTTGAGCAGCGCTGCGGCCTCACCGCTGGTGCGGAGCACGTTGCGGTCGATACCGATGATCTGTTCGCCGGCCCGGATGCCGGCCCGGGCCGCACCGCCCGCCGGCACCACCGTACGCACGATCAGACGCCCGGGGGCATCCGCCTCGAGCACCACGCCGTCGTAGGGCCGCGAGCGGAACATGTCCGCAATCGACAGGCCGGCCAGGAGGAACGCCAGGAGGCCGAGGAGTCGCAGAACGGTGCGCGCCTTGAGCTCCACGTCAGGAGATCCTACCCCGGTTGACTGGATGCAACTTCCCCACGAGGGAATTACGTAGGGCCGACGGGCAAGTTGCGCCAGGGACGGGCCGCGCGCGGGCCGTAGGGGGGGCTTGCGGCCTGCCCTGCGGAGCCGGCGCGTCACCTGTACTAGAATCCCGGCTCCACATCTTGCACTCTCCGGAGGGAATTCCCGATGCTTCTCAGGCTCCGTCTCCTCAGCCTCGCGCTCGTTCTTGGCGTCGTTTTCGCCCCGACCCTGGAGGCCGCCAAGGCCAAGAAAGCCGACCCGGCGGCCACCGAGGAGGAGAAGCCGCTACTTTCCTCCGGCACCTTCTCAGGCCTGTCGTTCCGCGGCATCGGTCCGGCGGTCACCTCCGGCCGGATCAGCGACATCGCGGTCGTCCCGGGCAACGAGAAGGTGTACTACGTGGCGTCGTCGGCGGGCGGCGTCTGGAAGACCGTGAACTCGGGCACCACCTTCACCCCGGTCTTCGACGGTCAGGGCTCGTCTTCGATCGGCTGCGTGACCATCGACCCGAACGATTCGAATGTCGTCTGGGTCGGTACCGGCGAGAACAACAGCCAGCGTAGCGTCGGCTACGGCGACGGTGTCTACAAGTCGATCGACGGCGGCGCCAGCTGGGAGAACGTGGGTCTCGGCGCTTCGGAGCACATCGGCAAGATCGTGGTGGATCCGCGGGACTCGGACACGGTGTTCGTCGCCGCCCAGGGCCCGCTCTGGGGTCCGGGGGGCGATCGCGGTCTGTTCAAGACCACCGACGGCGGCAAGAGTTGGAAGAGCGTTCTGGCGATCGACGAGCACACCGGCGTCAACGACGTGATCATGGATCTGCAGAATCCGGACGTCCTCTACGCCTCCTCGTACCAGCGTCGGCGGCACGTCTGGACTCTGATCAACGGCGGACCGGGCTCGGGCGTCCACAAGTCGACCGACGGTGGCGAGAGCTGGACCAAGGTGAACAAGGGGCTGCCGAGCGTCGACCTGGGCCGGATCGGACTGGCGCAGTCGCCGGCCGATCCACGGATCCTCTACGCCATCGTCGAGGCGGCCGAAGACGAGGACGGGTTCTATCGCTCGACCAACGGCGCCGCCAGCTGGGAGAAGCGCAGCGACTACGTCTCGCAGAGCCCGCAGTACTACAACGAGATCGTCGCCGACCCCAAGGACCCGGACAAGGTCTATTCGATGGACACCTGGATGCATGTGACCGAGGACGGCGGCAAGAGCTTCCGTGAGCTCGCCGAGCTGCACAAGCACATCGACAACCACTCCCTCTGGATCGATCCGAACGACACCGACCATCAGATCTCCGGCAACGACGGCGGCGTCTACGAGACCTTCGACGGCCAGGAGACCTGGCTGTTCAAGGCCAATCTGCCCGTTACCCAGTTCTACAAGCTCGAGGTCGACAACAGCGAGCCGTTCTACCGGGTCTACGGCGGCACCCAGGACAACTTCACCCTCGGTGGGCCGACGCGCACGACCAGCATCCACGGCATCATCAACGCCGACTGGTTCGTGACCACCGGCGGCGACGGCTTCCAGACCCGCGTCGATCCCGAGGACCCGAACATCATCTACTCGGAATCGCAGTACGGCGGCCTGGTGCGCTACGACCATCGCAGCGGCGAGGAGATCTACATCGCGCCCCAGGAAGCCAAGGGTGATCCGCCGATCATCTACAACTGGGATGCACCGCTGATCATCAGCCCGCACTCCCACACGCGGCTCTACTACGGCGCTGAACGACTGTTCCGGAGCGACGACCGGGGTGACAGCTGGACGCCGATCAGCCCGAACCTGACGCGGCAGATCGACCGTAACAAGCTGAAGGTGATGGACCGGGTGTGGAGCGTCGACGCGGTCTCGAAGAATCGCTCGACCTCGTTCTACGGGAGTCTGGTGGCGCTCGACGAGTCGCCTCTGGTCGAGGGCCTGCTCTACGTCGGCACCGACGACGGCCTGATCCAGATCGGCGGCGACGGCGGCGGCGAGTGGCGGGCGATCGAGTCGTTCCCGGGCGTGCCGGATCGTACCTACGTCAACGACGTCGTCGCCTCACAGCACGACGCCGACACGGTCTACGCGGTGTTCAACAACCACAAGAACGCCGACTTCAAGCCGTATGTCCTGAAGAGCTCCGACCGCGGCGCGAGCTGGGCCATGATCGTCAGGGGTCTGCCCGAGCGTGGCTCGACCTACGCTCTGGTCGAAGATCACGTCGATCCGGATCTGCTCTTCGTCAGCACGGAGACCGGGGTCTACTTCACCCAGAACGGCGGCGGCGAGTGGATCCAGCTCTCCGGCGGAGTCCCGACCGTCGCGGTGCGCGATCTGGCGATCCAGCGTCGCGAGAACGATCTCGTGCTCGGCACCTTCGGTCGCGGTTTCTATATTCTCGACGACTACTCGCCGCTGCGCGGAATCTCCGAGTCGGCCCTCGAGCGGGAGGCGGCGCTGTTTCCGGTCAAGGACGCCTGGATGTACATGCAGCGTGCGCCGCTCGCCCTGCGTGGCAAGTCGTTCCAGGGTGAGGGGTGGTACTCGGCGCCCAACCCGCCGTTCGGCGCCATCTTCACCTACTACCTGAAGGACGACCTCGAGACCCGCCGCGACGCGCGTCTCGAGAAGGAGAAGGAGATCGCCAAGGAGGGCGGCGACGTGTTCTATCCCGAGTGGGACGACCTTCGAGCCGAGGACCGCGAGGAAGATCCCGCGATCGTTCTGACGGTCGCGGACGAGGAGGGTAACGTCGTGCGCAGGCTCACCGGCCCGACCGGCAAGGGCTTCCACCGGGTCGCCTGGGATCTACGCTATCCGCCCGCCAACCCGACCAGCCTGACGCCGTTCCCGATGGGCAACCCGTTCCGGAGCCCGCCGACCGGGCCGATGGCGACACCGGGCGCCTACAGCGTGTCACTGGCCAAGCGGGTCGATGGCGTGATGACGGCGCTCGGCGAGCCGCAGAGCTTCGGCACCAGCTCACTCGGTCTCGCGACGCTGGAGACCGACGATCGCGAAGCGCTGCTCGCCTTCCAGGCCAAGACCGCGCGCCTTCAGCGGGCGGTGCTCGGCGCCATCAGCGCCGCGGACGAGGGCCACCAGCGGATCGACTTCCTGAAGGCCGCCCTGGCCGACACGCCGGCTGCGCCCGCCGAGCTCACCGACCGGGCGCGAGCGATCGAGCTCGCGCTGATGGATCTCGAGACCGAGCTCACCGGTGATCGCACGGTCGGCAGTCGCAACGAGCCGACCACGACCTCGATCGTGGGACGGGTGCAGGGTGTCGTCTACACCCAGTGGGCCTCGACCTCGAAGCCGACCCAGACGAGTCTGGATGCGTACGAGATCGCGAGTGAGGCGTTCGCGGGACTGCTCGAGCGCTTGACCACTTTGATTCAAGGCGACCTGGCGGCGTTGGAAGCCGATGCCGAAGCGGCCGGGGCGCCGTGGACGCCGGGGCGGCTCCCGAGGTGGCAGCCGGAGTAGGACGCCGAGTAGGCCTCTTCGAATCTCGCCGCCGGTTATGATCTCGGCCATGAAAGCCGTTCGCCTTGGTCGTGCCTTCGTAGCCTCGTCGCTTGCGCTGATCGCTTCGGCGGCGCCGGCGCACGACATGTTCCTTATCCTCGACGACCACGATGCTCCGCCGGACTCCGCGGTCACGCTGGCGCTCTACAACGGTACCTTCGACACGAGCGAAAACAGCATCGACCGCGACCGGATGCTCGACGTGTCGGTCGTCGACGGCTCCGGCGGGGTCAGCCATCCGAGGTTCGACCAGTGGCGCGATGAGAACGAGACCGCACTGCTGACCTTCGAGACCGGCGCCGTCGGTACCTATGTCGTCGGGGTGTCGACTCGAGCGCGAAACATCGAGCTCTCGGCTGAGGATTTCAATGAGTATCTGAAGCACGACGGCGTGCTCGACGTGCTGCACGCGCGCGAGCGCCAGGGTATCTTGGACAGCGCGGCGACCGAGCGCTACTCGAAGCACGTCAAGACGATTCTCCGAGTAGGCGCGGCTGGGGGCGATTCATGGGCGCGGCCGCTGGGCTACCCGATCGAGATCGTGCCGCGCACCGACCCGGCGACCCTGTGCCCCGGCGACACTCTCGAGTTCCAGGTGCTGGCGAACGGCGCGCCGGTCGCCGATCAGCTCGTCTACGCCAGCCACGCGGGCTTTCACGGCCACGACGGGGACGGTGGGCACAGCGAGGCGGCCTCGACTCGCACCGATGATTCCGGGCTGGCCGCGATCGAGCTCGGCAGCGGTGGACGCTGGTACCTACGCCTGATCCGGATGGTCGAGGTCGATGAGCACGAGGTCGACTACGAGTCGAACTGGACGACGCTGACTTTCGAGGTCAGCTGCTAGGGTACGTCTTCGACATTGCTGGTCACGCACCTGCCGTCGACCGCCTGCGCCGAGCGGCTGCACCAGCCGGCCGAGGCGGTGAAGCTGAATGACGCCTCGCCGCTGCCGTCCGCCGACAGGGTCTTCCAGCGACGCGCGGGCCCGAGGTCGAGCTCGGTACCGGCGCAGGTACCTCCGGCAATGACGGTGGCGCCGCCGCTCGAGCCGGCGTAGAGCACCACGTTGCGGTCGGGGACGGCGTCGGCGACCGATACGTCGATTTGGCCCGGGCAGGCGCCGCTCATGGACAGGGTCGGCGAGGCTGGAGCGCTCTCCACGTAGTCGACTGACGCGACGTGGTCTCCGATCGGCATCGCCGCCACGTTCATCGATTCGGTGCTGGCGTCGTTCTCGGTACCACTCCAGCCCGCGACCTCCCAGCCCGGGTCGGGCAGCGCGGACAGGGCCAACCTGTCGCCGGGATGGAAGTCCCCAGCCGGGCAGGAGCCGCCGTAGCGGTTCTGCCACCAGGCGAGCGAGTCGCCGCCACCCACGACATCGAGACTGCCGTCGCCATCGAAGTCGGCGAGGGCGACCGGCCTGACGTCTGCGAACCGTGCCAGCTCGCGCGGAAGCCAGGTGCTGGCGTCGCCGGCGAGGTTCTCCCACCAGACGATCGCGGTGTTGAAATCGACCGCGACGACATCTGGGTCACCGTCGCCGTCGACGTCCCCTGCGACCGCTCCCAGCGCGCTAGAGACAGTGCCCTCGAGTAGATGCAGCTTCCATGCGCTGCCGTCGCCGGCGGCGTTCTCCAGCCAGTAGGCGACAATGCCGCTCGCGCTGACGATGTCGAGATCGCCGTCGCCGTCGAGGTCCACCGGCGCGGATCGGGATCCCGAGGGCACAGCCATCGGATGCTCGGTCCAGAGACTGCCGTCTCCGTTCACGTTCTCGAACCAGACGATATTGCCGATACCCCCGTTCGCCACCACGTCGGGGTCGGTGTCGCCGTCGATGTCCGCGGCGAAGACCCAGCCGGCCTGGTTCAGGGAGTCGGTCAGCGTGTGCTCGAGCCAGGACGAGCCGTCGCCGGCCAGGTTCTCCCACCAGCGGACGACGTCGTCCTGGTCGGCCGTCCCGAGGACGTCGAGGTCGCCGTCGCCGTCCAGGTCGGCGGCGTGGGCCGAGCGCGTGTTGCGCAGGTTGCCGGCGACGACGTGCTCACTCCAGGCGGTGCCGGTGCCATCGGTGTTCTCCCACCAGAGGATCGCCTCGTCCCAGAAGGCGGGCCCGACGAAGTCGAGGTCGAGGTCGCCGTCGATGTCCGCCGGGAAGATCGAGGCGGCGCCGTTGACCGGGTTCGCGACGACATGTTTGATCCAAGATGTGCCGTCGCCCGCAACGTTCTCCCACCAGGCGACGCCCTGGAAGAAGCTGGCCGCCACGATGTCCTGGTCCAGATCGCCGTCGAAGTCCACCGTTCTCAGACCCCAGGTGTCCTCGAAACTGCCCGCCACGGCGGCCTGCTGCCAGTCGGTGCCGTCGGGGAGTGCTGTCGCCGTCGGGTCGGCGCCCATGCCGGTGTGCTCGAGCGCGAGTGAGCCGCAGGTGGCGGCGTAGTCGACGCCGGCGCTGTGGATGCCGGCCGGCATGGTGACCGTGTTGATCGCCGCGGTGCTGCCGTCGTCGTCGGTGCCGGACCAGCCGGCCACGGCCCAGCCCGAGAAGGGAGCCGCGCTCAGGTCGACGATCTCGCCCTCGGAATAGGTCTCGGACGGGCAGTCGATTGAGCCGCTGGGTGAGGGCACCGGGTCGCCGCCCGCTCCGGTGTGCGAGAGCAGGAGCTCGAAGCAGACGTCCTCGTAGCGCACCGTGGCGGTGTGGTTGCCGGATGGCATGGTCACCGTATTGGTCGGATCGGTGGAGCCGTCGTCGTCGGTTCCGCTCCAGCCGCCGATCACCCAACCGTCGCTTGGGTCGGCTCCGCTGAGCTGGATGACCTCACCGGGCAGATACCTGCCCGGCGAGCACCCCATAGTGCTGGGCGAGGCTTGCGGCTTGCTCCCCTGCCCGGACCTGGTCACCGTCAGCTTGTGGCAGACGAGGTCGTAGCTCACCTCCACCGCGTGGTCGCTCCCGGGCATCGTGACGCTGTTCATCTCGCTGGTTGAGGCGTCGTCGTCGGTGCCCGTCCAGCCTCCGACGACCCAGCTCGGGTCGGGGGTGGCGGTCAGGCCGATCGCTTCACCGGAGAGGAATGTCCCCACCGGGCACTCCGGGGAGCCGGCCGGCGACGGGACGGGATCCGAGCCGGAGCCCGTGTGGCTCAGGGCGAGCTCATTGCACCCGAGGAACTCGACGACGTTCGTGGTCGCGCAGTCGAGCTCGGCGACGCCCTGGAGGAACTGGTCACAGTCCTGCGCGTCGAGATTCAGGACGACCGAGCCCGCACCTGTCGCGTCGGTCTGAAGGACCCCCGCGATATGGGGCTCCGTGATGTCGAGGCCGCTCCCTGCGCACACCCCGGAGGGCACCTCCGATGAGCCCGATCCGGTGCCCTGGAAGATCTGCATGCGGACTCCGGCCGAGGCTCCCACCACCGAGACCGTCGTCGGGCCCGGGCACGAGCCCTCCGCGTCGAGAAAACCGCCGTTGCGCTCGTAGGAGCCGCTGTCGCAGGCGCCATCGGTTCGGGGTGCGCCCCGCTGATCCGTCGCGAGGCTGCAAGCGCCGCCCGCGTTGAGAGCACTACTGCCTGCCAGCAGGGCGTGCGTCTCGGTCGGGCCGCCGTTGTCTCCGAGGTCGGGATCGAGCCCGGTCATCTGCTCCCACTCCTGACCGCAGGTGCCGTCGTCGTCGAAGTTGGTACCGCTGCCGTCGATGTCGAAGTTGTCCAGAACACAGTTGGTGTCGGCGTTGCCGGCAATGATCGAGCTCGTCACCCTCAGCTCGTCGGCGACGAATCCCGAGGTGGTGTTGTACAGACCCCCACCCAGTCCGCTGCCTGTGCTGTTACCGGAGATCGTGCTGTGCGTGATCGAGTTCGGTTCGTAGTTGCCGGTATACGTGACCAGACCGCCGCCGGCGGTCACCGCGTAGTTTCCGGAAACCGTGCTGTTGGTCAGGCGCAGGCCACCGAAGGCCGTGATGCCGCCGCCGTAGTAGGCGCTGTTGGCGCTGATCGTCGAGTCGGTGACGTACGAATAGCCGGGCTGACCGAAGGGGTACCAACCGCCGGAGGTGCTGAGCCCGCCGCCGCTGCCGGAGGCCGTATTGCCGGAGATCGTGGATGAGATCAGGTCGAGGTAGCCGCCGTAGGCCTTGGAGATGCCGCCGCCGGTCTGTGCCTGATTGCCGGTGATCCGCGAGTCGACGACCTTGACCTGGCGATAGAAGCCGTGGCCCCCGGCGGCGATGCGGAGGCCACCGCCGATGCGCGCCTGATTGCCGGAGAGCGTGACGTTGGTGAGCACCATCTCGGTCGAGCGGGAGCCGAACCAGATCGCGCCGCCGTCTTCCGCGGTCAACGCGCCGCCGGAGAGGGTCACGTTCTCGATCGCCGTGAGGCCGCTGAACCCGGAGTCGGGCACCGCCAGGATGCGGAACTCGGCGGCCGCCGGATCCCTGCTGATCTCGAAGCCGTTGCCGCGCAACGTGATACCGCTGGTGAGCTCCGGCAGGCCGTTGACCCCGTCGACGCTCTCGGTCAAGACCACGTCGGCCGTCAGGACGATCTCGTCGTCTCCCGACCCAGCCGGGCAAGCGCCGGCGGCGGCGTCCGTGTTCGCCGCGGTCACGGCGTCTACCAATGTGCAGCCGCCCTCGACGACGATCTCAGCCGGAGCCAACGGGTGCGGCGGCAACAGGATCGAAAGCGCGAGCGCCCAGGAGGTCGCCGGCCACCGGCGCGCACAGATGGACGGGACGCGAGTCATCGGAGCAAGCCTGTCTTTGCCAAGGATCGACGCTACCAGACGGCGAGTGAGATCCATGCGGATGTCGGCATGTCTCTATGCGCGCCGACTGGACC
Organism: Acidobacteriota bacterium; assembly: GCA_029263375.1. Lineage (GTDB taxonomy): Bacteria > Acidobacteriota > Thermoanaerobaculia > Multivoradales > JAHEKO01 > JAHEKO01. The sequence continues at coordinate 9,940 of JAJCXP010000325.1, read as the reverse complement.
CCGCGATCGCTTCCAGTGCCTCGAGGAGACGGCCGACCTCGTCAGCTGTGTTGTACATCAACACGCCGGTGCGAACGAGCCCGCCGCGCTCCTCGAGCCCGAGCGTCTCGACCGCCCGCACCGCATAGAAGTGACCGTCCCAGACCTGGACGCCGCGTTCGCCGAGCTGGCTCGCGACCTCGGTCGCCGTCCTACCGTCGACCGTGATCGACACTGTCGGCGCACGCCGCTCCTGGTCGAAGTCCGGGCCCCATCCCGTCACGCCCGGAATCCCCCGCACTTCGTCCCAGTAGCGTAGCGCCACGCCATGTTCGTACTCGGCGATCGCGCCGGTCGCGTCGACGATGCGCGCCCGCAGATCGCGTCCCTCGCCCCACGAGGCGATGTAGTCGACCGCCGCGCCCGCGCCAACGATGGCCGCGAAATTGAGCGTGCCGGTCTCGATCCGGTAGGGCGCCTCGTCGCTCTGGACGCGCAGATGCTCGGTCGGCAGCTGCTGGAGCAGGCCGGGACGTGACCAGAGTACGCCGACGTGCGGGCCGTAGAACTTGTAGGCAGAGCAGAGCAGGAAGTCGACGTCGAGCTCCTGAACGTCGATCGGGAAGTGCGGGGCGTAGTGAACCGCATCGACCAGGAGCCAGGCGCCGGCGGCGCGAGTCAGCCGGCGGATCTCGGTGCTATCAGGGACGGTGCCGAGCGCGTTCGAGGCCAAGGTCACCGCGACCAGCTTGGTCCTCGGTGTCAACTGGCGCTCGAAATCCTCCATGTCGATCAGGCCGTTCGGCAGCATTGCCGCTTCGCGCACCACGATGCCGTGATCGCGCAGGCCGAGCCACGGTCCGCGGTTCGCTTCGTGGTCGAGCGCCGTGATTACGATCTCGTCGCCCTCGGAGAACGCCGCGCCGATCGCCCGACTGAGCGAGTAGGCGACGGTGGTCATGTTCTGGCCCAGTGAGATCTCGCGCCAGTTTCCCGCGCCCACGAAGGCGGCGAGTTTGCGCCGGGCGTCGAGCACCGCCTCGTCGGACTCGCGCGACGTCGGGAAGGCGCCGTGGTGGTTCGCGTTGTGGGAACGGTAGTAGCCGGAGATCGCCTCGATCACCGCTGAGGGCATCTGGCTCCCGGCGGGTCCATCGAGGTAGACGAGTGGCCGGCCGTCGTGTTTCCGGCGCAGGGCGGGGAAGTCGCCCCGGCAACGCTCGCAGTCGGTTCTGTCGAAGGACATCGGCGGAGGATATCGGAGTGTGGTGTTCGACTGCGATGTCTACCTCGCGAGGCGGCATGAGCGCCGTGGTGGTGGGGCCGGTCGGAGTGATGGTCGGCTGTCAGCGGAATTCTTTACATAAAGAGAAAGACCAATAGTTTATAAAGCTATAGAGATCGCTAGTTAAGTTTTAGGATGACAGAAAGGAACAGGCGCATGAAGATCATTTCAATCGGTGTGGGTGCGTTCATGGTGTTGGCCGTGGCCGGACTCGTGGCTGGGACGGGGTTCTTCGTCGACGGCGGTGGGAACGTGGTGGCGAACAGTTTGCCGGTGATGGGTCCCAGCTGACCAACCTGGACCCGGGAAGTATCTCTGGGGGTGGCGCAGTCTCGGTCGAGAACGGCGGCACCGGTGCCACCTCGGCCGAAGAAGCTCGGGAGAACCTGGGGGTTCCAGACAGTGAGCACAGCCATCCCGTAACCGCGTCCGGCAGCGTTGTGGCCGCTGGCGAGGCGCTGATGACCGGGCTGGCCGATGTCTACTCGATCTCCGATGGCGCCGGCCTGCTGGTGCGCAATCGGCTGCCGATGCCGCGCCCTGGCCGGCTGCGGAATCTGATGGCGATCACCGACGTGCAACCCCTGGCGGGATCGACCATCGAGGCGTGTCTGAACGTCAATGGGGTGGACTCGTCTGTCTGTGTCGAGTACACCGCCGCGAACTGGCCCAACGCCGTGGGTAGTACTGGACACGTTGACGTGGCCGTCGGGGATCTGATCAGCGTTCATTATTCCGAGTCGAGCGGCATCGCGAGCCTTGCCTTCGTCCGTGCCGGATTCGAGATCGGGGAGATTCCGAGTCCCTAGTGGGGCCTACGTCGTTGTCGAGGTCTGTCAGCCGGTGCTTCACGAGCCTCGCCCGTGGTCTCTGCGGCACCTACGGTGTCGTAGAGTCCTCGGCTTGGCCGGGGCTCGTGGAGCAGCGCTCGACCAGCTGGCGCTCGAGGCGTGCGAGCGCCTCGGGGTCGGACGGCTCGCGCCGGAGCAACCGGCGCGCGCCGCGCCCGATAGCCCTGAGCTGGCGGGTGTAGGCCCGGCAGTACTTGCAGATCGCCCAGTGGTAGGCGGCGGCCAGGCGGCGCGCGAGGCCGGCGCCTTCGAGCTCGCCCGACGACAGGGCGGTCGCGTACTCCTTGCAGCTCAGCAACTCGTCACCTTTCGTAGCCTTTCGACTCGAGGCATTCGCGCAGGCGGTTGCGGGCTCGGAACAGCATCACACCCAGGTTGGTGGCGGTGATTCCCATGATGTTACAGATCTCCTCGGTCTCGAGCTGCTCGACCTCACGCAGAATGAACGCCAGGCGCTGGCGCTCGGGTGTGGAGTCCAGGCAGTCGTCGATCTCGCGCAGGATCTCCTTGGAGTCGAGATCGGTGGTCGGCGAGGAGGATTGCGCGATCCAGTGCCCGCCGTCGTCGAAGCGGCTCTCGAAGACGTCGTCGATGTCGTCCAGCTTGCGATCCTTGGCGAAGCCGCGCCGTGCCTCCTGGAGCTTGCGGAAGAAGATTCCGAAGATCCAGGTGCGCACCTTCGAGCGTCCCTCGAACCGCGGCGCGGTCTCGATGAAGGTCACGAAGGTGGCCTGCGCCAGCTCCTCGGCCTGGTGCGCGTTCAGGCCGGCGCCGCGCCCGGCGCGCTCGATCTGCCGGAGGTAGGCCCGGACGATCCGCTCGAGGGTCTCCGGGTCCCGCGCGCGGACCTTGGTGACGAGCTCGGGATCTTCCAGCGGGGCGCTAGTCACTCTCGGATCTCCAAGTCTCGAGAGTCTACCGTGGGCCCGGAGTCAGAGCGTGGGCGCCAGGAGTGAAGTCGATCGGCAGCTGCAGCACGACCCGAGAGGCCGGCGATCGGCACCGAATGTGCAGTTCGAAACAGACAGAACGCCGACCCGGCCTCACTATGGAGTGGAGGACGGACCGTGACGCCATGTCGAGACTCTTCGGAAACCTGTTCAAGCCCGGCGATCCACTGATCGCGCTGGCTCGGTCCGGGGACTTCCGGACTTTCGCTCAGTCGTTCCGCAGCTCTGAGCTCTTCGTGGTCTCGAGCCCGGTTGCGCGCTCGCTCGATTCTTCGCATCTGACCGCCGACGATCTGCGCGAGCAACTCGAGCAGGCGGCGCGGACAGCGGCCGACGAGAGCGGCTTCAGCGCCTTCACCTACGGTCCCGAGGGCGAGGAGGTGCTGCCGGTTTTCAGCACCGAAGCCGCCGCGGAAGCGTTCGTAAAGGGGTACGTCCAGCTCGTGCATCGGGTGATCCCGATGATCATCGCGTCGCTCGAGGGCGCGACGCTGGTCCCGCTGTTCGCGGGCAAGCGCCTCGGCGTGGTGCTCAACCCGCTGACCGACGAGGAGTACGAGCTGCCGCGCGATCTCCTGGTCGAGCTCGAGTCTTCGTCGGCCTAGCCGGCCTGGTCGGCTTGGCTTGGGGCGCGATCGCTCGATCGGCCCCAACCGGTCAGGATCGCGAACAGGACGACCACCAGGAGCGCCCACGAGTGGAAGTTCGCCAGGCCTACCTGGAGCGCGCTCAACCGGGGCATCGTACCGACCGCCTGAGCGGTGAGGCTCGCCGCGAGGATCGTCGGTATGCAGTAGGGGAGCAGGAACGGGTAGGTGCAGACGGTGATGTCGAGGACGTTGGCGCGGCGGGTCGCCGGGATGCCCGCGCGCCGGCCGGCGTCGCGGGTGAAGCCGCCCACCGCGAGTAGCGCGACGGTCGAGTGCGTGGTGAGCAGGACCGCGGCGGACACGGTCGCGAAGCTCCAGAGCTCGACGTCGCGCGGGCTCCGGGCGCGGTCGGCTGCGAGCGCGACCAGGCGATCGGTCACGCCGGTCGCCTCGAGGCCGGCGACCAGGCCCATGAGCAGAATGGTGAAGATCGACACGCCGATGCCGCGCTCGAGACCCGAGACGATCAGGCCGCGCGCTCCGAAGCTCTCGAGATCGAGGTAGAAGATCTCCGACGGTGACAGCAGGCCGAGGGCGAGTCCCAGCAGTGTCGCGAAGGTGATGCCGTAGAGCAGGCCCTCGAGCAGGTGGCGCTTGGCCAGCAATAGGCCGATCACGAACGCCGGGACGAGCAGCATCGGCAGACCGCTCGGAGTGGTCGCGGCGGCCGACTCGCCGAGGCTGAGGACCTCGGCGCCACCGCCGAGAAGTGAATAGAGGATCAGCGCGGCCGTCGCCGCGGGCAGCGCGTACCGCATCCGTGACCGCACGACGTCGCCGATCGCCGCTCCCTGGGTCGAAGCCGAGGCGATGGTCGTGTCTGAGACCGGCGAGATGTTGTCGCCGAACGTCGCGCCGCCGAGGATGGCTCCCATCAGCACCACCGGATCGGCGCCGAGCGGGCCGCCGGCCGGGTAGAGCAGCGGTGCACAGACGATGATCGTGCCCAGGCTGGTGCCGGTCGAGGTCGAGACCAGGCAGCAGATCAGGAACGCCGCCGCCGCATAGCCGCCGCCAGCGACGCCCGCCTCGGACGCGAGCCAGACCAGGGCGGTGACGAAACCGCTGGCGTTCATCAGTGTCCCGAGCACGCCGGCGAGCAGCCACGCCAGGATCATCAGCAGCACGATCGGCTTGCTCATGCCTTCGACGACGGTCTCCGCGTAGCGATGCCGGTCGCGGGCGAGCAGGATTCCCAGGGTCAGCGCCGCGATCAGAATCGGCCAGAAGCCGCGCTCGTCGGGCGCCCCCGAGAGGCCGAGCCAGATGACGCCGGTCAGGAACAGGGCGAAAGGGAGCAGTGCGCCGGCGAGGCCGCCGTGGAAGGTGAGCGGGCGAGTCGTTCCGGCAGCGGTCGGCATCGACGAGAGTGTAGCGGAGGGGTGTGGAGAGCCGGTTTGCCGGTACAGTAGCCGGGCCGCGAGCGGTCTCGCCCGGGCGCATGAGAACGGAGTCACCGATGTCGAACCGCGACGATTCCTTCACGCTCTACGATCTGCGCGTCGAGGTCGTAGCCACCGATCGACCGATGGTCTGTAACCATCAGGCTGGCGATTACTTCGAGCTCTCGGGCGAGAACCTGTCGCTGCCGGCGGGCCAGACGTTCCCGATCTATCCGCTGGCCGCGCTGCTGCCTCTGCTGCCTGCCAAGCAGCGTGAGACGGCGCCGACCGACTGGATGACCACCGACATGGACATCGCGTGCCCCGACCCGCACTGCGGCGGTCTGTTCCGTATCACCCGCACCCGCAAGCGCACCTTTCGGCACGGTGAGGTGACGGTGGTGCCGCTCGGGGACCCGGCGGGCGGCGAGACCGAGGGATGAGCGACGCCGTCGAGCGGGTCGAGCTCGCGCCCGGGTACTCGATCGCTCGGGTGATCAACGGCTGCTGGCAGCTCTCGGCCGGGCATCGGCGTGAAGAGCCCGACCCCGACCGGGTGGTAGCCGCGTGGCGCCGGCTGGCCGAGGCCGGATTCACCACCTTCGACTGCGCCGACATCTACACCGGTGTCGAAGAGCTGCTCGGCCTCTTCCTGCGGCGCTGGCGCGCCGACGGTCTCGATCCGGACGCGATCCAGATTCACACCAAGTACGTCCCAGACGCCGATGAGCTCGCCGGGCTTTCGCGTGCCCGGGTCGAGGCGATCATCGATAGATCGCTCGAGCGGCTGGGCGTAGAGCGGCTCGATCTGGTCCAGTTCGCCTGGTGGGACTACGCGATTCCCGGCTACGTCGAGGCCGCAGGCTGGCTCGAGGAGCTGCGTCAGGCGGGCAAGATCCGACACCTCGGGGCGACGAACTTCGACGTGCCCCGGCTGCGCGAGATGCTCGATGCGGGCATCGAGGTCGTCGCCCATCAGGTCCAGTACTCGCTGCTCGACCGGCGGCCCGAGAACGGCATGGTCGAGCTCTGCCGGGAGCGCGGCCTCCGTCTGCTCACCTACGGCTCCCTGGCGGGCGGGTTCCTGTCGGAGCGCTGGCTGGGCGCGGTCGAGCCCGAGATTCCCGAGAACCGCTCGCTGGTCAAGTATCGATTGATCATCGAGGAGCTCGGTGGCTGGGAGTTGTACCAGGATCTACTCCGGGCGGCCGGCGAGATTGCAGGCGCCCACGGCGTGACGCTCGGCAACGTCGCCTCCCGTTGGGTGCTCGATCGGCCTCGGGTCGGGGCCGTCATCGCGGGCGCCCGGAACGATGATCACCTGGAGGAGAATCTACGACTGTTCTCGCTGCGGCTGACCGAGTCCGACCTGGATGGGCTGGCGTCCGTCATCGCCGCCGCGGCCGGACCAGGAGGCGACACCTTCGGACTCGAGCGCGAGCCGGGTGGACCGCATTCGGCGATCATGTGGAAGAACCTGAACCGGTGAGCTCCCGGTATAGTCGCGACCTCCCATGAGACGACCCGCGCTGAAATGGATCGCCGGGCTCTGCGTCGCGACCCTGGTCGGGTGCAACGCCGAGCCCGAGACCGCCCGAGCCGTAGCCGTCGATCACTCGATCGTCGACAACTACCTCGAAACCTACTTCCAGACCTTTCCGACCCGCGCGACCGCGGCCGGCCGTCACGAGTTCGACGGCGATCTCGAGGACCTCGGGCCGGAGAGCCGCCGTACCTGGCTCGAGTTCAATCGCGCCACCGCCGGGCGGATCGAGCCGGCTCTGGCGAGCGGGGGACTCGACCCCGAGTTGGAACGGGATCTCGAATTGCTGCTGCGGCAGGCTCGACGACAGGTGATGGACTACGAGGTGCTCGAGCGTCCGCACCGCTACCCGCTCTACTGGACCGGCATCCTGGGCAACGCGACGGTGTTCCTCCTCGTGCGCGACGACCTGCCGCTGGCCGAGCGGCTCGGCAGCGCCGCCAATCGCGCCGCGGCGATTCCGCGCCTCGTGGATCAGGCGATCGAGGCGCTGGCGGGTTCAGCGCCGGCGATGGCGCGTGAGCATTGCGAGATGGCCGCCGGCCAGGCGCGCGGCACCGCTCACTTCTACCGCCAGGGGTTTGCTGAGGCGGCCGGTGACGACGCGCTGTTGCGCGAGCGGCTGACGGCGGCGGGTGGGGTGGCGGCGGTCGCTCTCGAGATGCTGGCCGACTCCCTCGAGCCGCTCTGCGAGCAGGCGAGCGGCTCACCCCGCCTGGGAGATCACTACGCCGAGCGCTTTGCGACGTTCACCGGCATCAGCGACCCTCTCGAGCAGGTCCTGAATGGCGCGGTCGAGGCACTTGCCGAGAAGCGCCGTGAGGTGGCCGAGTACGGCCGGGAGGTCTGGCAGGAAGTATTGCCGGGGGAGTCGATGCCCCAGGACGACGTCGAGCTGGTGCAACGCCTGTTCAATCGCATAGGTGACGATCGCGCCGAGACCACCGAGGAGTACGTCGCCGACTTCGCGAGCCTGACTGATGCCTCGGTGGAGTTCGTGCGTGAGCACGATCTCGTCACCCTGCCCGAGCCGCTGACGCTGATCATCGACCGCTCGCCCTCGTACTTCGTCGGCGCCAGCGTCGGCGGCGTCTATGCGGCCGGACCGTACGCTCCGGCCGACGCCAAGACGCTGCTGTTCGCACCGACGCCGTCTGACAGCGCCAGCGCCGACGCCAAGCGCGCCTTCTTCCGCGACTTCAACCATCACTTCAACGTCATGATCGTGCCGCACGAGATCATCCCCGGCCACTATCTGCAGCTCAAGTACGCGGCGTCGCATCCGCACAAGGTGCGAGCGATTTTCGGCGACGGCGTCTACATCGAGGGCTGGGGCAGCTTTTGCGAGCGGCTGATGTTGGACCAGGGCTGGGGGACGCCGATGGCGAGGCTCGCGCACCTCAAGAAGCAGCTCGAGAACATCGCGCGCACGATCGTCGACATCCGCGTGCACACCCAGGAGATGACTCGCGAAGAGGTGCTCGCCTTCGTCCAGGACGAGGCGCTCCAGGAGGCTCAGTTCGCGGGCAACATGTGGCGGCGTGCGATAACCAGCTCACCGCAGCTGACTTCCTACTACCTCGGGTATGCGCAGGTGATGAGCCTGTTCGAAGACGTACGGGCGGCCCGCGGCGACGAGTTCAGGGTCAAGGACTTCATGAACGGCATGATGGAGATGGGACCGGTGCCGGTGCGTCACTATCGCGAGCGGATGCTCGATTCTGACTCCGGACGGGAGCGGTGAGGCCATTGCCCCTGGTAATTGCCGCGTTGATCCTTTTGATCGTCGGTGGGCTCGTGATGCTCGGGCTGCTGTCGAGGAAGCAGCGCGCCGGCGGCTGGGTGCGCGAACGGTTGGCGCCCTGCGGAGGCCTTCCGAACTGCGTCAGCAGCCGCGACCAGCGGCAGCGCTTTCACGTCGACTCGCTGAAGGTCATCGGCGCGCCCGAGGAGGCGTTCCTGCGCGCCGCCGCCGCTGTGCGCACACTGCCACACACCCGGCTGGTGGTCGAAGAGAGCGACTACCTCCACGCCGAGTGCTCATCACTCCTGTTCGGACTCGTCGACGATCTCGAGCTGCTGCTGGACGCTAGCGGCCGCGCGATCCACGTCCGCTCGGCTTCGCGGATCGGCAAGTCGGACCTGGGGGCCAATCGGCGACGGGTCGATCGCCTGCGCCGCCAGCTGAAGGGCGGCTGACCGATGTACGACCGTCTCTTCGACTACGACTGGCTCGTGGCCGGCTATCTGGCCACCCGGCTGGGGCTCTGGCGGCGTGCGTCCGCCTGACGCTCCGGTTGTCGAGACCCGTGCCGGCAGAGTGCGTGGGGGCCGTGAGAACGGCGTGCTCGTATTCCGGGGCGTCCCCTACGCCCAGCCGCCGGTAGGTCCCCTTCGACTGGCCCCTCCCGAGCCACCCCTGCCGTGGACCGGTGTCCGGGACGCATCGCGCTTCTCGGCTGTCGCACCGCAGATGGGCGCCGAGATCGGACTGGTCGGCGGGCTCTTCCGGCTGGCTCGCGGTGGCATCTCGGAGGACTCCCTCTACTTGAATGTCTGGACCTCCGGCCTCGACGATGTCCGGCGTCCGGTCGTGGTGTTCCTGCACGGCGGCGCGTTCGTGCTCGGCGCCGGCTCGACCTTCCTCTACTCGGGGACGCGGTTCGCGCGCGGCGGTGCGGTCTTCGTGAGCCTCAACTCCCGCCTCGGAGCCCTCGGCTTTCTCGATCTCGGACGCGTCGCCCCGGACGGGGGGCCGCCGGCCAACCTTGGCGTTCGCGATCAGATCGCGGCCCTCGAATGGGTTCGCGACAACGTCTCGGCGTTCGGAGGGGATCCCGACAACGTCACGATCTACGGTGAGTCCGCGGGCGCTATGAGTATCGGCGCTCACCTCGGGATCGAGGGACCACGTGGATTTCACCGGGCCATCCTGTCGAGCGGTGCGGCGGCGAACGTCTCGAGTCCCGCACAGGCCGAGTACGCTTCGCGGCGCTTCCTGGCGGCGCTGTCGGTCCCTCCCGACGATTGGCGGCGCCTGCGAGAGTTGCCGGTCGAGCGGATCCTCCGCGCCCAGAACTCGGTCTTCCGTGGCGAGCCGTCCCGGCTCGGCAGGCTGCCCTGGCAGCCCTCGATCGACGGCGATCTGATTCGACGCCCGCCGCTCGACGCGATCCGCGCCGGCAGCGCCCGCGAAGTCGACGTCCTGATCGGCACGAACCGGGAGGAGTGGAAGCTGTTTACGTTTCTCGCGCCGCAGCTGCGCTGCATGAGCGCGACATCCCTCCGGCGTCGCGTCGG
>JAJCXP010000324.1 GCA_029263375.1 Acidobacteriota bacterium | reverse complement strand
GATCGAAGGGATCGTCAGTCAGACCCTGATTCCCAGGGCTGACGGCGAGGGCCGGTGCTGCGCGGTCGAGATCCTCCTTCGAACTCAGGGCATCTCGAACATCATCCGCGAGGCCAACACGCCGATGCTGCGCTCGCTGATACAGAGCGGCCGCTCGCAGGGACTGATCGCGATGGACGAGTCGATCATGTCGCTGCTCGAAGCCCAGAAGATCACGCCGATGGACGCCTATCTGCGGGCGAACGACAAGGGCGAATTCGAGTCCCTGCTGGACGATGCCGATCGGGCTGAGAAATAGGGACAGCCACTCTTTTTGGTAGCGAGAGTGCCAGAGCTCGTGGCGTCGGCTCCCGCAGTCAGATGGCGAATTGCCCAAGCGCTCATTTTGACTCGTAGGGCGGCGCACGTCCGGGGTCGCCTCCGCGGTAGGCTCGCGCCGTGCACGACCTCCCCGAATTTCGCGCCCCGGTGCGCTATAGGCCCGAGATCGTGGTCGCGCTCTCCGAGCTGGGCGTCGTGCCGCTGCCGACGACTCAGCCACGAATCGCATACAGCTTCCTGCGAGCGCTCTACACGTTCGAGATTCGTGAGCGCAAGGCGCGGCGACGGGAGCTCCAGGCCTTCTTCGGTCCGCAGCCGATCGCGGACTACGAGCGCCAGATCGAAGTGCTGCGAGCGAAGTACTGGTTGCTGCGGGTCCGGCTGAGGGATTGGGTCGGGGTTTGAGCGGCCGTGCGCAGGTCGTGTCCGGCGTAGACCCCGCCGTGGGCGCGAGGCCCCGCCGTTCCTGCCGACCGGGACAGAAGGGATTTGGCTCCCGCGGCATCCCATCGGTATGCGCAGCCTCCCCGCAAGGTCGGCTCCGTCGTTCGGGCGGCCGACCACGATCCAGAGCGGTTCCCAAGGTCCGGGCTTGGATCCAGTCGGAGCGCGCCGCTCTGAGGCGTTGGTGGTTCTCGCCTACGCCCTTGGCCTGGCCCTGCTGATCATCCCCATCCTCTGGCTCAACGAGGGCCACTTCTCCTACTCGCTGGACGACCCGTACATTCACCTGGCACTTGCCGAGAACCTGGCGCACGGGCACTACGGCATCGATCCGGCGGAGCCGTCGTCCCCGTCGTCCTCGATTCTCTGGCCGGTGCTGCTGGCGCCGTTCGCGCGTTTCGGGTTCTTCGAGATCGTGCCACTCATTATCGGAGTGCTGTCGATTGTCGGAGCGCTGCTCGTTCTGTGGAAAGGGCTCGGGCCGCGGCTGGCGTCCCGCTTATCGCCCGGTGCGGTTGCCGTCACGGTCTTCCTGGTCGCGTTGGGCTGCAACTTCTGGGGTCTGCCGCTCCTCGGTATGGAACACTCTCTCCAGATCTTGCTCGCCGCGGTCGTCGCGTGCGGGCTCATCGACCTGGTCGAGAGCGACCGCGCGAGTGGTCCGTTCCTGGCCGCCCTGGTTCTGGGGCCTCTGGTTCGCTACGAGAGCTTGTCGTTTCTGGTCATGGGAGCGGTGGTCCTGTGGATGACCCGGCACCGGGTGAAGGCGGTGCTCGTCTTCGTCCTGGGGGCCGCGCCGGTCGTCGTGTTCAGCGGTTTTCTCTATTCGCTCGGCCTGCCCGGCCTGCCGTCGTCGGTCCTCGCCAAGTCGGCTACGGCCGCCGCGGATGGGCTCGCGATGGCTCTGTTCGAGATAGCAGAGCACGTCCTCGAGGGCGTGTCGAAGGATCGGTGGTTGATTCTGGGCACGATGCTCCTGCTTCTGGGGCGACGGGTCCGGCGTGACGCCCGTCCGGAGCGAACCGCGAAGGATCGCCTCTACTTCATCTTTCTCGCCGGGACCCTGGCTGCCCACCTGGTTGCCGGGGGCTACAACTGGAGCGGGCGGTACGAGGGCTATCTGCTGCTGGCGTTTCTCGTCGTCCTGCTGTTCGCCTTCCGCGATGCCCTGGCAGACCTGATCGCTCGCAGAAGACGAATCGCGATCGTCGGTCTGATCGCCGCCGCTCTCGTGGTCGGCAGAGCCCAGATCGTCGCGACGCTGGCGGCCCCGATCCAGGCGAATCAGGTCTACGTGGTCAGCTTTCAGATCCACCGCTTCGTCGTCGACTTCTGGCGTGACAAGAGCGCGGCCACCGACCTCGGGCGGCTCGCCCTGCGCAACCCTCACTACGTGCTCGATCTCTGGGGTCTGGGGTCCGAGCCGGCAAGGCTCGGTCGTCAGAGTGATCAGGGCAACGGCTGGGCCGACCGTCTGGCCGCCCTTCACGATGTCGACTTGCTGATAGTCAACGAGGAGTGGCTGACACCCCTGGGCCCCTTGCCGCCGACGTGGAAACGGGTTGCCCGGCTCGGATTCAAGCCCGCGGGCGACCGCGGGATGCAGCACACGTTCTTCCTGCGCGATCCCAACCGCCAGGCGGAGCTGCTCTGGGACGTCCACAGCTTTCGCTCGACGCTGCCGGCCAGAAGCGATCTGAAGCTCGTTGGTGAGCTGGATCTGCGAGCCTCGACGACGCCGGGGCCTGCCGGTCCGTCGTAGCTCCGGTTGGCTCGGTCGGCAAAGCGAGTCTGTCCCTGGTTACCGACAGGCCGCGGCCGCTTGGGCACTGCGGACGGAGAGGCGTCGGCCCGGCATGCGGGCGAGGGAGCGGTCGAGGGCTGCGACGGCCTGGTCGCAGTGGCCGCTGCGTACGAGCAACTCGCCGTAAAGCTCCAGCGCGGGCTTGATGAGATCGGGCGGCCCGGAGGGGATTCGGGTCTGGTCTTCGCGGTCCGCGGCTTGGCGCAACTGGTCAAGCCCCTGGCGCTCGTCGCCATCAAGGTACGCGATCAGCCCCTCGAGCGTCAGGGCGAGGATCTCGGCATCTTCACCGCCGCGGTCGTCGAGGTCGGCGAGCTCCGTGCGTGCTTTGCGAAGGTCGCCGCTCCAGGCGGCAGCGTAGCCGCGCGCGAAGGCGCTCGATTCATCCGAGCCCGAGACCTCGAGCGCCCAGTCCTCGCTCTCGACCAACCGCCGTGCTTCGTAGCGAGCGATGGTGGAGGAGCGGCCGCCGTTGCGACGCAGGATCTCGCGCGCCTCGTCGGCGCCTTCGAAGTCGCCGCGTTGCAGCAGCGCATAGTGGAGCCAGCCGAGAGCATGAAAGTCCTTCTCGCCGTCGGGCAGGTCGCGCGCCTCGACCCATTTCTCCGAGGCGCTCCAGGCGCGCCGATTGGAGGAGACGGTGCTCTCCCAGTCGCCGAGCTGCAGGAAGATGTGCGACGGCATGTGCTGGGCGTGCGACGCGTCGGGGGCGACCTGGGCATAGCGGCGGGCGGCCGCCAGACCGAGCTCGGCGTGCTCCGGGTCGTCGTGAGCGTGGATCAGATAGTGCAGAACCCCGGGGTGGTCCGGAGCTCGACGGTAGAGATCTTCGAGGACTGAGGCCGACTGCTCGGTCAGCCGCCAGTCACTCTCGCTGCGGCGGCTGTAGTTGCCGGTCTGTCCCTGGAGAGACAGTGCGTAAAAGGCGCCGATTTCGATGCTGTCCGGAAGCCGCTCGTAGGCCTCGGCCAGCGACTCCGAGAACGCACGCTCGCCGCTGTCGGCGCCGCTGCCGAAGAGACGGCGGGCGGCTGCGATCAGCGCCCGCTCCTCCTCGGTACCGTTCCTGTCGAGGCGCTCGAGCGCCTGCTCGTCCAAACGGTCCAGATGGCGCTGGCCCGAGGCGCTGTTGATGCCGCTCCAGAGCGCTCGATAGTGACTCATCGCTTCGCCCCAGTAGGCGAGGGCGAAGCCAGGATCTTTCTTCTGAGCGCGCTGGAACGCCTCGCGCGCGGCGTCGTACCAGAAGCTGTGGAGGGCAGCGAGGCCTTCGGCGAAGTCGTCCTGGGCTTCTGGGGCTCCGGAGTTGGCGAGCTCGACCCGGCCGACTCGCAGGCCTCTGGGTCGCTCGGTGCCGGAGGTCGCGCCAGAGGTGCCGGCCGTAACCAGCGGCAGCAGGGCGAGTGCAAAGTAGGCGATCGTTGTTTTGATCGGAGGCATCTGCGGCAGCTGGCTCAGGGAGCCGTCCCGTGCACCCTTGAACCGGAGCTCTCGAGGAAGTTCCCCTTCAAGAGGTTGTACACCGGTCTCGACTAGATACGAAAACTCCCTCGCGTTGTTGCTCGATTCTTTTGCCGGGCGCGAGCGAGGGCTCGTGAGAGACGAGCGTGGATCTGGCGGAGGGGATGCTGCTCCTGTAATGGCCCTGTAATACCCCTGTAACAGTACGGTCACTACGCTCGAGGTCAATCGACTCTAGGGGCTTTTCAAGCACCCGAATTCCGACCGCGACATCGCGGAGTAAGGAACACCATGATTTTCTCGAAGACTCTCTGCTCGATGCTCTCGGCCCTGGCGCTGATGACTCTCCTTCCAGGGGCGGGAATCGCCGGCGTTGCCGAGGACTGGACGTGTTGCTCATCGGTAACGAGGCACGTGACGTCTCCAGACGGATTCATCTACGCGATCTCCGGGGTTGCGGTGTTCAAGGTGGACCTCCAGGGGAACACGCTCTGGAGCCGGCAGATCGACCAGGTCAGCGGCACGCGTTACATCGCGGAGTGGTTGACTCTCGACCCGTCCGGCAATGTGATCATCACCGGCGGAAGCTCGGCGACCGCGAATCGGTTCCTGACCCAGAAGTGGGACGCGGATGGCAACCTGCTCTGGGAGACTCAGACGGCCGACGTCTACGATGCCTTCCGGGTCGCCACCGACGCAGCTGGGAACGCTTATGTTCTCGGCGAGACGGGGAGCAGCTTGCCGGACTTCGTAATCGCGAAGTACGCCCCCGACGGTGCAGAATTGTGGGTACGTATTTTCACCGGCGGAGTGATCAACAATCCCTTCGCCTTCGCAGTCTCGCCGGCCGGAGACGTCGCCGTGGTGGGGGAGAGCAATATCCCCGGCAACGAGTACGACATGGCAACAGTCGCCTACGCACCGGATGGAACGGAGCGCTGGGCCAGATATCACTCCGCTGCTGACGGTGGCCAGGACGCCGCCGCGGGCGTCGACTTCGGACCCGACAACTCGGTCTACGTCGCCGGCTGGAGCGAGAATCAGCCGTTCGATGCCGACACGACGGTTATCAAGTACGACTTCGACGGCAACGAGCTCTGGCTGCGTGAGTACGCCAGTCCGACCAACGCCTCCGACCGAGGCCTCTGGCTGAGGGTCGACTCGCTGGGTAACGCCGTGGTGGGCGGGCACAGCGACCGCGACATCCACGTCTTGAAGTACGACCCCACCGGCAACCTACTCTGGGAGCGTCGAAACGACGGTGGGTTCGGCGGTGAGAATTTTCTGTTCTACATGACGCTGGGTCCCGACGATGCGGTCTACCTCTCTGGCAACAACGGTCTCAACGACATGTTGGCGTTGAAGTACCTCAGCGACGGGACCCTGGACTGGGCGACCAGCGACAGTCCGTCGACGCTCTCCGTCTACGGCTTTTCGATCTCTCCCGATTCCGAGGGCGGCGCCATCGTCGCCGCCACTTGGGGTTTGATTCGGTTCGTCGAAGACGCGCCGCCGCCGATCCCCTGCGGCGAGATCATGCGGTTCCAGTCACGATGCCGGCCGGGTGGCCTGGTGCAGATGAGGATCAACCTGAGCGACAGTAGCCACACCGGTGAGACGGTGGAGTTCACGGTCGACGGAGTCGCGCGCGAGACTTCGGTGACTTCGAACGGACGCGCTCAGCTCTCGCTGCCAGGTTACGCGCCGGGCGAGCACACGATCGAGCTGACCCAACCGGCGGGCTGTTTTCCGGCGACTCAGGTCACCTGCTAAACGGCCTGGGACGGGCCGCCGGCGGCCGCGAGGAAGGCGCCCTTCACATGCGCCGCGAACGACAGGTAGCACTGTCATCGGGTGCGGGGAGAGTCTGGCATAATCCCCGGCCTACGATGTCGATCCGGGTCGATCGCCGACCCGCCAGCCTCGGGTGGATCCGAGGGCGCTCCGGGGGGTGCCACGATGAAGTTGATCTCTTTTGGTTCTCGTCCAGGTCTCGCTTCTGCGCTCGGAATTCTGCTCGTCGCGCAGCCGCTGTTCCCAGCGGTCATCACCGTGGGCGGCGGCTGTAGCCTTGCCGATGCGATCACCGCGGCCAACACCGACAGCGCGACCGGTGGGTGCGCCGCTGGCTCGGGTGCCGACGAGCTCCGGCTGACGGCAGACGTGGATCTGCTGACGGCGCTGCCGGTGATCGCCAACGGCAGCACGGTCACGATTCGCGGCAACGGGTTTCGGGTTCAGCGCGACGCCGGTGCGCCGGACTTTCGGATTTTCGAAGTGCCGACGAGCGGCGATCTGACCCTGGACAACATCGAAGTCTCCGGCGGAGCGGCCTCGAAAGGGGCGGGCGTCGACAATGCGGGGGTGCTGACGGTGATCGACAGTGCGATCACCGGCAACGCGGTGTCGGGGTTCGGCGGTGGCGGCGGGATCTCGACGATCGGCAGCGGCTCGCTCACCCTGGTCGGCAGCACGGTCTCCGGAAACTCCGCCTTCAACGGCGGCGGGATTCAGGTTTTCTCCGGCACGGTGCTCGTCTCCGAGAGCCACGTCGACGGGAATCAGGCGACGGCTCGGGGTGGCGGGATCTATCAGTATGGTGGTTCGCTGAACGTCCTCTCGAGCACGATCTCCGGCAACACGGTCAGCGGCGGTGCGGGAGCTCCGGGTCACTACGGGGGCGGCGGTGTCTTTCTCTACACTTCGGGCACGATCGTCGACTCGACAATCTCCGGCAACTCGATCGGCGTCGGCAACGGAGGC
The DNA here is from genome assembly GCA_029263375.1 of Acidobacteriota bacterium. Taxonomy (GTDB): domain Bacteria; phylum Acidobacteriota; class Thermoanaerobaculia; order Multivoradales; family JAHEKO01; genus JAHEKO01. The sequence goes on along the minus strand of JAJCXP010000324.1, from coordinate 13,127 downwards.
GGAATCCTCAACTACTACGGCGGGGTCTACGGCCCTCCGGTCACGATCACGAATAGCACGGTAACGGGAAACGCGGCTACCAACGGGACGGCGATCTACTCGTACATCGCGGTCACCAACCTGGCGAACAGCGCGATCACCGGCACCTGCACCGGCTACGCCGCGCCGGTCGACGGTGGCAATAACTTCGGCTGCGGCTTCGGCAGCCCGCCGGAGCTGGACCCGGTCCTTGCCGACAACGGCGGCCCGACCCCGACCCACGCGCTCCTGCTGACGAGCCCGGCGATCGATGCCGCCGGAAGCTGCGGCTCGGCGGTCGATCAGCGCGGCTTCGAGCGCAGCGGTGATTGCGACAGTGGCGCGTTCGAGTTCGAGGGTGTCCGGCCTGCGGTCGGCGGCTCCAGCGGCGGCGTTCAGACGTTTCGCGCCCTCTGCCTGAACCGCAACACGAGCGCGCGCGTGACGATCGGCCTGGGCGGGTCCAGCGCGTGGGATTGCGAAGGCGCCGGGCTCGTGGTCGGCGCCGGCGACATTGTCGAGCAGGCGCTCTTCGGCAGAGCTCTGTCCGCGACCATCCCGATCACCGGCTCGGTCAGCGGCATGCGGCTCGAGAGTGTCGTGTGCCGGAATCTCACCTCAGGTACGTCAGCCATGATCGTCCCGGCCGGACTCGGAAGCTCTTGGGACTGCACCGCCGCGGGCCTGGTGGCGGCCCCGAACGATCGGCTTCGCATCGGCGTGCGCGGCAGCGGCGACTGAGCGCGGAGAGTCCCCTGGCCGGTGGGACTCCGCGAAGGGCTCAAGGCAGCAGGATCACGTGAGCGAGGGGTTAGGCGTCGCCTCTGATTCTGGGAGGGCTTCAGGTGTCCTTGTCTGTTGCGATGGCGGGATGTCGGAGAAAACCTGCGACGAGCAGGGCCCAGGCAGCTACCAACCCCAGCCCTGCGGCAATGTGCGAGAGCTTCACGACCAATTCCTGCCAAGCAGCGCCACCCGTAGCTCCCGCTTGTGCAGCCGCAATTGGCAACATCTGAGTTGTTCCCCACCAGGCGTTGGCGGCTTCAGACAGCGCCATAGGCCAGACCAGCCAGGCTGCAAGAAGCATTACTCTCGCGGACTTGCCCCCAACATCGTGGGGGAGTTTGAGCAAGAGGCTTGCTAGGACAATGATCAATATTCCATTTGTCATGAACTGAACATGCGCCCCCAGTGCGAGTCTCGAGAAGGGTGCATGTGGAACGACGAAACCAAAAAGCAGGCCGACCATTACAAGTAGGAGGCCGTGGATAAGAATCTTGCGGGCAAGAATGTGCGTGTTCATGGGTCTCCTGGCAGTGGGTTCGAATGCTTTGGCGTTGGCTGGTTCATCTCTTCGGGCGTCAGCAATGCCCTCGTTCTCGCTGTCGCGCCACCGCTTGCGGCCAAGGCCGCTCGGGAGCCGATGACAGCCTACCCGTGCGCGAATCGCTCGCGCACGAACCGGAGCCTGTCCGCCAGCGAAGCCCCTCGCCCCGCGACCCCATGCACGGTTTCCAGCCGCGCCCGCAGTCCGCGCCGGTTGGCGATCTGGATGTTGAGCCCTGGACGGGCGTTGAGCTCGAGGATCAGCGGGCCACGCGTTCGATCGAGCACAACGTCGACACCGACGTAGCCGAGGCCGGTGATTTCGCACGCCCGCCCCGCGAGCTCGAGGATGTGATCCCAGCAGGGGATCGACAAGCCGGCGATGGGTTGGTCCGTGTCGGGGTGCTCCTGGATCGGGTCGTTGCCCTGGACGCCCCCGACTGTTGTACCGGTGGAGAGATCGACGCCGACGCCAACCGCGCCCTGATGCAGGTTGGCCTTGCCGTCCGAAGCGCGGGTCGGAAGCCGGAGCATCGACATCACCGGGTAGCCGTGGAATACGATCACCCGGATGTCCGGTACGCCCTGATAACTCACGGACTCGAACACCGGATCGCAGTCGACGCAGTACTCGACCATCACCCGATCCGGCCGCCCGCCCAGACTGTAGAGGCCGCTCAGGGCGCTCGATACGTGATGATCGAGATCGGACTGCTCCAGCCACTCGCCGCTCGACTTCTGGTGCCGCGCGCCGCGGCGGCCGGTGATGACGAGGATGCCGTTACCGCCGCTGCCGTGGGCCGGCTTGATCACGAACTGCTTGTGGTCGGCGACCATCGCGGGCAGGTCGTGGATGTCGTGTTGCCTTTCGAGGACGCCGTAGAGCTCGGGCACCGCCATGCCGGCCGCGATCGCGATCTCCTTGGTGAGCAGCTTGTCGTCGACCAGTGGAAAGCGCCGTCGCGGATTGTGCAGGCTGATGTACTCGGCGTTCCGGCGATTGAGGCCGAGAACGCCGCGCTCGTTGAGGCGCCTGCGCAGCGACAGCATCAGCGCTCCGCCAGGGCGCGGAAGCGCCTGAGCTCGAGCAGCCGGTAGCCGCTGTAGCGGCCCAGCAGAAGGGTCGCCGCCAGCACGACCAGCAGCAATTCGGGAAAGACGAACACCAGGTGCTGGACCCGGTCGAGGCTCATCACCAGATAGGCCAGGGCCGCGACCAGCAAGGTGCCGGTGCCCTCGCGAACAGCTTCCATGGCGCCGCGCTCCTCCCAGACGATCGACAGGCGCTCGATGGCCATGGTCATGATCACCAGTGGGAAGAGCGCTACCGACAACCCGGTCTCGAGCTCCAGCCGGTGGCTCAGGATGCTGATTGCCGCCAGGATCAGGACGACGATGATCAGGACCGACGCCAACCTTGGCACCAACAGGAGTCGCAGGCGTTCCAGATAGAACCGGACGCCGAGGCCGATTCCGACCACGAGCACGAACAGCGCCAGGCCCCCGAGCAGCCGGGTCTCGCGAAAGGTCAGCGCGATCAGGACCGGCATGAAGGTCCCGAAGGTGCGGATGCCGATCACGGTGCGCAGCAGGACCATGAAGAAAGCACCGATCGGCACAAGTAGCAAAACTCTGAACACCGCCTGCGTCTGGAGCGGCATCTTGAGCAGCGAGAACTCGACCACCCGCGACCCGCCCAGACCGACCCGCCGTTCCGCGATCTCGAGCGCTTCGGCGAAGCTCCCGGAGACCGAGATCTGGACCTCCGGGTTCGACGCCCCCAGCACCGAGATCAGCGGCCGATCTCCGCGCCACCAGATGAATACGTCCTTGGGCAGGCCACTCCTGCCGCTAGTCGGATCGAAGTAGACCCAACGCTTGCCGTCGTAGACCTCGAGCCAGGGGGTGAACACCGCGTAGCGCTGCTGATCCTGCAGCTCGAGTCCGAACGCGATCCGTGTCGGGATTCCAGCCGCTCTCAGGAGCGTCTCGCCGACCCGAGCCCGGCTCCCGGGAGAACGACCGCCGCTCAACAGCAGATCGACGTTCTCGTTGGGCGACGGGTCGTTCAGTCGACGCAGGAGCTCCGCCGCCAAGCTCGTGTCGTCGGCGGAGTGCGTGCGCGCTTCGGCGACCACCGTCGCCACCGCGGTCCGGAACGGCTCTTCGAGAGCGGGCTCAGCGGGTTGCAATGCGGGAGCGGGATCGGGGTCGAGTCCGCGCTCCTTGTTCGCGGTCACCTGAACGCGGTAGTAGAGCGACTGCTGCCCTTCGGCCCGCCGGATCGCCCACTCGACCTCACGTGATTCCGAGCCCTCGCGGGTGGACAGGCCGAACCCACGCGAGACGAAGTCCTCGTCGAGGATCGTGTAGGAGGGCGGCCGACTCGGAAGCTGCAGCGTCGCCTTGACCGGGCCCGTGCGAGCGTCGACCGTGAACCGCACCTGCAGCGTCCACACCTCGACCTCTGCTTTCGGTGCCATGGGGAACCCCAGGTAGGCGGTCTTGTAGATGAAGAGGCCGAGACCGCTTGCCGTCAGCAGCGCCGCCAGGATGTAGAGGTGCAGCTTCTTCAATCCGACCTCTTTTCGCCATCGCACTGTGGCCGGGTGGTCAGCGTGACGTTCGGATCGACCAGTGCGATACCGGCGAGTGCGCTTCGTCCGAGCAAGAGAGGGTAGAGGAACTCCCTACGATCGATCAGGCTGACTTCGATGTTCCGCGAATGCCGGCCCAGACACACCGGCACGACCACCACCGGACGGGTCTGAAAGCTGCCGTCGTGCTGCTTGATGCGGACCTCTCGGACCAGTTTCTTCTTCAAAGTGATGATCACGCCGGTGGTGGGGTGGGAGAGATCGAACTCCACGAAGCGCTCACCGGTCGACCGGCGGCGCAGCCGGCGAATATTGGTGGCGTCGAGAGAAGAGGTCTCCGCGCCGGTGTCGAGCTTGGCCTTGAGCTCGATCTCGTGCGCTCCGACGATGACCTGTTCCACCCAACCGAAGAGGTCCTTCACCTTGGCCGAAGCTGGGGGCGTGACTCCCGGCCACAGGAGGACCAAGGCGGTCGCAATTGCCGGTATCAGTCGTCCCGGGAGCGCACCGGCGCCGGGCCCCCGGTGGGGCAGGTCTCGCATTGTCGTGTCTGCGCAACACTATCCGATAGAGCGACCTGCACTGAAGTCGGTGGTCGGCGCATGATGCGGCGCCGTTGCCCGACTGACATCGAGGCGGTCGCTAGCCGGATGACGGTGGCTCGGCCAGCAGCTCGTCCAGGAGGTGCCCGGGGGGTTCGGTGAGGCTTTCTGTAGACAGGGGGTAGCCACACCGTCGGATTGCTCATGAAGCGGTGATCTGTAGACTCGGTGCCATGTCTCGCTTTCCAGAGCTTCACCCCGGCTGGTTGCCGACTCGCGACACCCTCCAGAAGTACAGTCACATCCTCGGCGCGATACGCCGCCAGCTGACGCCGGCGCAGCCGCATTGGTGGCATGTCAGTCTGAAGCCGATACCGCGCGGGCTGACGACCGGTCCGATCGAGCTTGCCGATGGCGGCCGCCTGGAGCTCATCCAGGATCTCTCGGATCACGCGCTACACGTCACCCGCGACCGAGCCGAACTCGCGGTGCTCTCGCTTGGCGATGGCCTCTCCTCGCGCGCGCTCGGGCAGGCGGTGCTCGAGGCCTGCCGCGCCGCCGGCGCCGAGCTGCCGGACGATTTCAACCCGAGGGCAGATGCCGATCCGCGCAGCTTCGATCCGAAGGCGGCTGAGCTCTACCTGGGGGCCCTGCTGGCCACCCACTCGGTCTTCGAGTCGCTCCACGACGACCTCGAGGGGGAGCTCGGACCGATCCAGCTCTGGCCACACCACTTCGATCTGTCATTCGAATGGTTCGGAGATCGCAGGATCCAGGGCGAGGAGGGGGAGTCGCCGAGCCAGATCAGCTTCGACTTCAGCACTGGCGACGAGAGCCACCCGAACGCCTACTACTCGGTGTCGCCCTGGCCGTTCGAGGACTCCTTCGCAGATGCGTCGCTACCCGAGGGCGCGAGCTGGTACCGGGATCGCTGGCAGGGCGCTCTGCTGCCGTACGCGTCCGTCCAAGCCGCCGGTGCCGGGCTCCTGGCGAGCTTCCTGCGAGCGGTCTTCGACGCTAGCTGGCGCTCGCTCTCCGAAGGCTCTTGAGAGCTGTGTGGTTTGTCGAAGCGCCGGGGCGTCAGTGCGAAGTGCTTCACATCGGGCGGCGTCCATGAGCGCTAGCCTTGGGCTGCCATGGCTGTACCAGCAGAAGAAAGACCGCCGGCGGTAGCCCTCGAGTTCAAGGACTTTCGGACCTTCCTCAACGCCTTCTCGGCGAACGTCTCACGAGCGGGGATGTTCCTCGAGTCAAGCGAGTCATACGCGCCCGGGGACGAGATCGACTTCGAGTTCGCGCTCGAGGGTGGCGACGCGCTTCTGCGCGGGCGGGGCGAGGTGGCCTGGGTGAGCGAAGACGATGCTTCGGGCGCCGGCGGGTTGGGTGTGCGCTTCCTCGATCTCGATCCGGGCAGTGAGAAGCTGATCGAGCGGATCGAGGAAATTCGCACCAAGAGCGGCCGGGAGATCTTCGACATTGACCGGCGAGCTCGCCCGGAGGCGTCGACTGGCGCCGGCGATCCCACGACCGACCTGCTACGCGCCGAGATCGAGAGCCTGAAAGAGTCTCAGCTCCGAGATCGGGCCCGGTTGGTGGCCGACCTCGACACCGTACGGCTGGAGCGCGATCGGCTGGCCAAGCGGTTGCACGCGCTCGAGGAGTCGGATGCGACTGGCGAGCGGGATCAGCTGCGCAACGAGTTGGAGGCGCTGCAGGCCGAGGTTCAATCGGCGCGCAGCGAGAGCGGACTGCTCGAGCAGCGCGTCCGGGAGCAGGATGCCGACCTGGCTCGATTCACGGAACAGGGAAGGCACGCGATGGTCGAGCGCGACCGCCTGGAGAACGCCAAGAAGACGCTGGCGGCAGAGCTCGAGGCCGCGCGCGCCGAGGTGGAGCGGCTCGAGGTCGAGGGCCGAGAGATGAGTGAGTCGGCCGGCCAGTTGGAAGAGATCAACGTCGCACTCGCGGAGGCGCAGGCGTCGGAAGAAACACTGCGAGAGCAGCTCGTCGAGGCTCGGTCAGCCGCCGAGCGGCTCGAGGAGGAAACTCGACTCGCGGATTCGCAGCTCCGATCGGAGCTGGAAGAACTGACCGCGGCGCGAGCCGAGCTGCAAGCCGGCCTCGAGAAGGGCCAAGCGGAGCTCGATGAGGTGCGCCGCCAGTTCGAGGAATCCGCCGGCCGGAACCTGGAGCTCGAGCACGAGGCGACCTCGATGGCCACGCAGCTCGCCGAGACCCGAGAGCGACTCGGAGAGCTCGAGTCGGAGGCCGCCAAGTCGCAGGAGGAGATCGAGGAACTGCGGGCGCGCCACGAGTCGATGGAGTCGGATCTGCGGGCCCAGCGGAAGGTCGCCAAGCGGGCGCAGAAGGTCTCACAGCGCGTTCGTGCCGAGCACGTGAAGCTGCAGGAGGATCTTGCCGAGGCGCTGGCGACGCTCGAGGAGGCCCAGGAGAGGGCGACTCTCGGCGAGGCCGCGGCGGAAGCAGCCCCGGGGGCGCTCGACCCTGCCCCGACGCCCGAGCCGGGCCTGGACGAAGCTGGTCCCGAGGTGCCGCCGGTGAGTCTCGAAGAGAGCCCCGAGCAGCAGCCTCTGGAGCCCCAGGTACCTTTCGAGGTCGCGGAGGAAGCCGTCGAAGCGGAGCTGAGTGACTCGGAGGTCGAAGTCGAGAGCTGGGACGAAGAAGCCTCGAAGAAGCCGAAGGGCAGTCTGTGGGCGTCGATCACCAACAAGCTCATGGGCGAGGCCGATCCGGAGGAGTTCGAGCCCGGCGAGTCTGTGCGCATGGTGGTCGAGGCGGCAACCGACGAACACGACCCGGTGCTCGAGGCGGGAACCCAGGAGCGCGAGCAGTCGACCTCGGACTCTAGCCCCGACTAGTTCGGACTACATCGCTTTGAGCGGCATCCTCAGCCAGATCGGCAGATGATCGCTGACGCTGAAGTCGAACTTCTTGACCAGCGCGTTCTGTTCGGCCTTGCTGAGGTCGTGGTAGGACTTGCCGGTCAGCGCCTTGCTGAAGAGCTCCGTGAAGTTGAAGACGCCGTAGTCTGGCCCCTGCGGCGCGGCGTTCCATGCTCCTCTGTTGGCGTGGCCGGTGTGCCTGGTCTCGAGGCGCTTGGACAGGCGGTCATCCTGGGTGAAGATCGCGATCTGGTCGAAGGTCTCTGTGAGCTTCGCGTTGGTTCGAAAGATCTCCGAGTCGGGCGACAACGGTTGATTGGGGTTCGGGTGCTGAAACAGGAACGGAAAGCTGACGCGCACCTGCTTCTCGCTCGCTCGGCCCTGGTCGCGTAGCTCCTTGGCGACGCCGATGATGCGCTTCAGGTCCGACGCCGGGTTGTCGTAGTCGAGGTTCAGGTCGCCGAACAGAACCGCGTTCAGCGACTCGGTGGCCCGCACCTTGCCGACGATCCACTCGGCGATCGCTCTGCCCTCGAGTTGTCGGTCGGATTTGTAGTGTCCATAGTGGAGATGGGCGTCGACGGCGACGAAGTCGAAGTCGCCAATCTTGAACTCGGCCGCGAAGGGCGTGCGAATGAACGCCAGGAACTCGGGCATCTTGATCTGGGGCTTGGTCTTCTTCTGGCCCGCCTTGAATTTCTTCAAGTCTTCGTCGTACTTCTCGAGCGCGGTGCCGATCGTCTTGCGGCGCTCGAAGAGCCGCCTCAGCACTTCGGTGCGGTCGTAGGTCAAGTCGGTGACCAGTTCGGCGCGCTTGACCAGATCGGTGTTGTAGATGAACGCATGGCGCTCGGTGTTGCCCGGTTTGCCGGGAAAGTTGCCGGTGGTATCCGAGGCGACCAAACCGTATTTCGCGCCCATCAGCTCCCTCAGCTTCCGGAGCGCGGTCGTGTCTTCCATCACCTCCTGGATCGCCAGCAGATCGAAGTGCCTGCAGACGTCGCGCAGGAACTTCATCGTCGCGTCGTCGCGGCCGCCCTCCGAGTCTCCTTCACGCAGGCCCCCGAGCTTGCGGATGTTGAACGAAGCGACGACCGCCGACCCTGCGACTCGGGGCGGCAGCCCGTAGTGGGCGGGGTCCCGCTTGAGCTCCTTGCGGATCCTGGTCCATTCGGCAGGGGTGAACTCCTCCATTCGACTCTCCTCCTGAGCTGAGGCCGTGGGCGCTCGGCCCACGCCTCCTCGCGCGTCTCCGCCCTCGGGCTGTAGCGGCTCTCCGACGACCTGGTGCGCCGCGCTGATCGTGTAGCTGACTGCTTTCTCTGACACTACGAGAGAGGTGCGCCGGTGTCAAAGAGTCCGTTCCGCTCGTCCGGGAGCGAGGCGCGTGTTCAGCGACGGCCCGGCATCCGAGGAATCCGGCGGCTGAGCGGTCGTATGGTGCGCCGGATCTTTCGTGGCGCATCGACTTTTTCTGAGACGCATTCCCAAGTGTCGAATCGCGACTGTCTTCCGAGCGTCAGCTGCGAGTCCTAAGTTCCTTGTATCCAGAGAGATATGCGTCTCGAGAATCGAGCGAATCGAGGGATGGCGATGAGCATTTGTGATCGGCATGTGCCTTGCGAAGAAGCGAGCCGAGAGGACGAGTCTGAGAGCAGTTCGACCAGTACGCGGAGACACAGAAATGAACAGTCACAGACATCGATTCTTCCGCGCTTTCCAAGGAGCCCTGGCGCTCCTGGTCGTCCTCGCGGGTTGCTCGACCAGCCCGCGGCCCAACGACCGACAAGCCGATCTGAACGCGTCGAGCTTCGTCGTCCAAGGCTCGGATTCCGCCAACGCCGCAGCAGCAGTGCAGGGCGTCGGCGGCTCGGTAACCCACGAGCTCTCGATCATCAACGCGGTGGGCGCGGACCTGACTCCGCCCCAGGCTGCGCTGCTCGCTCAATCGGATCAGGTGCGACTGTTCGCGAACGGGACCCTCGAGGCCAACGGCAAGGCCAAGAAGCCGAAGAAGGCGAAGAAGTCCAAGGATTCCGACAAAGACTCGGACAAAGATTCGGATTCGGATTCCGACAAAGACTCCGACAAGGACTCAGACCGTGATTCCGACAGCGACTCGGATAGCGACAGCGACAGCGAAGACTCCGACAGAGACTCAGACCGTGATTCCGACAGCGACTCGGATAGCGACAGCGACAGCGATGACTCCGACAAAGACTCAGATCGTGACTCCGACAGCGACTCCGACAGCGATTCCGACAGCGACAGCGAAAGCTCCGAGGGTGACGACGAGGCGGACTCCGATGATCCCGAGATCGACTACCGGGCCGATATCAACTACAAGGACACCATCTACCCGACGATGATCGGGGCGGACCAGGCGCACGCGGCCTCGGCACTTGGCGCGGGCGTCACAATCGCGGTTCTGGACACCGGACTCTCGACCGCTGGCAAGGGGTACAAGTGGGTCGAGAAGAACACCCAACGGAAGGATCGCGTTGTGGCGCGCTACAACGCCATTACCGACGCCCTGGACGGTGACACCGAGGACTATCACGGTCATGGCACCCACGTGACCAGCGTGATCGCCAGCAGCCGCAAGTCGGGAAGGGAAGAGCCGAGGACCTACAACGGCATCGCTCCCGATGCTGAACTGGTCATCGTCAAGGCGTTCGATGGGCTCGGGCAGGGAACCTATCTCGACGTCATTCGCGGCATCGACTTCGTGGTCGCGAACCGGGACGCGTACGGGATCCGGGTTCTCAACCTGTCCTTCGGAGCGACTCCTCAATCGCACTACTGGGACGATCCGCTGAATCAGGCGGTGATGGCCGCTTGGCAGGCGGGCATCGTCGTCGTGGCGTCGGCCGGCAACAGCGGCCCGGGCGCGATGACCATCGGGGTGCCCGGCAATGTCCCCTACATCATCACCGTCGGCGCCGCCTCGGACGCCCTGACCTCAGATGACGACGACGACTTTCTGACCTCCTTCTCGGGCGCTGGTCCGACCGTCGAGGGCTTCGTCAAACCGGACCTGATCGCCCCCGGCGGTCACATGCTGGCGCAGGTACCACCGCAGAGCTACCTTGCCCAACTCTTCGTGCAGTGGCTCGAAGAGGACGACTACTTCTACATGTCCGGTACCTCACAGGCGGCCGCTGCCGCTTCGGGCGCCGTGGCGCTGATGCTCGCCGCTGAGCCCGGCCTGACCCCCGATACTGCGAAGTGCCGTCTCATGGCCTCCGCCCACCCGGCGGTGGGAGACAACGGCGCGCTCGCCTACAGCGTGTTCCAACAGGGTGCGGGTCTGCTCAACGTCGTCGATGCCATGGAAAGCACCGCTGGCGGCTGCGCGAACCGCGGCCTCAACGTCAACCTGGATCTCGCGGGGCTCCAGCACTACGCCGGGCGCGCCGACCGGGCTGATGACGGCACCTACTTCCTAGCGGGCTTGAATGACTACAGCTGGGACCAGAGCTATTCGTGGAAGGGCTACGCCTTCAACGACGGTTTCATCTGGAACGACGGCTTCATCTGGAGCGACGGGTTTGTCTGGAACGACTCGTTCATCTGGTCGGACACGTTCATCTGGTCGGACACATTCATCTGGTCCGACGCGTTCACCACGCCGATGTCGGCTGGTGACTGGGTGCCGCACGAGTAGCCGCGGCTCGTTGCCTACTGGGGCCCCATGGTCCGGAGCCTGTAGCCCTTGGGGGGCTCGAACGCGTCCGGGTCGAGATCGCGCTCGGTGACCGATTCCAGGACGGTTTCACTCTCGAGCTCGCCGCCTTCGAATGAGCGGGTGACGACCGGAAAACCGTCCACCTTCTGAAACGCCTCCATCGGCCCGCGATCGGCGTTGAAGAAGCCCATTCCTCCCGCCATCTCCCGGAACGAGTCCAGCAGTTCGCTATAGAAGGCCGCCATCTCTCGGAAGGCGCCCGCGACCTCCACGCCGCCCCGGATGTTGCTCCAATCTGTGACCCAGAGCTCCTGCATCTTGGTCTGACCGACGAACATGTCCCACCGCACGCAAGGGTAGCCCTGCTTGTCGCCGCGCTCGCCGGTGTTGCGGAACTCGACCGGCGGGCGCGTATCCTGGCCGGCGGCGCCCGCTCCTCCCATGCGCTCCTTGAGCATCCTCTCCATCATCTCGCGCTGCTTGGGATCGAGTCCCTCCAACTGCTTCTCGACCGCCTTCATCGCTTCGGCCATCTGGCCGCCGACGCCCTTCAACGCTTCGCCATCGATCTCCATGTAGCTCCTGGTGCGGTGATCGACGATCACCATCTGGCCCAGGTCGCCCCGGAAGATCGCTTCGTCCTTCTCGGCCGAATCGCCACCGCCCTCGCCGGCGAGAATCTCCATCTTGAGGTTCTTGCCCTCGACCGACATCTCGCTGCTGGTCGACCGGCCTGCCGTCGAGCCCGAGTGGTACGTGGTCTCGACCTCGAAGACCACTCCGGCCAGCAGGGGTGAGCCGGCGAGGATGGTGGTGACGAAGACTGCAGCTGTTCTCGAGCGCGCGCTGGATCTGGACATGGGGCAAGACTCCTCTGGAATCGATGGTTGATGGACTCTGACAAAGTTCCGAGGCGTCTTCAACCGCGGCCGGTTGGTGACGGTCCCTCAGGTGACTACTGTGATGGCTGACTACCGTGATGGTAGATGCGGGCGATAGACTGACCGACGCATGACGCTCGAGACCGAGTTCAACCCGAGCGCGCGGCCGACGACCGCGACCTTCCACCTGAAGGGGACGGCCGGATACCGCCAGGCGGCCCAGCTCCGAAGGGAGCTCTTCGAAGCGATCGACGCGACGGGCGACAAGAACCTGGTGGTCGAGCTCGATGAGGTTTCGCGGATCGACACGGCGGCGATGGCGGTGCTGGTAGAGGGGTTGGTGGCGACACACAGCCGCGGGCCGACCATGTTCCTCGTGTGCCCGAACGAGTCGGTCCGCCGGGTGTTCGAGCTCGCCGGCCTTGAAGACGCGCTGCTGCGTTGCTACTCCTGCTGGGGCGACCTCGATCGGGCGATGTCGGCGTAATGCCGACCGGGCTCGCGGTTCGTGCGCAGCTGTTGCTCTGGGAGCAGCTTGCCGAGACCGGCCGCATGTGGAGACTGGCGGTCGCCGCGGTCCGGCAGGCGGTCGTGGGCCCGTTTCAAGGGCAGCCGTTTCGTTGGCGAGCGACGATCGATCAGGTCATCCGGGTCGGCAACCAATCGCTCTCGCTGGTCGCCCTGATCGCCGCGCTGATCGGCATCATTCTCGCTCTCCAGTCGGCCTACCAGCTACGTCAGCTGGGAGCGACCCACCTGGTCGCGAACCTGGTTGCCGTGTCGGTGACTCGCGAGCTGGCGCCGCTGATGACGGCCATCCTGGTGGCGGGACGGGCGGGCTCCGCGATCGCGGCCGAGCTCGGCACCATGAGGGTCTCCGAGGAGATCGACGCGCTCGAGGTGATCGGGCTCGATCCGGTCGACTTCCTGGTGATCCCACGCCTGGTGGCCCTGCTCGTCGCGGTGCCCTGCTTGACTCTGTTCGCCGATCTGATCGGCATCCTGGGAGGCTGCCTCGCCGGGGTGGCGGCGCTCGGTCTGAGCGCCGGTGCCTACACGGCCGACAGTCTGTCGGCGCTGGTTCTGGAGGACATCTTCGGCGGCGTGATCAAGGCGATCGTGTTCGGCGGGATCATCGGTCTGGTGGCGTGCCAGCGTGGTCTCGGCACCCG
>JAJCXP010000323.1 GCA_029263375.1 Acidobacteriota bacterium | reverse complement strand
CCGGCCTTCTGGGCGTCGGTGGTGCCGGTCGCGAACGTGACGACGGCCCAGTCGGTGGTGCCGTCCTCCCAGGTCTCGCCCAGGTCGCCGGCGACCCAGAACTTCACTCCGGCGAGGTCGGTGTCTCCGTGATGCCCCTCGTTGACCTTGTAGGCCATGTTGAACTTGCAGAAATGCTCGCCGTCGTGCTCCTCGTGCGAGGCCGGTTCGGTGTTGAAGTAGCACTGGCAGAACATCGGGCAGCTACACGCCTCGATGACCGTGCCGTTGAAGTGCCAGTCCGTGTCCTCGGCGGCGAACAGCAGGGGCGAGGTTGCGAGCAGTAGCGCTATCGTAGCGACAGCGCCCCCGCCCAATAGGAGAGATTTCGTGCGACTCATACAGCGCCTCCTTCTTTCTTGGGTCGGTCTGAACGAGCGGGTCACCGCCTCGGTTCGACCTGATTGCAGCGATTGCTATTACTGTAAACCCAGATAATGGCGGCGGTCAACGGGGCGGGAGCGGTGAGTCCGTCCCGGCTTCTGACAAGATCGGAACTCCACCCGAGGGCGAAGCGAAGTGACCATCATCTCTGCAGCCGTGCTGCTCTTCCTGGTGCTCGATCCGTTCGGCAATCTGCCGTTCTTTGTCGCGGCGCTCGAGCCGGTCGACAAGTCGAGGCACTTCAAGATCATTGTTCGCGAGCTGCTGATCGCGCTCGTGGTGCTGGTGATCTTCCTGTTCTCGGGCCGGCACATCCTGGCAATCCTCGGGATCTCGGAGCCGGCGCTGACTGCGGCTGGCGGCGCGATCCTGTTCCTGATTGCGATCAAGATGATCTTCCCGCCGCAGGGTGGCCACGGCGAGCCGGCGATGGACGGCGAGCCGTTCATCGTGCCGCTGGCGATTCCCTACGTCGCCGGACCCTCGGCGATGGCGACCGTGCTCCTGCTGTCGAGTCGCGAGCCGGCGCGCTGGTTGGATTGGCTTGTGGCCCTGCTCGCCGCGTGGCTCGCCTCCGCCGTGATCATCTCGATGTCGGCGTTCCTGGGGCGCCATCTCGGCCGCAAGGGGATGGTCGCGCTCGAACGGCTGATGGGCATGCTGCTGGTGGCGATCGCCACCCAGATGCTGATGACCGGGATCGCGAAGTTCCTCGGCTCCGGGTAGAAGGGCCAGACCGTGACTCCTAGAAGCCTGACTCCAATCTTCGCTCTCGGCATGGGGCTCCTAGTGGCCGCTGCCACTGCCGGGATGATCCTCGGGGTGACGAACGACATGCGGTGGGTGCTCGCGTTCGGGGGTGCGGGGCTCTTCGGTGCGGGGTGGTGGCTGGGAGGTCGGCGGCGCGGCGGTGTCGTCTCACTAGTCCTGCTCTGCGTGCCGTTGGTGCTGTTCTTCGCGGCCCTGGTCATCCCGGAGCTGCCCGGCCTCTGGGGGCACCTCGCTTTCTGGCTGGTCTTCGCCCTCTTCGGTTGGCTGGGCTTCCGGTCACAGGGGTCTCCTCGGCGTTCGGTGATTGTCGCCCTAGGCTTTGTCGCTGTCCTCGCCGGCTGGTATGCGTTGGCCTATGTTCCAGGTGAGATCTCCCGCTCTCTGAACCGGCTACGAGACGAGCCGGCCCCAGAGTTTGCCTTCGAGAGTCTCGATGCGACTGCGTTGCCGGCGGCATCGCTCGAGGGCAAGGTCGTGGTGCTCGACTTCTTCGCTACGTGGTGCGCGCCCTGTATCGCGGAGCTGCCCGAGATCGACGCGCTCCATCGGCGCTACGTCGCCACCCCCGAGGTCGAGATTCTAGTGGTGGCGAACGACTCCGGTGGCGATACACCGGAGGCGATTCGAGCGTTCGTCGGCGGGCGCGATCTGGACGTCCCATTCGTCTATGACCCCGGCGGCAAGGCGCACCGGGCCTTCGGGTTCGCCGGGCTACCAGGGCTGGTCGTGATCGACCGAGCCGGGCAGATCCGCTTCTCGCGCGAAGGCTTCAACGCTGCCGAGACGGACTTCCAGGAGATGCTGGTCCGGATCATCGAGGGTTTGCGGAGGTCAGCGGAACCGGTGTGAGGCTCGCTTCGTCTATCGTCCCGCCTTCGCTGAGTTTGCTGATCGCGTTGGTGCTGACGGCACCCGCCGCACCCCAGGTCGAGCTCGAGCGGATCTCACCGAGCACGATTGAGCCACAAGGGCTGTCTCTCGAAGCCTGGTCGTACACGGCCGATGAGGCGGCCGCCGGCGCTCATGGGCCGCAGGGGGCATCCGAGTGGCGGCGGGTCGCACCGACCCTGCGCTCCTCCGAGGTGCCAGGGGATTGGTCGGGCCTCGGGTGGTTTCGGCTCGATCTCGAGGTGGCACCGTCGCTGTCCGGGAAGACTGTCGCGTTGCGCCTTCACCGCCACCATGGCGCCTCGAGGGTCTATCTGGACGGGGAGCTGGTCGCCGAGATCGGCCTCTGGTCCCGAGATCCGAAGGAGTATCGCCCGTCGCTCTGGCCGGAGCCGATCCCCTTGGCCTTCCGCGCCGCAGGTCGGCACGAGCTGCTGGTGCGTTTCGCGAATCCGGATCTCGCTGGCTACCGAAGGGTCGGCTACTTTGGTGGTTTCGCTGCCTGGATCGGACCGCTCGAGGTCGCGACCGCTCGGCTGACTCGGGAGCAGCGGCTCAACTCCGGTCGGCGAAGCCTGTATGCGAGCGTCTTCCTGTCTTTCGCCCTGCTTCATCTCCTGCTCTGGGCCTTCCGCCGGCAGAGTCGAGAGAATCTCTACTTCGCGCTGCTGAGCGTCAGTCTGGCGGTGCTGGCCTTTCTGCTGTCTCACAAAGCGGTCGCGGTGGATCCGAGGATCGTCTTCTGGACCGAATCGTTGATGAACGCCGCGGGAGTGGGGTTCGCTCTCTTCGGGGTCCTGTTCGTCCACCGGGCGTTCAGCGAGAGACTCCCGCCGTGGCTGTCCTGGCTCGCGCCGGCGGTCGCCGGGATCCTCGCCTGGGGCGTGGCTCGGCCGAGTGCCGCCGAGGGGATCATTTTCCTGACGATGCTCGCGGGCCTGGTCGAGATGGGTCGTGCGGTGCTGCTTTCGGTCAAGCGAGGCGTGTCCGGAGCGCTGATCGTCGCGCTCGGTATCTTCGCCGTGGTCCTGGGCTTCGGCGCCGGCTTGCTGGCCTTGCTCGGAGTTCTGCCGCAGGTCGCCCTGCTGACGTTCGTCGCGCCGTTCGCCTCGGTCCTGCTGCTGATCGTCTCGATGTCGATCTATCTCGCTCGGCGAGTCGCTCTAACCCACGCGGATCTCGAAGCTCAGCTCGAGCGGGTCAGGAGGTTGTCCGAAGAGAAGGTCGAGCAGGAGCGTCGCGCGGGTGTGGAGCTCACGCAGCGAAGGCTCCTGGAGGCCGAGGTCGAGACCAAACGTCGAGAGCTCGAGGAGGCTCGCGAGCTCCAGCTCTCCATGCTGCCGCGAACAGTCCCCGAGCACCCGGAGCTCGACATCGCGGCTCACATGAAGACCGCGACCGAGGTCGGTGGCGACTACTACGATTTCGATCTCGCCGGTGACGGTTCGCTGACGATCGCCATCGGCGACGCGACCGGACACGGCCTACGGGCCGGCACCATGGTGACGGCGACCAAGAGCCTGTTCAACGCTCTTGCCCAGGACGAGGATCTCGTGGCGACGGTCAGTCGCTCGAATTCGGCGCTCAAGCGCATGAACCTGCGCTCGCTGAACATGGCGCTGCTTCTGGCGCGGTACAAGGGCGGCGGGCTTCGGATGGCGGCGGCGGGGATGCCCTTCCCGCTGATCCATCGTGGAGGCGGTGAGCTCGAGAGCGTCGAGATCTCGGGGATGCCACTTGGCAGCATGCGCTCCTTTCCCTACAAGTCGCATCAGGTGGAGCTCCGGCCGGGGGACACGGTCCTCCTGATGAGCGACGGCTTTCCGGAGCTGCTCAACCCGGCGGGGGAGATGCTCGGCTACGACCGGGCTGGCGAGATCTTCCGGGCGGCGGCCAGGGATTCCGCGGCGGGAGTTGTCGAGCGTCTGGTCGCTGCGGGCGAGCAGTGGCGCGACGGCCGCGAGCTCGAGGACGACGTCACCTTCGTGGTCGTCGGGGTCCGCTAGCCAGTTCGAGCCACGTTGTGATTGACGGGTCCCGCTTCGGAAGTTAGGGTTCTTCGTAACCCGCGAAACGGCACAACCGGGGCAACCCGGCGCCGCAAAGCTACGGATCTGGCTCCCAGGTTGCACCTGCGAGGCCAGACCGCCGAGCCGCCGAAAGGCCCAGTGGGCGGAGCGAATCCTCGCTTCAGCCCTTTGGGGAGGAGAGACTGCCATGAAGGGAATGACCGTTGTCAATCGGTGGAGCTTCGCGCGCACGATCCTGACCGCCGTGATCGTCGTGGGCCTGGTAGCGCCCGTGATCGCCCAGGCCAAAGACGGGAACAACATCGTCGTAACTCTGCGGGGCGTAGGCGGCCTGATGCTGCCTGGGGACAACCCGCCCCTGCCGGGGCCCGCGCTGTGCTTCGAGACGGACCTGTTCGACACCAAGACCGACAGACTCATCGGAAGCGGTATCGACTGTCTCGACGAGATCGTCAGCTACGACAGTGATGGGACCTCCCCTGGGGTGGATGCGTTCCCGACCCTCGAGCTCACTCGCACGACCTTTTTCTACCTTCCCCAGGGCACGATGGCGGCGACCGGCCGGACCACGGTCGCTCCGATCTTCGAGGGCTCGCCGTCCGTCACGCACATCGTCGGCGACATCACCGGACCGGGAGGCGACAACATTCTGACCGAGCACGGAACCCGGCGGTTCAAGAACAAGAGCGGCAGCGTGCGCCTCTCGGGTGCGGTCGATATGACGGCGCTCGCGACCCTCGGCGAGATCGGCTTCAACTGCGTCTTCGTGATCGACCTGGACTGACGCTGGCCCTCACCGGCGGCGCGTTGCCTTCGCCTTCTCGGTCCGGAGGTGGCTCGCCGCCGACTACTTCAAGTTCAAGCCGGCGGATCCGGCTCCTGCCGCATTGCGACTGCGAGCCGCGAGACCGTGTCACTGCTCAGGGTGTAGCCCCCGTCGAGGAGCGCTCGCTTGCAGGAGTCGAGCACCGCGCCACGCACGGCGAGCAGGCCCGGCTTGACGCGGAAGGTGTCGACCCAGTAGTGAACCTCGATGTCGACCCAGCTCGAGCTGAGGCCCGATGGATGTGAGGACGGTCGCGGGTCCTCGAGCACCCCTTCCACCGCGCGGACCGTGGCCAGCAGCATTCGCGAGGCCTCGCCGATGTCGTCGCCGTAGTCGACGCCGACGGTGAACGAAAGGCGCAGCAGGCCGTCGCGGGTGAAGTTCACCAGCGGCTCCTTGAACATGAGCGCGTTGGGGATGTAGATGTCGCGACCATCATCGGTCCGGACATGGGTGTAGCGCAGCTCGATCGAGCGCACGGTGCCCTTGAAGCCTCCCGACTGGATCTGATCGCCGACCTTGAACGGCCGGCTGAAGGCGAGGAAGAGGCCAGCGAGGAGATTCTCGCCGATCTCCCGGAAAGCGAATCCGAGGACCACCGCTGTCAGGCCGCCGCCTGCTAGCAGTCCGGCCGCCGCGCCGCCGAGTCCGAGGATGTTCATCGCCGCGGCCAGCCCGAGTATGCCGGCCAGCCAGACCGAGAGTCGGCGAAAGAAGACCTGGTAGACCGGAGTGAAGTCTCCTCGCCGGAGGAGAGCCCCCACCCCTCGGCCGACCATCCTCCCAGCGAACAGGAACATGGCGAAGACCACGATCGCCGCCACGATCCGTGGCGCCAGGCCGATCAGCGCCTGCCACTCGACGGCCAGGCTCTCCTTCATCATCTCGAGCACGCCCTTGTCAGTCATGGTGACAGGATACCCAACTGACCGAGATAAGATTCGTCAGCCGACTCCGCGCGCGCGAAGCCGATTTCGAGTGTCAGATTTCTTGTTGTCGCGGCTGACCGGGGCCGTCTGACCGGTTCTGTCTCGCGTATCGATTGCCGAGGGCCTTCGGAGCCCGGTGACGTGACGAGTCTGCAACAAATCGATCTGGTAGACCGATTTTGGCCGTATACTCATTAGCTCTTCGGGGCTTGTATGACAAGGCAAATCAAGCTTCTCCTCTGGGTTGGCGCCGCCGTGCTGGCGCTCTCCTTCTTGATCTATCGCCGCGTCGAGCCGATCGGAGCCGCCGAGGCTGCCGAGAGATCCACGGCCGATCAGAAGGCGCCGGCTCTCGGGGTCGATATTCTGATCGCGACTCCCCATCGACTGGTCGAGCGCTTTTCTACCGTCGGGACCATTCAAGCGGACGAGCAGGTGGAGATCAGGAGCGAGATCTCGGGGATCATCGAGGAGATTCACTTCGCCGAAGGCTCGCGGGTCCAGCGCGGCCAGCTCCTGGTCCAGATCGAGGACGACACGCTGGTCGCCGAGCGCGATCGAGCCATACACCGGGTCGAACTAGCGCGCCTGCGGGAAGCGCGCCAGCAGGATCTGCTCGCTCAAGGGCTGACCAGCCAGGACGACTACGATCTGGCGTTCAGCCAGCTGAACGTGCTCCAGGCCGAGCAGCGGCTGGCGGACGCGGAGCTAGCCAAGACCGTGATCGAGGCGCCGTTCTCGGGTGTGATCGGACTACGCGCGGTGAGCCGTGGTGCGCGGGTCTCCCCGGAGACGCCGATCGCGAGCCTGCAGAAGCTCGATCCGGTGAAGATCGAGTTCACCGTTCCGGAGGCCTACGCCGCCCGCATGGGCGTCGGCGAGTCGGTGCGCTTCCGGGTGCGGGCGATCGAGGAGGACTACGAAGGCCGGATCTACGCGATCGAGCCGACCGTCGACCGCGAGACCCGCTCGCTTCGGGCGCGGGCGCGCTGCGCCAACCCCGGCGGCCGTCTTCTGCCAGGTGCGTTCGCAGACGTCGAGATCGCGGTGCGGCAGATCGAGGATGCGATCACGGTGCCGGCGCTGGCGGTGATTCCCGAGCTCGGTAGCAAGAAGGTCTTCGTGCTCGAAGACGGCAAGGCGACTTCGCGCCTGGTCGAGACGGGTATCCGGACCGAGAACGAGGTCCAGATCGTGAGCGGCGTCGAGGCCGGCGACCGCGTGATCGTGAGCGCGATCCAGCAGCTCGCGAGCGGCCGCGAGGTCGTCGAGCGCGCCGCGCCATGAGCCTCTACGGACTAAGCATCCGCCGCCCGGTACTGGCGATCGTGATGTCGCTGGCGATCGTGCTGTTCGGGCTGATCGGCTTCCGCTCGCTCGGAGTTCGCGAGTTCCCATCCGTGGACGCGCCGCTGATCACGGTGGTCACCGACTACCGCGGCGCCAGCGCCGACGTCATCGAGTCGCAGATCACGGAGCCGCTGGAGGAGTCGATCAACGGCATCGACGGCATCCGCACGCTGACCTCGGTCAGCCGTGAGGGGCGCAGCACGATCGAGGTCGAGTTCGGCCTGAGCGAGGATCTCGAGCGTGCCGCCAACGACGTCCGAGACCGGGTGTCGAGAGCGCAGCGCAACCTGCCGCCGGACGTCGATCCGCCGTCGATCTCCAAGGCCGACGCCGACGGCAGTCCGGTGGTGGCGCTGGCGATGGGCAGCACCCAGCGCAACCTGTTGGAGCTGACACGCTTCGCCGACGATGTGTTCGTCGAGCGTCTCCAGACCATCCCCGGGGTGAGCCGGATCGACATCTGGGGCGGCAAGACCCAGGCGATGCGCATCTGGCTCAACCCGCAGAAGCTCGCTTCGTACCGGCTTTCGCCCGGCGACGTCAGGGCGGCGATCCGGCGCGAGAACGTCGAGCTGCCGGCCGGCCGTATCGAGGGGCGTGACGTCGAGCTGACGGTGCGCACCATGAGCCGGTTGTCGACCCCCGCCGAGTTCGAAAATCTGATTCTGAAGGAAGACGCCGGCGGCGTCGTGCGCTTGCGCGACATCGGCCGGGCCGAGCTCGGGCCGCTGAACGAACGCACGATCCTGCGCCGTGGCGGCGTGCCGATGGTGGCGCTGGCGATCCGTCCGCAGCCGGGCTCGAACTATGTCGAGATCGTCGACGAGGTGCGGCGTCGAGTGTCGATCCTCGAGCGCAACCTGGCGCCGGACATCGAGCTGAGCTACGCCTTCGACAGCTCGCAGTACATCCGGCGCTCGATCGCCGAGGTCCAGCAGACGATCTTCCTCGCCCTGGGGCTGGTCGTCATGGTGATCTTCATCTTCCTGCGCGATTGGCGCACGACGCTGATCCCGGTGGTGGTGATCCCGGTGTCACTGCTCGGCGCCTTCTTCGTCATGTACGTGGGTGGCTTCTCGATCAACGTGCTGACGCTGTTGGCGCTGGTGCTCGCGATCGGGCTGGTGGTCGACGATGCGATCGTGGTGTTGGAGAACGTCTATTCGAAGATCGAGGCGGGCCTCGACCCGGTGCGCGCCGGACTCGAAGGCACGCGTGAGATCTTCTTCGCGGTGATCGCGACCACCGTCGCGCTGGTCGCGGTGCTGCTGCCGATCTTCTTTCTCGGCGGCCTGACCGGACGCCTGTTCCGGGAGTTCGGCGCGACCCTGGCGGGGGCGGTGGTGATCTCCTCGTTCGTGGCGCTCACGCTGACTTCGATGCTGACCACCCGCCTGCTCAAGAAGCGCGCTCAGCAGCCGTGGCTCTACCGCCGAACCGAGCCGTTCTTTCGTTGGCTGACGCAGAGCTATCGCGACAGCCTCGAGACGTTCTTCGAGCATCGCTGGCTGGCGCTCCCGATCCTGGTCGTGTGCATGATCGGCATCGGTTGGCTGCTGAGCATCCTGCCCGCGGAGCTCGCGCCGCTCGAGGACCGCGGTCGCATCGCGGTCAACTTCAAGGCGCCCGAGGGCGCGACCTTCGAGTACATGGACGCCTTCCTCGAGGATGTGACCGAGATGATGCTCGAGGAGTATCCGGAGCAGCGCGAGTTGATGACGGTCACGTCACCCGGATTCGGTGCCTCGAGCTCTGTCAACACGGGCTTCGTGCGGCTCTGGCTGAAGGATCGGCACGAGCGCGAGCGCACCCAGATGGAGGTCGCGCAGGACGTTCAGGCGAAGCTCGCCCAATTCACCGGCGCACGCGGGTTTGTGACCCAATCGCCGACCATCGCGGTCGGGCGGCGCCGCGGGCAGGCGGTGGAATTCGTGCTCCAGGCGCCGACCCTCAAGCGACTCGAGGACGTGTTGCCGGCTTTCCTCGAGCGCGCCGAGGCGGATCCGGTGCTCACCACGCCGGACCTCGATCTGGTCTTCGACAAGCCGCAGCTCCGGGTCGAGATCGACCGCGAGCGCGCGAACGACCTGGGCATTTCGGCGCTCGATGTCTCGGAGACGCTACAGCTCTCACTCAGCGAGCAGCGGCTGGGCTTCTTCGTCATGGACGGCAAGCAGTTCGAGATTGTCGGCCAGGTCGAGCGTGAGCGGCGCGACGAGACCATCGATCTGCGGAATCTCTATGTGAAGAGCGGCGCGGGCACGCCGGTGCCGCTCGACAAGGTGGTGCGAGTCTACGAGGAGAGCTTTCCGCCGCAGCTCTTCCGGTTCGACCGCTACGTCTCGGCGACGATATCGGCGGGCCTGGCTCCGGGTCGCAGTCAGAGCGACGGCATCGCCGCGATGCAACGAATCGCCGACGACCTTCTGGACGACACGTTTCAGACCACCCTCTCCGGCGAGTCGCGCGACTTCGAGGAGAGCTCGCGGGCGCTGCTCTACGTGTTCCTGCTCGCGCTGGTCCTGATCTATCTGGTGCTCGCCGCCCAGTTCGAGAGCTTCCGCGATCCGGCGATCATCATGCTGGCGGTGCCGCTGGCGCTGGTGGGAGCGCTGTTCTCCCTCTGGTACTTTCAACAGACGCTGAACATCTTCAGCCAGATCGGCATGATCATGTTGATCGGCCTGGTCGCCAAGAACGGCATCTTGATCGTCGAGTTCGCGAACCAGAAGCGGGCGCGCGGCAGCGACGCGATGACCGCGGTCAAAGACGCCGCCGCGGCGCGTTTCCGGCCGGTGCTGATGACCACGCTGTCGACCGTGCTGGGCATCCTGCCGATCGCCCTCGCCCTCGGCGCCGGCGCCGAGAGCCGCGTGCCGATGGGAATCGCAGTCATCGGCGGTCTCACTTTCGGGACGGTGCTGACGCTCTACATCGTGCCGGCGATGTACTCGTATCTCACGAGCCGCGAATGGAAGCGCTCGATCGCCGCGGAGGACGCGCGATCGCCGTCGCAGATCGGTGACGCCGCGCCGCGCGAGGCGTAGGTGGCATCCGATCGGGCGACTCCTCGGGTGGTAGCGACCTCAACGCGGGGCATTCTCATCGGTTTCGTCGCGGTCTTGGCATGTTCCTCGCCGATCGAGCCGGTCGCCGGGCAGGCCCGGGGGAGTGAACCGCTCGAGACGACCTTCCGCTACGTGCCGGCGGGAACGTTCCAGATGGGGAGTCCGCCCGACGAGGAGGGCCGGGACGCCGACGAGATCCGGCGCGACGTGACGCTGAGCCGCGGTTTCTGGCTGGGCGAGACCGAAGTCACGCAGGCGCAGTGGCGTCGGCTATTCGGGACCTCGCCATCGTTCCTCGAGGCGTGCGGCGACGACTGTCCGGTCGAGCGGGTGAGTTGGTTCGATGCGGTGGCATTTGCCAATCGTGCATCGGAGGCAGAAGGGCTGGACGCCTGCTACGAGATGATCGAGTGCCGGGGTGAGCCGGGCGTCGGCTGTCCCGATGGTGAGGACTGGTGCCACGGCGGTTTCGTCTGCCAGGAGGTCCGCTTCGCCGGTCTGGACTGTCCGGGCTATCGCCTGCCAACCGAGGCGGAGTGGGAGCGCGCGGCGCGGGCCGGCAGCGACGGGCCGACCTGGATCGGGGCGTTCGAGATCACCGGTCTGAACGCGGCGCCGGCGCTGTCGCCGATCGCCTGGTACGGCGGCAACAGCGGCGTCGAGTACCGGCCGGCCTGGCCGTGCGCGGATTGGGTCGAGCGCGAGCAGTCCGCTGTCGAATGTGGCACGCACCCGGTCGGACGGAAGCCGGCGAATCCCTGGGGTCTGCGCGACATGCTCGGCAACGTCTGGGAATGGACCTGGGACCGGCGTGCGGTGCCGACCGCGGACCCAGCGGTCGATCCGCTCGGACCCGCGAAGGGCGAGCACAGGATCCGGCGCGGCTGCTCGTGGAGCAACATCCCTCATCACTGCCGAGCCGCAGACCGGAGCGACGACCTGCCGGCCGATCGCGACCGCAACTGGGGCTTGCGTCTGGCCCGCACGAACGGTTCCTGACCGGCCCCTTTCGCGGGGGACAGCGCCTATACTCGCGGACGCGAACGATCGTCGCCCGGTCGCCGCGATATCTGACATGCGCCCACTCGAGACCCTGGCCAGCGTCAAGACTCCGGAAGGACGTCTGCTGGTTCTGCACCGCCGCAACGACGATTACTACATCCATCTCGATGGCGAGGAGCTGATGTCGACCCGGCGCCACGGCTCCGAGGTCGCGCTGGCCGAGTTGGCGCTGGGCGACCTCTCCGGTGTCGACGCGCCGCGAGTGCTGATCGGCGGACTGGGTCTCGGTTACACTCTGCGTGCCGCGCTGGCGACGCTGCCGCGAGACGCCCGGGTCGCGGTGGCGGAGATCTTCCCGGCCGTTGTGGCGTGGAACCGAGAGCTCTTGAGCGGGCTGGGCCGACCGCTCGACGATCGCCGGGTGACCGTGCTCGAGGCCGACGTCACCGCGGTGCTCGAGGAGAGCGGCCGAGCCGCCTGGGATGCGGTGCTGCTCGACGTCGACAACGGCCCGTCCGCCTGGTGCCTGAGCTCGAACCGACGGCTCTACGACCGTGCCGGGCTCGAGAGTCTCCGTGAGGCGCTACGGCCCGGCGGGGTTCTCGGGATCTGGTCCGCGTTCCGTGACGACGGCTTCACCAAGCTTCTGGGGCAGGCCGGGTTCGACGCGCGGGTCGAGATCGTGCGCGCGCACCAGGGCAAGGGCGCCAAGGGGTTCCTGTTCTTCGCCCGGCGAGATGGGTAGGCAGCTAGAGTGCGGAACACTACTCTCGCTCTTGGCCTCGCGCTGGCTCTACCGATCGCAGCTTTGGGCGCGGAGAGGCGTGCGCCCAGGGACCCCACCGAGAGCGCCGACGCTGTCGACCGTGCCGAACGCGATGACGAAGGGGCGGCGGAATCGGACCGGCAGAGCTCGATGTCTGCAGAGAAAGCGGACGGAGTCAGAGCCCTCTTCCGGGCTCGCGCCGAGGCCGGCCGCTTCAGTGGCGCGGTCGCCGTGGCCCAGGACGGCAAGTTGATCCTCGAGTCCGGGTACGGATGGGCAGAGGTCGAGCACGAGGTGCCGATGCGCCCGGACCACATCTTCCGGATAGGTTCGCTGACCAAACCTTTCACGGCCGGCGCGGTACTGCTGGCGGTGCGCGCCGGCCGGCTGTCGTTGGTCGATCCGATCTGCGGCCTGATCCAGGGCTGCCCCATCTCCTGGAGCGACGTCACGATCGAGCACCTCCTCACCCATACGTCAGGCATCAGGGATCACTTTGGGGACCTGGAGGCGGTGCCGGTCGAGGACACGATGGGGGAGCTGTCCAGGGTGCTCGCGACGCTCGCTCCCGATGAGTCGTTGGAGGGACGCCCAGGCGAAGGGTACTCCTACGCGAACTTCAACTACGTGCTGCTCGGCGCCGCTCTGGAGACGGTCTACCTGCAACCCTGGGAGCTGGTGCTCCGGAAGCTGGTGCTCGATCCTCTGGGGCTCGAGGACACCGCCTACGACCGTGTCGAGCGACCGGTGACGCGTCGCGTGCGCGGCTACGATCGAGCCGAGGACGGCAGCTTGAGAATCATCGACTACGACGACCACGCGGCGTATGCGGCGGGAGGTCTCTACTCGACCGCCGGAGATCTACTGACCTGGTCGAACGCCCTGTTCTCGGGCGCGCTCCTGGGCGATCTCACCGAGCCGACGTTCACGCCGTTCCGTGGCAACTACGGCTACGGCTGGCAGATCCGCGAGTTCTTCGGACGAAGGATGTTCAACCATTCCGGCGGCATCGACGGATTCTCTTCCCATCTGGCGCACTATCAGGACGAGGGCCTGACGATCGTGGTCCTGACCAACGTCGAATCCGACTCCGCGATCCTCAACGCCTGCGACGTCGCCGCGAGCTGGTTCGCCTGGGAGGATCCGTCCGGCACACCCGAGGATCGAGCAAGCCTGCCACCGCGTCTTCGTTGCGGGCTCGAGCCGGCTTCGCCCTGAAGTCCGATTCACCGGCACGGTAGACTGACCTCGCCCACCGGGCCGCCGCACGACGAAGGAGGTTGCAATGATCGAGATCCTGACGATTTTCCTCGGATTGGTGATCGGACCCCACCCGGTAGAGTTGGCAGTGGACCCATCGGTGGCCGGAGTGAACCTGAAGCTCGACGGCACGCTCGCCGCCGAGCTCAGCGAGCCGCCTTGGCAGGCCCTGGTCGACTTCGGCCCGGAGTTGGCTCCGCACCAGCTCGAGGCGGTGGCGCTCGACGGCAAAGGCGATGTCGCCGGCCGGGCAGTACAGGACGTAAACCGGCCCAAGCCCGAGGCCGAAGCGGTGATCTTTCTCGAGCGGGATCCGCAGGGGCGCCCGGTCGCCGCGCGCGTGACCTGGGAGACGGTAGTCGACATGCGTCCGATCGAGATCGCCGTCACCTTCGACGGCGAGCCGCTCGAGGTCGCCAACCTCGAGCGCTTTGCGCTGCCCAAGCTCCCGGGCGAGGGCTTCCACTTTCTGCAGGTCGACCTGCAGTTCGCCGGCGACATCTCGGCCCACACCCAGGCGGCATTCGGCGGCAAGTACCTGGATCAGGCGGAAGCCCAGCTGACGGCGGTGCCGGTGGTGTTCGCCAAGGGCAAGGCACGCAAGCCGGCTGACCTCGCGGGCTGGTTCGTGCGCAACGGCTCGCCGCAGGCGGTCGTCGCCGTGGAGAAGGGCCCGGCCGAGATCATCGTGGTGCGTGCCGACGGCGTGCGCGACGTCTCCGGGAGCCTCGGGCAGGAGGGGTTTGGACTGGGGAGCGGAGTGGTCGGCGCCTCAGGCGGCGTCAGTGCGACCGAGGGTTCGATGCCGAGCGGCGCGGGCCCGGTGGCGAGCGCCAACGAACGCAACCTCAGGGCTTTGGCGTTCGGCTCCGAGGAGCGCCTGCGTGTGTTGCTGCCGAAGTCCAGAGAGATCCGGCACGAAGTGGCGACGCATCGCGCGTTCGTCGTCTCGCCGCGAATCACCACCAAGGAAGGCGGGCTCCTGTGGGCGCTGACCCAGGACTACTACGCGCCTGGGCTGTCGTCGACCGAGCGGATCGCGGACGCGGTCGCTGTCGCCGGGATGCGCGCCGCCTGGGGCAACCGCCGCCGGGCCGTGGTGCTGGCGCTCGCCGCCGATCGGCCCGACCTGAGCGTGCTCTCCGCGGCCTCGGTGCGCGGCTACCTGCGGACGCTCGACGTGCCGCTGTTCGTCTGGTACTTCGAGCCCCAGGACGCCGCGGCTCGAGGGTCCTCGGAGGCGGTGCTCCACGGCTGGCCCGAGGCCGAGCGAATCGGCTCCTTCCGGGATCTCAAGAACGCCGTGAGGAATCTCAGGAAGAGCCTCGACGAGCAGCGGGTCGTCTGGTTGGCGGGCTCCTACGCGCCGGAGTCGATCCGCCTGGCAAAGGGCGCCCAGGCGGAGCGCGCCGGGATCTGAGTCGGGGCGACTCGCTACTCACCGCAGATCGCTCGGAAGTCGAGACTGCGGTTGCGGGGCCGGCAAGGCGTCCGGCGGTCGAGAGCGATCGAGGGGAGTTCCATACTAGGATCGATTCGAATGGCTGTAGCGATGCGCTTCGTCGATTTCTCCTTGCGCGCCTGGCGCGAGGGGCAGTACGTGCAGGTGATGGCGCATTCCACGCCCGCCGGCGTGATGCGTCAGCCGATCGCGGTGAAGGTCGGCAAGTTCGATGCCGATGATTTCCGCCTCGAGCACGACGCCCAGCTCGCCCGGGGGGCAGAGCTCGGCCGGGAGCTGTCACGGCTCCTGCTTCCGGACCCGGTGTGGCGCCTGCTCGGCGAGAGTCTGCGCTCGATCGCGCCTCGGCCGGAGCTGGGGCTGCGTATGCGCCTCTGTCTGGACGATGATCTGATCGACCTCCCCTGGGAGTACCTTTACCGGCCAGACGTGAGCGCTCCCGTGGCACGGAGCGGTTTTCTGCTGATGGACGGACGGATCTCGCTTGTACGGGAGCCCCCTTCCGCCCTGAACCTGACCGCGCCGAGCGATCGAGCACAGCGCGGTCTTTTCGTCGGCACACTGTTCGACGACGGTTCCGATAGCTGGAGCGTGAGACTCGAGCACCAGAGCCTGACAAGGTCGATGCAGTCGATTCAGCGGTTGCTGAAGTTGGATTTCGTGCCCGCCGACGGAGATGTGGATGTCCTCGAGAAGATCGCGTCCGGGTGCGATGTCTTCCACTACGCTGGCCATACCGAGGTTGTCGACGGGCGCGGCACTCTGGTGCAGCTCGCGCGGAGTCAGGAGCCGATCTACTGCGAGGCTCTGGCCGAGCGGGCCTCGTGGGCCTGGAGCGACAATCTGGCTCTGCAGCTCGCCAGGACCGGAACACGCCTTGCTGTCTTTAATGCGTGCAACAGCGGGTACTGGCCGTTCGTGCGTCCTTTCATGCGGGCGGGGATCCCCGCGGTGGTTGGCGTCCAGGGACTCGTCAGCAACTTCGCGGCGCTGAACTTTGCCGAGAAGCTCTACGCGTCGCTCGCCGTCGGCCTGACGCTCGACGAAGCACTCACGTTCGCCCGGCTCCATGTGGTCGAGCCGGAGCGGTCCTATTGGGAGTGTGACTGGGGTCGTTTCATGGCTTACATGCCCAGCGACTCTGCGGTCATCTTTCCCCGGCCGGAGCGCGATGCGATCCAGGAGCTGCAGCAACAGGTGCGTGAGGCGCGCGAGCAAACCGTGCGCGATACCCGCGCGCTGACCGAGCGGCTAGACGGCGCCGGCGTGAGTCGAATGCTCACCGACATTGCCGATCGCACGGTTCTGATCCTCGGCCGATTCACCGACGAGCGAAAGGAGATCCTCGAGGCGATCCGGCGCGCGCTCGCTACGCCGCCACACGAGTATGTACCGATCCTGTTCGACTTCGAGAGGCCGGAGCATCGGGATCTGATCGAGTCGATCGTCCGCTTTGCGGCGGTCTCGCGGTTCGTGATCGCGGATCTCTCCGATCCGAAGAGCGTGCCAGCCGAGCTTCAAGCGATCGTGCCGCAGTTTCCCTCTCTGCCGGTCGTGCCGATTATCGAAGGCTCACAGCGCGAGTATCCGGTCTCGGACCACATTCTCCGTCGGGGATGGGTAGTGAAACCGGTCGTCCCCTATCAGGACGTGGACCATCTGCTGGCGATCCTCGATGAAAGCGTCATTGAACCGGCGGAGAGGCTCTACGACGAGCTGAATCCACCGCCGTTTCGTGCCTCGGCCTGAGCTGCCCGCCGTAGAGCGGCTACTGGACCGAGAGCCTCCAGGCCTGGAGGCTGCCGCCGCCCGAGCACTCCTCATCTCGCGGCTCGTTGGCGAAGCTGAGCAGTAGCTCCGGGCGGCCATCCGCGTCGATGTCCTCGAGGTGGGCGTCGTAGGCGGCGCAGCCGTCACCGGCCTCGGCAAGCGCGCGATCAATCACTGCCCTGAGGCTGCCGTCGGGCTGGCCGAGGAACAGCCGGATCTCGCCGCCGTCATTGCCTGTGACCAGGTCTCGCCGGCCGTCCTGATCGGCGTCGCCGGCTACCAGGGCGCGGATCTCCTGGGCTCCGTCCTCGGCGTACAGCTCGGTGCGTTGCCATCCCTGCGGCAGTTTCTTGTAGAGGTCGACGCCGCTCCGCCACTCGTCGCCCGCCAGCTGAACCCACGACAGGGCGAACTCGACCACCTTGCCCTCGTCGAGCTCGGTCACCGCTACCGCCGGCGAGTAGCTCTTGGGTCGGATGGTCTCGAGCTCCGTGACCGTCCAGCTGCCGTCCTTCTGCTGAAGTCTGAGCACCGCCGGATCGCCGAGTCTGCGAGACGCGATCAGAGCGTCCATCCGCCCGTCGCCGTCGAGATCGCCGAGCGCCAGCGAGTCGCCGAAGGAGAGCTCGTCGGGCGCCGGTACCGGCATCCAGCCGGTCTCTCGGTTGAGGAACACCGCCAAGCCGCGGCGCGGGTGGGCCGTTCCGCGCGCGGGCCCCTCACCCAGAGCGATCAGGTCGATGCGCCCGTCCCCGTCCCAGTCGGCGGCTTCGATCTCGCGACTCGAGAAGTCGGCCTCGCCGGGGGGCAGGAGCTCGAGGCCCGGTGAGGCGGCAGGAAAGTCGCCGTCGGCGTCGGCGAGCAGGGCGGTCACGCCACCGAGATGAACGGCGAAGGCGAGATCGACCCGTCCGTCGCCGTCGAAGTCGGCCGCCGCGGCATCGCCGTAGTCCAAGGGCAGATCGGCGAATCGCGGCGGACCGACGGCGGAAAACCTGCCGTCGCCCAAGCCGCGAAAGATCACGGGTGGTCTGCGACTCTTGCGCGGTGGACCGTGGATGAGATCCAGGTTGCCGTCGCCGTCTACGTCGGCGAGGTCGAAGCCGTTGCGCCACTGGCCGGTGTCGGGCAACCCGGCGGCGAGCCGCTCCACGCTCAGACTTGCCGCCCCGGAAGGGCCCGCGCCCGCGGCTCCGACGATCAGGGCGAGGCAGCAGACGCGGACGAGCGGATGGCTCAGGGAACCGGCCCGGCGGCCACGTTGGGCGCCGAGCCGCAGGCGCTCGAGACCTGAGGCTCGCTGCTGGGATTGTTGGGGCCGGCGAGCATCGGATGCGCCATGTGATGGCTGCTCCGCTTCTTGAGGTCCTGCTGAACGATCACGTACGACTGGAGACCGGCGCTGGTCGCGAGGTTGAGCACCAGCCAACCGGCGTCGTGCGGCACCGGCAGAGCCGAGCTGCCGACCCGGACCCTCTGCGTCTCAGCCGGGAAGGGCGGACTCGCGGAGTCGAACGTGAGCTCGACCAGGTTCTCCTGCTCGTCGAAGGCGAGGATGTCGGTCTGCCCGAGCGGGTACCAACCTCCTTGGAGGCCGTTGCAGGTGAAGGGCCCTTGCGCAACGCCTGAGTCGCGCCAGACGATCAGCTCGGTACTGGCCTTCTGGGTGTTGATGAAGCGCGCCGCCCATTGCTCGGCGAGCGGCTCGCGTTCGTCGGTGCCGGTGAACTGGTCGAAGCGGCCGTAGAACGTGTAGCTCGAGTTGCTGCCGGCCTCGATATGAACGAGGTTGTCCGATTGGATGAACGATCCCTTGGTGACGTAGTACTGGCCCCAGAGCTGATTGAGATCGTTCGCCACGTCGGGGAAGTAACCCTGGTCGGACGGGTTGATCAGGCTGCCATCGAAGTTCACGTTGTCGATCGTCACGTAGCCCCGCGCGAACCGGCCGGTGTCGGTGGAGTAGCAGTTACCGTCTACGCCGTCGCCGGTGTGGGCGGCCTGGAGCTCGCTGAGAGTCTGGAAGCCCGAGAACGGCTCCTCGGCCGGCACCAGGCCGTCGCGGAACAGAGTCTTGAGACTGAAGAGCTGCGTGTCGAAGCCGGTCAGGAAGATGTCGAAGTCGAAGGTCGGTACCGACATGTCGGTCCAGATCACGACGTGGGCGATGGTCGGCGCGGCCGAACCGTTGTTGATCGCGATGACCCAGTCTTCGCCCTTTTTCTTGTTGAGATCGACTTCGAAATAGGGCAACAGCAGTGTCGCCGCCGGCACGGCGTCGATGGTGCACAGCTCCGCTTCGACCGCTGACGTTGAAACCACAGCCAGCAGGCCGACGACCGCGATGCGTTCGAGGGACTTTCTCAAGGAGGCACCTCCCTAGGTTTTGGTTGCGCCCATAGTAGCTAACGGGCGACTGCCCGCGCAACCTGGGGCGCCGGGGGTGGTGCCTGGAGCGGCCCAAGCCTTGTCTTCAGGCCAGGTAGCTCGCCTACCCGCGGCCGGCGATTCGCCGCGGAAACCCGTACGCCAGTCTCAACGCCTCGAAGGGCGCCATCAGTCGTTCCTTCTGCGAGCCGCCGAGATAGTCGTGGCTGCCGTAGAGGGCCTGATAGCGATGGACCAGCTTGGGGAACTCCTGCTCGAGCCACGGCCAGAAGCGCTTGCGCGCCGCAGCTCGCAGGAAGAGCGGCGCGCCGACGACGTCCTGGGCCTCGTGCTCGACGGCGGCTTCGAAGATCGGCCGCAGCTGGGTCTCGGTCGAGTTGATGCCCGGCATGATTGGCATGCAGAAGATCTGCGTCGCGATGCTTTCCGCAGCCAGGGCGCGGACCGTGCGCAGGCGCGCCTCAGGCTCGGGCGCGCGCGGCTCGATGCGGCGAGCGGTCACGGCGTCAAGCGACGAGACGGAGACGTTGACCGTGACCGTATTGCGGGCGTCGAGGCGGGCGAGCAGCTCGAGGTCACGAAGGATCAAGGGCGAGCGGGTGGTGATCGAGATGTCGAGCCCGCTGGCCTTTTCGAACGTCTCGAGGATCGAGCGGGTGACGCCGTAGTGCTTCTCGGCCGGTTGGTAGGGATCTGTCACTGTGCCGATCGCGATCGGTTGGCCGGAGAGATCGCTCTTGCGTAGCGTTCGCCGCAGAGACTCGGCGGCGTTGCGCTTGACGTAGATCTTGCGCTCGAAGTCCTGCCAGCGATCGAGGTCGAAGAAGCCATGGGTGTAGCGGGCATAGCAGAAGGCACAGCCGAACTCGCAGCCCCGGTACGGGTTGATCGTGCGAGCGAACGGGAGCGGTCCACCGCCGCTTCGATTCAGGATCTCGCGCGTGTCGATCTGGAAATACTCGACGCCGGCGTTGTGGCGAATCGCGGCGGCGTCGGGGTCGGGGCGACCGACCGGCTTGGCGTCGGGGAAGAGGGTGAGGGCTGCTGTCTGCATTTACGCCTTATTTTCACCTACCGGGCGAAAGGTGTCAAGAGCGGCCGTCCGAGCCATGCAATCGGGAGCCCCTATCGGGCCAGAATGAAGGTCCTACCCGCCTCGAGATCGGTGTAGCAACGCTCGGTGTCGGAGGGCGGGTCGAGGCAGATCAACAGGGGCGAGCTCCGGTCGAGTCCCAGGCCGATCAGGTGCTGAGGCGCATGCGCCGAGGCGAACGATGCGTCGGCGAGCCACCAGCTGAGCTTCATGCTGCCCGCTCGGAGCACGGAGAGCCGGCTGCCGAGTGCCCAGCTGCCGGTCCCCAGCGTTCGGACCTCCGAGGTCAGGCCCGCGATGCCTTGGTTCTGGAGCAGCAGCGGGACATCGCGATTGCGGTTGACGGCTGCGTCGAGATCGCCGTCGCCATCGAAATCGGCCACGGCGAGGCCGCGGGCGACGTGCTTCTGACGCATCGCGTCGCCGGCTACCGGAGCCAGGTCGACGAAGTGGTCTCCGGCATTCCAGTGGAGGAGCGCCGGCTGAGCGGTCAATTCGCGGTGCTCGGACGACTCGAGGGTGCTGCCGTTCGCCACCATCAAGTCGACGCGTCCGTCGGCATCGAAGTCGGCCGCAGCGCACCCCCAGCCGACACGATCAAGGGAGACCTCGGCGACCCGGCGTTGGCGCGCCCGATCGCGATACTCGAGGCGGCCGCCGACGGCGATCACCGGCTCGTAGAGCGCGTTCTCCTGGGCGACCCAGTGAGTGATGAAGAGCGACGGCAACCCTGGACCGGGGTCGTCCGCAAAGTTGCCCACGCACACCCCCATCGAGCCGCGAGGGTCGGCGGTCCCGGTGGCTGCACTGGCATCCTCGAACAGGGCCTCGCCCGGTTCGCGCCCGCGATTGAGAAACAGTGCGTTGGGCGAGACGTCGTTGGCCACGTAGATGTCGGGGCGTCCGTCGTCATCGGCGTCGAGCGCCGCCACGCCGAGGCTGCGACCAGCGGGATCGCTGACGCCGGCGAGAACCGCATCGTCGATGAACCGGCCGTCCTGTCGCTGCCGGTAGAGCCGGTTGGGTAGCGGGTCGAATGCGTTCGGGTTGAGCGCGATCGGCACCCCCGTCCAGTTCGGGTCCTCGCTTGTTGGCGCAGTAGCCAGCGAGTCGTCGAAGTCGACGTAGTTCGCGACGTAGAGGTCGAGCCGGCCGTCGAGGTCGAAGTCGGCCCAGGCCGCGCCCACCGACCAGCTCGGGTCGTCGACGCCGGCGGCGGCGCCGATCTCGCGAAACGATCCGTCGCCGAGATTCGAGAAGAGTCGGTTCGGACCTCGATTGGTGACGTACAGATCGAGGTCGCCATCATCGTCGTAGTCGGCGAAGGTCGCGCCCATGCCGAACCCCGTGGCATCGCCGACGGCGGCTCGGGCGGTCGCGTCGACGAAGCGTCCTCCGTCATTGCGGTAGAGCCGGTTCGACGCTTGTGAACCGTGACCGACGGCGTCGTAGTTCACGAGATAGAGATCGAAGTCTCCGTCACCGTCGTAGTCACCCCACGCCAGGCCGGAGCCGGTGTCCTCGGGCAGGGTCCGCCGGCGCTCGCCGGGGCCGTGGCGCATCGTCACGCCGAGCTTGGCCGCGACATTCTCGAAGTGGAGCTTCGGTGCATTCGCGGGGATCTGCTGGTCGGAGAGGTCGGTGAGGCCTGCGGCGGGATCCTGACGATCGGTGTCCCTGGAGAACGCCAGCCACCAGCCGAGCGCGGTCAGCAGAAAGAGCCCGGCGCCGACCGCGGCCAACGATTGCCGGATGCGGCGGACGCGGCGACTGCCGGGTCGCTTACCGGCCGGCTTCGCCACTGCTCGCTTCCGAAGCTGGGCCGCCGGTGAGGCGGACCTTGCGGGCCGCGCGAGCCTGGGTCACGACCGGCTGATAGGCGCCGGTGCGCTCTTCGAGGCCCGGCAGGACCAGATCGAGGAACTCCTGCCGGTAGCGGCGGTAGTTGAGCTCCGCCACGAGGGTGAGTTCGCCGCTGAGCCCTTCCGGCAGACGCAGCCGGTAGGAGTGGGCGTCGGTGTACTGCGGGAAGATCACGCGCTTGCCCTTGCCACCCGCCTTGCGCCACAACTCGTGCTGGCGCAGTTCCTGCCCCTGGTCATCGATCGGAATAGCTTCGAGCACAAGGGTTCCACGATCTCGCGGATTGCCGATGTCGTGAGCGACGCCGGGCTGGTCTTCGATCCTCCGGGTTTCGGGGTTGATCGTCCCCCACTCAGCGAGCACCTCGCCGGCCTCGCTCAGGATCCGCAGGTGGATCCAGGAGCGCACGAAGTCGAGCGGACCGGTGATGAAGTTGTGGCCGGCCTTGCGATTCGAGACCGCTACCAGGATGTCGAGGTCGTCGCCCGGCGTCGCTATGTCCGGGGCTTGGAGTTGGAGGCCGGCGACCGGCCCGCGCGGCCATATGTGATCGATCTCAGGCAGAACGGTCTCGCCTCGCATCCACTCCTCGGTCAGCTCGACCTGACGCTCCCAGTGCGGCAGGCGCAGGACCGCGGGCATGAAATTGTTGGTGGCGATGAAGCCGTGGTGCCGGTGGGCACCGTCGTCGGCGCTGCGCCGGAGGTCGGCGGACTCGCCGTGCCCCGGATCGGCGGACTCCGAGACCAGCCGCATGTGACAGTCAGTGCAAGTCAGGTCGGTCTCGGGATCGTCGCTGTGCCAGTGCCCGTTCTTCCACTCGTCGTACTGGTTCTGGCCCTCGACCAGCCCGAACCGGTTGAGCGCCTCCGGGATGAACTGCTTGTGGCAGGCGCCGCAGTACTCGGGCGTGCGCAGCAGGTTGCGGTCGTAGTCGAGCAGGTGCTGTCGTGGGTAGGCGCGGATCAGGAAGTCGGAGATCCACTTGGCGAGGCCGTCCGCGCCCTCCCCCAGGTACTTGGCAGGCGGCGTCAGCACGTAGTCGGCGTTGCCCCGCTGGTCGACCAACGAGATCGAATGGCAGGCCACGCACGAGATGCCCTCGTCCATGCCCGGTGCCGAGAGGCTCTGGGCATGGAGATCCTTGGCGCCCGCGAAGAGTGAGATCGGATCGTGGCAGCCGGCGCAGTAACGAGTTTCAGCGGCCTCGCGCTCGGCGGCAAAGCGGCGTTGGACCTCTTGGAAGGGCGGGTTCATGGCGGCGAAGCGATGAGCGCTGGGCTCCCACTCCTCGAGGATCTGCTGGTGGCAGTTCGCTGTCCCGCACGAGCGCGATCCTGCCAAGAGCTCGGACTTCACCAGCTGCAGGTCCTCGGTTCGGGCATAGGTCGGAGCGAACGGGTTGTCGCGGTACTCGTCGAATTCCTGGGCGAAGGAGGGCAGCGTGTAGCCGTCCGGGATCGGCATGCTGTAGTCCGTGTGCGGCCAGGCGACGGCTGCGGCGACTGCGACGGTCGTGGTCAGACCTAGTCCCCAGGCGGTACGGCGAGCGAAGGCGGAGATCGCCACGCGCAGTTCCGGATCTCGGCGCGCGGCCGTCCGTCGCCGGATCACGGCCGCCACGATGTGCGCGGCGATCAGAGCCAGCGCGGCGATCCCGGACACCAGATGGACCAGATCCCAGAGCTCCGAGATTCGAGAACCGAAGCCGGCTTGCCAGGTGAGCCAGAGCCCGCTGGCGATCGACACGACGACGGTCGCCAGGAGCGTGTAGCCGAGCACCATGGAGGCGGTCAGGCGCTGCCGGATCCAGACCCTGAGATGTGTCCACTGGTAGCTCGGATAGAAGATCAACAGCACCAGCCCCAACGCCGTGTGCGCCAGGACCAGGAACTGGCCGAAGATTGAGAATCCAGCGAAGTAGATCCAGAGGCCTGAGAGGCCGAGGGCGAGCAGCAGGCCCGAGACCACTGCCGCGGCACGCCGCGCCCAGCCGCGGGTCGCCTCGTCGTGCGAGCTGAAGGGTCTCGGCGTCGGTCGATCGTCTGACACGGTCCAGTCGCATGCTAGTGAGGTGGCAATCTGAGAGTCGCCACTAGATCGGGCGGGTACCTCTCCGCAGGGGTGGGGCTAGAATCCGCGGCATGCCGGAACTTCCCGAGGTCGAAGTCCTGCGTCGGAGTCTCGAGCCCGCCGTGGTTGGCGACAGGATCG
Organism: Acidobacteriota bacterium; assembly: GCA_029263375.1. Taxonomy (GTDB): domain Bacteria; phylum Acidobacteriota; class Thermoanaerobaculia; order Multivoradales; family JAHEKO01; genus JAHEKO01. The sequence goes on along the minus strand of JAJCXP010000323.1, from coordinate 12,151 downwards.
AGCGAGTACGTACCTGGAACCGCTCGCTGCGTGAGCCGGTCAGCCGCGGCCTGGCGAAGAGGATCTCGGGCCGGCGTATCGAGCGGCTCCGGCGGCGGGCGAAGTATCTCTTGATCGACCTCGAAGGTGGCACGACGCTGATCGTTCATCTGGGAATGAGCGGCCGGCTGACGCTGGTGCCAGAGCGCGCGCCCCGGGAGCCACACGAGCACGTGGGCGTTTTCTTGAGCTCGCGTCGCCGCTTGAGGTTCCGGGACCCGCGGCGCTTCGGCCTGGTACTCGCCCTATCGACCGATCGGATCGAAGCCGATCGACACTTCCGTCACCTGGGCGTCGAGCCGCTCGAGGATGGCTTCGACGGCGCCCTTCTGGCGCGGGCCGCGCACGGCCGGCGGGCGCCGGTCAAGAGCTTCCTGCTCGACGGCCGCATCGTCGTCGGGGTCGGCAACATCTACGCCAGCGAGGCGCTCCATCTGGCCGGGGTCCACCCGAAGCGCTCGGTCGCCAGGATCTCCGCCGAGCGCTGGGGTCAACTCGCGGGCGCGGTCCGGACGATCCTCGCCTCGGCGATCGAGCAGGGCGGCACCACGCTCAACGACTTCGCCGACGGCTCCGGTGCGCCGGGCTACTTCCAGGTTGCCCTGGCGGTCTACGACCGGGAAGGTGAGCCCTGCACCCGCTGCGGCGCGGCGGTGAAGCGGATCGTCCAGGGCAATCGCAGCACGTTCTACTGTCCTCGCTGCCAGCGCTGACCCTCGCGTGCCGGGAGCGTGCGCGTCCTGGAGTATCCTTCCGCCATGCGGCGAGTGGCTCTGGGTGTCGCCGGCGGAACCGGCTCGGGCAAGACTACGGTTGCCGAAAAGATCCTCGAGGGCGTCGGCCGTGACCGAATCGCCTTTCTGGCACACGACAGCTACTACAAGGACGTCGAATGGCGTAGCGAGGAGCAGCTCCAGCGGCACAACTTCGATCACCCAGACGCACTCGACAACGAGCTCCTGATCAAGCACGTCGAGGCGCTCAAGCTGGGGATGTCGGTCGAGGTGCCGATCTACGATTTCGTGATCCACCGGCGCACCGACGAGACGATTTCGGTGGCGCCACGCCCGGTGATCCTGGTCGAAGGGATCCTGCTGTTCGCCGAGCCGAAGCTGCGGGATCTGCTCGACTTCAAGATCTTCGTCGACACCGACTCCGACGTGCGGCTGGCGCGCCGCATCCGCCGCGACAGTCGCGATCGCGGGCGTCCGGTGGAGGACGTTCTCCGTCAGTACATGGGGACGGTTCGGCCCATGCACCTCGAGTTCGCCGAGCCCTCGAAGCGCTGGGCGGACGTCATCGTCCCCGAGGGCGGCGACAACCTGGTGGCGCTCGACATGGTGATGGCGCGGGTCGAGCAGCTGCTGTCGCTCGCCGAATCCGGCTAGCCCGGCCTTCTCACGCCGTCGCGTGGCGAGAGGCCGGACGCACGCCGCCAGCAAGACCGAGCTTCGCGGTCGATCAGGGTCTGGTGCTGGTTGAGTCCGCGTGCGCGGGGCGGGGCCGCGACGTGCGGTCGCCGTCGACGACGACCTGGCTCGTGTCGAGCGCTTCGTCGCCGTCGCCGGTTGTGACCGAGGTGGGGATGCTGTCCTGCGAAACCAGGACGACGCCGCGCGGCGCCCGGCGCCAGAGTTCTTCGACTCGCTCGGCGTCGGCCACCAGCGAGCATTCGAACTCGGCGCATGCCTGCGGATTGGCCCCGGGCGAGTTCGCTGCCCGAGCCGGCGTGGTCGCCAGCGAGCCCAGCGCGAGCAGCACGAGCAGACCGCGCAGCTTCGAGGTCGTCGACCGTCGCAGGGTATGGGTGACGGCCGCGAGCCGCCGGTCGAGCAGTGTGTTCAGGAGCATCGCCAGAGCCACCGCTAGAGGGATTGCTGTGAGGAAGATTGCGATTTCGGTCATGGCACTTGTCTCAACTTGTCTCAACGGCAATAGATGCATGGATTGTGCCCACCCTTCGCAGGCTAGAATCTCAGCCCTCTATGGCGACGGCGAAGAATCGACCCCTGTTGTTGTGCGGCCTGGTAGTGGCCGCTCTCACGAGCGCCTGCGACGAGCCCCCTGAGCCGGTCGGTCGTGTCACGGTTGAGCCGGCCGAGATCCGCCTGCTTTATCCGGGCTTCTCGGCGTACCGCCTGACCTGGGCGCCCGAAGCCGAGTTGGCCAACCGGGTGGGGGATCTGCGGGCCTCGGTGCACCTGAAGGGACCGAGCGGCGAGGTGTTGCGGACCTTCGATCACGCGCTCGACTTCGAGTGGTCGCCCGGCGCCGATGCGACCCGCGACCAGACGCTCTTCCAGTCGGCCCTCGCACCGCCGCTCGAGGAGGGCAGCTACGAGCTCGAGATCGGCCTCTACGATGGTGGCGGCAGTGCCTGGAGCGTCGCTTCGTCAGGCGTCACGGTGAGCGTCGAAGCCGCGGCCGAGGGGTTCCCCGCGTTCTACTTCTCTCCCGAGTGGTTGCCGATCGAGGGCGGCACCGACCTCCAGATCCTGGGCCGCCGCTGGCTGCGATCAGACGGTCTGATCCGGCTGGGCGAGCTGACCGAGCCGGGAACGCTCTGGCTGCAGATCGGCGTTCCGGTGCCGATCGAGGGCGAGCACGAGATGCGGTTCGATGAGGGCGCGAGCGGCCCGGAGGTGGTGGTCAGCAGTTCCTGCGGAGTTCCCACGCAGGTGGTCAAAGGCGTCGGCTCGCATCACGTGATGCTCGACGTCGCGCCCGGCGAGGATGGCGCTCTGGCCACCGAGTGCGAGCTGTCGATCGACGCCAACTACACCCTGATCTCTATCGAGGACCGAGCTCACCGGACGGTCGCGCTCGAGAGCCTTTCGTGGCTCACTACTTCTTCATCTCGAGGGTGACCGACTTCGAAACCGGGAGCCCCTCGACGTCTTCCAGCGGCGACCAGACCTCGACCCCTTCTTCGTCGTCGGCGATCTTCATCCACCGCGCTTCGGTCAGGGTGACCTCGACCTTGAGCTTGCCGTCTTTGGGCATCGACCGGGAGGTCTCTGTGGTCCAGAAGTTGTAGAGCTTGAGCTCGTTGTCGACGCCCGGCTCGACCGGGAACATGAACAGCTGGTTGCCGTAGACACCCAGGTCCTGGCCATTGAGAGCTACCTTGAAAGCCAGCTGCGACGCGGTCTGGGTGCCCTGGTTGCCGAGCTTCACTCGCAGCCGGCAGAGGGTGTCGGCGCCCGGGTTGCTGGGCTCGACGATCACCTGCTCGATCGAGAGCGTCGGCGCCGGGACCGCTTCGCCATCCTGAGCGAACGAGGACGGCACGAGGGCGAGTGTCAGAACGGCAGCAATGAGGCCCGTCAGCCGTGAGATAGAGAGTCGCAAGCGCATAAGCAGGTTCCTTCCGCAGTCAGATTGTAGTCGGATTCAACCTGCGTGCCAAAGGCGACGCCGGCTCAGTAGGGGCCGCCCAGGTCGGTGATCAGGGGCACCCGCTTGGTCGCCACGCCGACCCCGTCGCCGAGCGGCAGGACGACGGCCCTGAGCTGCGGGTGGATCATGAAATAGACGTTGAAGGTCTCGACGTGGCGCGCGTTGTCGCTCAACCCCTCGGCGGGCGGGTCGGCGATCTCGCCCTTCCAGAGCAGGTTGTCGATGACCATCAAGCCGCCCACACGCAGCCGCTGCAGGCCCATGTCCAGGCAGCGTCGGTAGCTCGCCTTGTCGCCGTCGATGTAGACCAGGTCGAACGGGCCGGTGAGGGTGGGGAGGATCTCGAGCGCCTCACCGGTCAGGAAGTCGATTCGCTCCGCGACCTTGCCCTCCTCGAGGAAGGCGTGGGCGCGCGCTTGCACGGCGGCGTCGCGGTCGATGGTTGTCACACGGGCGTCCGGCGCGCCGCGAGCCAGGCAGAGAGTGCCGTAGCCGATCGCGGTGCCGATCTCGAGGATGCGTTCGGCGCCGGCGGTCCGGGCGAGGATCTCCAATAGGTGGCCGAGCTCCGGGTCCGCGATCGGGATCGATTCGGCGTGCGCGACCGCCTCCATCTTGGCGCGTAGAGCGTCTCGAGGCGGCAGCAAGCTGTCGAGGTACTCCGCCTGGGCGGTCTTGAGGATCGCGTCGGAGCTATGTTTCATCGACTGGTCGGGATGGTACCCCAGGAATAGTCGGGGCGCGGAATGGGTTGAAAAACGCTAGAGCTTCACCATGGCCAGCCGCAGGAAACGCCTCTTCGCCTACTCGTTGCCGTCGCTCGCGGCCGCTATCGGGGTCGGCGCCGGCCACCTCTGGCGCAGCCGCCTCGAACGCCGGCACACCTACCTGCCCGGTCGCTATCCGCACGGTGTGTGGGAGCCGCGCCGCTACGGTCTGCCTGCTGAGGACGTCTGGTTCTTCGCTTCTGACGGCGAGGAGCTCCACGGCTGGTGGATTCCACACGACCAGGCACGTGGCACCCTGCTCTACTGCCACGGCAACTCGGGCAGTCTTGGCGAGCAGGTGCAGGTCTTGGCCCAGCTCCGGAGGCTGCGGGTCAACGTCTTCGCGTTCGACTATCGAGGATACGGTCGCAGCCACGGTCAGCCCAGCGAGGCCGGGGTTCTGAGAGACGCGCGCGCAGCTTACGATCACGTGGTCGGTCCACTGGCGCAGGCGCCGGAGACGGTCGTCCTGCTCGGCCATTCTCTCGGCGGCGCGATCGCCATCGATTGTGCGGTGCGCCGGCCGGTCGCCGGTCTGATCGTCCAGTCGAGCTTCATCGACACCAAGCAGATGGCGCGCGAGCTCTATCCGCAGATTCCGATGCACTGGATCGCGCGCCGGCAGTTCCGGAGCATCGAAAAGGTCGCGCGGCTCGAGATGCCCAAGCTGTTCGTCCATGGCGATCAGGATGGGACCATTCCGGTCACGCACGGCAGACGCCTCTTCCGTGCGGCGGCGGAGCCCAAAGAGTTGTTCATCGTGCCGAGAGCGGGTCATAACGACGTCCATCGGCACGGCGGCTCGAAGTACACACGACGGCTCTCCAGATTCCGCGATCGCTGCCTCGAAACGCGCTGAGACCGCGTCCGGGCATCGCCGGGTAACTATGTATTTGCTGGCAATTTCATAGCTGGGCGGCTATGAAATTTGTGTAGCGGTTCATAGCCGCGTTCTCTGCTCTCTCCTACCCTGTCCTACTAGCTATGGGACACAGAGCGCTCTTCCCGTTCGTATTCGCCTTGCTCCTCGTTGCCGCGTGCGGTGGCGGGAGCAGCCCCACTCAACCGGCCGATCTGAGCGGCTTTCAGGTCGAGTCGCAGTCGTTCAACCTGATCAACAACTCGCGCACCGCGGAGCAGGTCCCGATGCTGTCGAACGACCAGCTCATCCTCCAGGTGGCGCGCGAGCACAGCGCGTCGATGCGTGACCGCGGCTTCTTCTCGCACGTCGACCCGGACGGGCTGACGCTGCGCGACCGACTTCGGGCAGCCGGCGTCTCGTTCAAAGTCGCCGGCGAGAACCTGGCGCAGGTGGACGGCGCGTCCGACCCTGCCGGCCACGCGCACCGATTGCTGATGGAGAGCAAGAGCCACCGCGACAACATCCTGAGCGAAGACTTCGAGATGGTCGGAGTCGGAGTGGCCAAGGATGGCGGATCCTACTGGATCACCCAGGTCTTCGTGACGCCCTAGCGCTTCTAGCCAGCTTCCGCTTCCGGTGTGACTTCGGGCGGCGGTGAGTCTCGACCGCGATCGGCTCGGTCCTTCTTCGTCTCGGCCAACCCGAGGTCCTGATAGATCGCCGACAGGATCTCCTCGAAGCGCCGGCGATGTGTCTCGTCGGTCGGTGTGCCGTTGACGGCGAGCGCGACCACCAGCCTGTGCTCCGGGTCGGCGAAGGCGGCCGAAGATCGATAACCGCTGTGGCCGAACGTTCGGGGTGAGGAGTGGCGGCCGTAGGAGTAGGGAACTGAGGGTTGGCCGTAGTGGTCGGAGTTCAGCACGAACCCGAGGCCCCAATCGATCTTGGCGCGGAATGTCCGGTCGTCGAGACCGACTCGGTGGCGGGCGACGAGCGCTTCGACCGTCTGGGCACTGGCGATACGAGTTTCGCCGATCCGGCCGCCGCCGAGCAGCGCCTGATAGAAGCGCGCGAGCTGGTTGACCGGTCCCCAGCCGCTGCCGCCCGGCGAGCAGTGCGTCACCGGCAGGCGGTCGTGCCAGTCGTGTTTCTCGACCGGGCTGCGCTCGGTATTGAACACCGGCGCGAGCCGCGGCGCGTAGTCGTCGTACAGCCCCTCGGGCATGCCGATCCAGGAGTCGTCCATGCCGAGCGGCTCGAAGATCTCCTCGCGCACATAGCTCTCGAAGCGTCGCCCGTCGAGCCGGCGGACGATCTCGCCGAGGATGAACCAGCTCGACGAGAGGTGGTAGCCGGCGGTCCTGCCGGGGATCCAGCGCGGCTCGATTCGTGAGTCGCAGATCCACTCGATGATTCGCTCCCAAGGCTCCTTGGGCCAGCCCACGCGCAGCAGACGGAAGCCGCCGGTGTGCGTGAGGAGATGGCGGATGGTGATCCCCTCCTTGCCCTTGACGCCGAACTCGGGGATGTGCGTCGCGACCGGGTCGTCGAGCTCGAGCTTGCCCGCTTCCCAGAGTTGGCCGATCGCGACCGCGCCGATCGGTTTGGACGACGACAGCCAGAGCATCAGATGCTCGGAGGTCATCGCCTCGCCCGGGCCGACCTCGCCAAAGGCACGATCGATCAGACAGCGATCGCCGATCGAGACGAAGAGCTGTCCGCCGAGGTGCAGACCTGCAACGCGGCCGCGCTCGAGCTCGGCGAGGGTCTGGTCAAGGCTGGTGTCGGGTGTCGGCATCGGGCGGCGCAGGCTATCAAGAAGCCTATAATCCGAGCGCGATGTTCCTGGCCGCCGCCGTGCAGCTCACCTCGACCTCGGACAGCGAGGCGAACTGGTCGAGCGCCCGCGAGCTGATCGAGCGCGCCGCGAAGCTCGGCGCCGCGTTCGTCGCCACGCCCGAGAACACCAATTACCTGGGGCCGCACACCGAGAAGGTGCGACGGGCCGAGACGCTGGATGGCGAGACCTGCCGGCGCTTCTCGGAGCTGGCCCGGAGCCTCGAGCTTCACCTGCTACTCGGTTCCTTCAACGAGCGCTCGGAGGACCCGGAGCGCTGTTACAACACGTCGGTGCTGTTCGGTCCGGACGGTTCGCGGCTCGCGACCTACCGCAAGATCCATCTCTTCGACGTCGATGTCTCGGACGACGTGCGCTTTCAGGAATCCGCGACCGTCAAGCCGGGCGACCGCCCGGTCACGGTCGAGACCCCGCTCGCCAAGCTCGGCCTGTCGATCTGCTACGATCTGCGCTTCCCGGAGCTCTACATGGCGTTGGTCGCTGCCGGCGCCGAGCTGCTCACCGTACCTTCGGCCTTCACCGCCACCACCGGCAAAGATCATTGGCACCCGCTCATGAGAGCGCGCGCGATTGAGAGTCAGTGCTACGTGATCGCTCCCGCTCAGTCGGGTCACCACGACGACGACGGGCTGCGCAACAGCTACGGTCACGCCATGATCGTCGACCCGTGGGGCCAGATCGTCGCCATGGCCTCGGACGGTCCGGGCCTGGCGGTGGCGGAGGTCGATCTCGAGCGCGTGCGCTGGTGTCGGCGGGCGATCCCGGTGGCGCAGCACCGGCGCCTGGGGCGTCCGGAGTCGTAGGCGGGCGCTACCGACCTAGCAGCCGCGCCAGCTCCTCGACGCCGCGCCGGGTCACATCGGGCTCGGCCGCCGTGAAGCAGATCCGGATGTGGCTCGGGTAGGGGCCGAAGCTTGGACCGGGTGCCAGGAACAGGCCGCGCTCGGCCGCGTCCTCGAGGAACCCGAGCAGCCCGCGGTCGTCGAGGCGATCGGCGATGTCGAGAAACAGGAACTGGCTGCCCTCGGGCGCCGGCACACCGAGTCGGTTCGCGGCGTCGACGCCGAGCTGCCGGTAGAGTGGTCGCGCCATCTCCACCCAGGCGTCTCCCGCTCCCTGGAGCGCGTGCAGCGCGGCGATCTGCGAGGCGGTCGGGGTCGAGTAGAAGGAGTGGGTGCTGACCTTGCGGACCTCGCCCATCACTTCGGCCGGACCGACTACGTAGCCGCACCGGTTGCCGGCCATGCCGAAGGACTTCGAGAACGAGTGCACGGAGAAGGTCCGCTCCGGGGCGAGCGCGCGCGCGTAGACGTGCTCTCCCGCGTAGACATACTCCTCGTAGACCTCGTCGGCGAGGATCCAGAGACCCTCACGCGCCGCCCAGTCGCACATCGCCTCCAGCCAGGCGCGTGGGATCACCCGACCGCTGGGATTGTTCGGCGTGCTCAGGTAGAGCGCCGCCGTGCGCTCGGTCAGGTGCGGCGCGATCGCCGCGACCGCGGTCTCGGGAGAATCGGCCGAACCGAAGAGATCGACCTCGACCGGGCGGCCGTGGAACGACTGGATGATGCCGAAGATCAACGGCCAGTAGGGCGCCAGGACGAGGATCTCGTCGCCGGGCTCGAGGATCGCGCCGATCGCCGCGCCGAGCGATCCGGTGGCGCCGGCGGCGACCAGCACGTTACCCGGCTCGGTCGCGGTGGCGGTGCGAGTGCGGCTGCGCTCGACGATCGCCTCGACCAGGTCGCTGCGCCCCTGGGGCGCGGCGTAGCGATGCATTCCTGGGTGGTCGTCGACTCGCAGGTCCTGCATGCGGCACCCGACGGCGGGCTCCATCCAGGTGTCGCCGACATGCAGGGGGTAGACCTCGCCCGGGTAGGTCTGAAGGCGATGGGCCAGGGCCGAAAAGACCGAGCCGCGCATCGCCGAGACGGTCGATCCGACTGCGGGATGACGAGGCATTCGCTAGCGAGGCCCGACGCGCCAACGGGCGTTGAAGCGAGCGACGGTGTCGCCGCTCTGGTCGAGAAGATCGGCACGAACGTCGATGTCGCGCTCTTCGTCGGTGCTCTCGATCTTGGCGCTGCAGTGGGCCTCGATGCGTCCGCGCGCCTTCTTCATGAACTCGATCGAGAAGCCGGTCGGGATGCCGCGCGCGCTGCGCGGCAGACTCGAGGTGACGGCCAGTCCGGTCGCCAGCTCCGCAAGGTTGGTGAGAGCTACAGCGTGGACCGATTTCAGATGATTCCGCAGCCCCGGCCGATCGCGCATTCCGACGCGCACCCTGCCCGGCTCGAGCTCCATGACCTCGGGCGAGATCGTGCCGGTGTAGGGCACTCGCCGGCCGAGGAAGAACCGGAACAGGGTCTTGCCGCCAGGCACGTTGCGCAGGCGGTTCCAACTGTCGAGCAGGGTGCTGGTCGCGTCTTGGGACATCAAAACGGAAGATATCAGCCGGGCCGGCATCCCAGGCGATAGACTCCGAGAGGTGGTGAAACGGAGCGAATGATGAAGACTCGTCGGACAAAGCCTCAGCTGTTGATGATTCTCGCGACCCTGCTGGTCACCGGCCTGACTACCGGTCTGGCCGCGGGCGACACGATGGCGCCAAGACACGAGGGCACGATCGAGCTGATCGGGCTGGTCGAGGACGCGGTCGGTCTGGTCGAAAGCGCGGGCGTCGAGGCCGCGTGCAGCGAGTTTCGGGAGGTCGGCTCACGCTGGTTCCGCGATCAGAGCTACATCTTCGTGCTGACGATGGACGGGCGGGCGATCTGTCACCCGGCCCGGCCGTCGCTCGAAGGCCAGTACCTGAACGAGATGCGCGACCCGAAGGGCAAGCCGATCCTCGACCTGATGATCCGCGAGATCGAGCAGTCCGGCGAAGGGTGGGTGCACTATCAGTGGCCACGGCCGGGAGCTGGCAAGGTCTTCTACTGGAAGACCACCTATGTCCGCAAGGCGACCGGCTCCAACGGCGAGGCGGTGATGGTCTCGAGTGGTCGCTACCAGATGGAGATCGAGCCGTTCTTCATCGTCGAGCAGGTCGAGGACGCGATCGATCTGATCCGCTCCGAGGGCGAGGGTGGGGCGTTCCGGAACTTTCGCGATCCGGCGAGTGGTTTCCTGTTCTACAACGCCTATGTCTTCGTGCTCAATGACGAGGGCGTGCTGCTGGTGAACAACGCCTTTCCCGAGAACGAGAACAAGAATCTGAGCGACCTGGCTGACATCGACGGCCGCCTGTTCGTGCAGGACATGTTGCACGTCCCGGTGGGTGGCTCGGCCTGGATCCACTACAAGTGGCCCAAGCCGGGCGACGAGCGGCCTTCTGCCAAGTCTTCGTTCGTGCGGCGCGTCGACTTCGGCGGGCGAGAGCTGGTCGTCGGGTCCGGCGTGTACTTCGATCAGGAGCCGGCGGTGCGCGATCTCGGTCCGAAGTCGGACGTCGACTAGTTCGCGGCCGCGCGATGAGCGAAGGGAGTCTCTACGAGCTGGTGCTCGGGAAGGTGGCGGCAGGCGCTGCCCTGCCGACCGCGCGGCCGCCGCGCGCGTCGGCCGCCGTCGTCCTCTGGCGGCGAGCCGACGACGGGCAGGTCGAGGTCCTCTGGATGCGGCGCGCGGACACGCTCGCGTTCATGGGGGGCTGGCACGCCTTTCCGGGTGGCGGGCTGTCCCGGCACGATCGCGAGATCGCGGTCACCGGTGAGCCCGCGGGCGTCGCCGACGGTCCCGCCGATGCCGGCATGCCGGCGGCGGTAGTGGGCGATCTTGATCTCGGCGACGCCGTGCCGCCGGGTCTGGTCGGTTGCGCGTTGCGAGAGCTGTTCGAGGAGGTCGGCCTGTTGGTGGCGACGTCGGAGAGAGCCGGTCTGGCCGACGAGTTGGAGCGGCGCATCGACGGGGGAGAGCGGTTCGCGCAGGCGCTCGCTGGCCTCGAGGCGACCCTCGACGCGGGCCGTCTGGTCTACGCCGGGCGCTGGTTGACGCCGCAGCTGGGACCGGTCCGCTTCGACAATCGCTTCTTCCTGCTCGAGTGGCCGGCCGACCTCACGGCGCAGCCGCGGACGGTGTCGACGGAGGTGGCCGAGCTCGAGTGGGTGCGGCCGGCCGCCGCGCTCGAGAGCTGGCAGCGCGGCGACGTGATCACCGCGCCGCCAATACTTCATCTGCTGCGGGTGCTCGACGAGGACGGGCCAGAGGTGGGGCTCGCTCGGCTGCGCAACCCGGTCGAGGCGAACCTCGGACCGCACCGGAAGATCGAGTTTCAGCCCGGGATCGTGCTCTTTCCCCTGCTGACCCCGACCCTGCCGCCGGCGGATCGGACGAATACCTACCTGTTGGGTTGCGGCGAGGCGGTGCTGGTCGATCCGGGGTCCCCCTACGATCAGGAGATCGCGGGATTGCTCGACGCGCTCGCAGCGGCCGCGGAACAGGGCAGGCGGGTCGGTGCGATCTGGTTGACGCACCATCACCCGGATCACATCGGCGGCGTTGAGCAGGTGCGCGAGGCGCTCGGCGTGCCGGTGCTGGCACATGCGGCGACCGCGGAGCGCTTGGCGCCGCTCGGCATCCGTGTCGATGGCCTGCTCGAGGACGGGCAGCGCATCGTGCTCGGCGGCGATCCCGAGCTCCTGGTGCGTGTCGTACACACGCCCGGTCACGCTCGCGGGCATCTCTGCTTTCTGGAGGAGCGAACCGGAGCGGTGATCGCGGGCGACCTGATCGCCGGCTTCGGCACCATCGTGATCGATCCGCCGGAGGGCGACATGGACGACTATCTGGCGTCGCTCGAGCGCTTGGCCGGGCTCCAGCCAAAGACGCTCTTTCCGTCGCACGGGCCGACCGTGCGCGCGGCGGTCGCCAAGCTCGAGGAGTATGTCGAGCACCGGCTCTGGCGCGAGGAGCGCATCCTCGAGGCGTGGCGCTCTGGAATCCGCGAGCCGCTGGATCTGGTCCGGAAGGTCTACGAAGACGTGCCCGAGATCGCCCATCCGCTCGCCGCCCGCCAGCTTCAGGCACATCTCGACCGGCTCGAGCGCGCCGGGCGGCTCACCCGCACCTGAAGCTACTGCGTGACCCGGTCGCTCAGCGGGGCAGGCTCACTCGCCCGCCGACCGAGTCGAACGAGATCCCGCCGCTGCCGTCCCGGTCGACGGTGAAGTCGCCGGTGATGCCGACGGCGCGGATGCTACCCGAGCCGTCCTCGTTGACGCGCACGCTACC
>JAJCXP010000322.1 GCA_029263375.1 Acidobacteriota bacterium | reverse complement strand
CGAGGGGCATCACGGAGACACCGACCTCGCCGGAGTGAAGTTCTGGGTCGCCGGCGACCTGGGCGAGACCTGGGAGGACGGCACCACCGACTGGGCCGTCGTCACGTTCGCGACCGGCACCACCGACGCCCAGAAGGCCGGCGTCGCCACCGAGCTGTCGCACAAAATCCCGGTGGAATGGGAATAGTTCGCGGTCGCCGAGGACGCCGACATCGAGTGGATGGCGACCGAGGATCGCGCCGAGGCCAAGCTGGCCGGCGGCGAGCACGCCCATACGATCCTGAACAAGCATCCAGGACTCGGTGGCGACGCCGGGCGGCTGGAGAACATCGCCTACTTTGCCGCGCCTCGCAACAACGGCTTCAAGATGATGCCGAACGAGATCTAGACCAGGAAGGTCGGCGACAAGGCGTTCGAGTTCCGCGGCACGACCGGGTTCATGATCACCGTCGACATGGCGTCGAGCGACGTCACCGAGTAGGACCTGCGTCGCACTAGCGACGAGACCAGCAGAAGCGATACGGCTCTGGTGACGCTGCTCGAGCCGTTGGTTCGAGTCCTAAGAGGCGCGTGTCGGCGGAGCCCGCTAGGGCCACATCGGTCGCTTCTTCGATTTCCGCGGAAGCGCCCGCTTCCTTGTAACGTCGGCGCAATCCAAGCGCCGATGCGTTGGTTCCAGATTCGCAGGTGGGAGACGTCGTGACCCGAGCCGACACAGTCAAGCGATCCAGGCGAGCCTCGTGCGTGGTCCTGACGCCGCGACTGATCTCAAGTCCATTCTGAGGACTCAGGAAGACTCTGAGCGTCTCCCGGATGTGGCTTGGCCCTTCTCATAGAGAGAACGGCAGGACAAAGGAGACGACGATGCTGAGAGAAACCTGTCTTGCGATAGCTCTGGTAGCGCTCGGAATGGCCGCAGCCGGCCATGCCCAGCTCACCGATGTCACTCAGACACCCAACACCGAGAACGAGGGTATTCAGAAGTCGCTCCCCGACCAGATCGGCACCGGACAGGGCGACGTCATAACTCCCGACTCATCCATCTTCCTGATCCAGCGTGACCCGTTTCGATCGATCCGCCGCGGTCGCCAGCTGTTCCAGCGCAAGTTCACCGGCGCGCAGGGTCTCGGCCCCCGCACCGGGGATGGAGTGGGCGACATCGAGGCAGATGCCTCGGTCGCGGCCGGCCTGGCCGACAGCTGCGCCTCCTGCCACGGACGACCTCGCGGATCGGCCGGGTTCGGCGGCAACGTCTTCACGCGCCCCGACAGCCGCGACGCTCCCCACCTCTTCGGTCTGGGCCTCATCGAGATGCTCGCTGACGAGATCACGACCGACCTGAGGGCGATCCGCGACCTGGCGATACTCGAGGCCATTGACAAGGGCGACTCGGTGACGGCGGAGCTCCAGAGCAAGGACATCGACTACGGAGAGATCACGGCCAACCCCGATGGAACTGTCGAGACCAATGACGTCGAGGGAGTCAACGCGGATCTGAGGGTCCGACCGTTCTTCGCTCAGGGCGGCACCATCTCGATGCGCGAGTTCATCGTCGGGGCGCTCAACGCCGAGATGGGGATGGAGGCGTTCGATCCGTTGCTGGCTTCGGCCGCTTCAGGCGGCGCCGTCGTCACTCCCGCCGGGCTGGTGCTCGATGGAGCCCTCGATACGATCGAGGGACCGCCCGCCGCGAGCCCGAGCGACGACCCCGACGGCGACGGCGTCGTCGACGAGGTCAACGTCGCCCTGGTAGACCACCTCGAGTTCTACTTGCTCAACTACTTCAAGCCGGGTACCCACGTGAGACAACCCGGCGTGGCCACTCGCGGACGGCAGCGGATGTCCGAGATGGGCTGCTTGTCCTGCCACGTGGCGGATCTCGAGATACAGCGCGATCGTCGGGTGGCTGACGTCGAGACGACCCTCAGTGCCAAGGGCATCTTCAATCGCCTCTTCGCGACCGCGACCGGCCTCTTCACCGAGGTCGACGACGGCTTCGGCTTCCCGACGCTCAAGGAGCCAGTGGGCGGTTCGTTCCTGGTCGAGAACGTCTTCACCGACCTCAAGCGACACGACGTCGGCCCGGGTTTCTGGGAGCGCAACTTCGACGGTACGCTGCAGAAGGAATTTGTCACCGAGCCACTCTGGGGCGCCGGATCCACTCCACCATACGGTCACGACGGCCGCAGCATCGACCTGGAGGAGGTGATCCTGCGCCACGGAGGCGAGGCCGCCGAGGCTCGTGAGGCGTATCAGGACGCGCCGTCCCGGCATCGTCAGCAGGTCGTGGCGTTTCTGCAATCGCTGGTGCTCTTTCCGCCGGACGACACAGCTTCCAACCTGAACCCCGGCGATCCGAGTCACCCAGATTTTCCCCAGCACGGGCATGGATCGATCGCACTCACGGTGCTCTTCAACGATCCCGGAGATATCGAGTGACCGTTTAGCGGCTGAGGCCTCAGAGTGAGTCGCGCAAGCGCTACCGGCGATTGGCCCCTGCCTCGACGGTTCCCAGGCCGTCTTGGAGGCGGCTCCCGCTGACCGCGCTCGCCACGACCCGCTCTGGGCGCCGCTGCCTACCCCGCGGCCAGTTGACGATCGCCACTCCCGCGACCGTCACCGCCCCACCGAGCGCGATTCCCAGTGTTGGCGTCTCGCCCAGCACACCCCAGGCCATGAGCGCCGCCAGCGGCGGCACGAAGTAGAGGAAGATCACCTGCCGCGATGCCGGCAGCCGCTCCGCCGCCCGCGCCCAGGTCCAGACGCCGATCGCGCCCGGGACGAGACCGATGTAGATCACCGCACCGGTAGATGCCAAGCTGGCCGCCGCGAGCTCCTCCGCCAGCGAGCCGGCGAAGGGCAGCGACACCAAGACCGCTACCAGGAATGTCAGCGCCGTGGATCGCCCGGCGCCGACCCGCCCCACGACACTCCTGAGAGTCACGAAGTAGATGGCCTGAAAGCCGGCCGCTAGCAGGATCGAAAGTGCGCCGCCGATCCCGAACGTGAAGCCGCCGTCGTTCGACCCCACCAGGAGCGCACCGACGAAGCCGACGAAGACACCGATCCAGGCCAGACGGTCGAGCCGTTCACGAAGAGCCAGGCCGGCCAGGATCGCCGTCCAGATCGGCACCGTGTTGATCAGTAGGCTGGCGCCGAAGGCGCTCACGGTCTTCTGGCCGTGGGCCAGGAGCAGGTTGTAGAGGACCGCGCCCGAGATCCCCATCAGGACCACCCGCGCGAGGTCGCCGCGCGAGATCTGGAAGAACCGACGGAGGCCGTAGCGCGGCACGACGGCCAGGGACACGAGCGTTGCGCAGACGAGGAACCGGAGCAGAACGAAGCCGCCAGGCGAGAAATCCTGGACCGCGATCCTGATCGCCACGAAGGCGGACGCCCAGGCGACCAGCGTGACGCCGATATAGACGGCGGTCATGGCTTGAGCTTCCGAGAGAAGCGGAGCTGAATGCGCTCGGTCGGGCCGTCGGAGAGCTCGACCCGCTGCAGCCAGAGCTCGACCTCGCCGACACTGCCGACCACCTTCGAGACGGAGACGAACGGACGGTGCTGCCAGGGACCATCGCCCGACTGCGTGCCGGCATAGCCGAGGCCCAACTGATAGTCGCCCAACTCATGCTCGAGCCGCGCACGGTCGAGGGTGCGGGTGCGCTCCGCGACGGCGTTGAGCGGCATACCCTCGGTGTGGGAAATTTCGAGCTTCCATCTCGCTAGGGGGCGAGCCGACAAGGTGGCGTTGGCGAGCAGATGGAGCTCGCCTGCGGTCGTGGTTCCGAAGCTCCTCGCCAGAGCCGCTTTGAGCTCCAGTCGGACGTCGTCTCGAGCGACCGCCGCGCCACCCGCGCCCGCCCAGAACAGTCGGTACTCGCCCGCATCGCCGGAGTCGTAGTAGCCGAGGTCGGCCTGGATCCAGCGCCCCCGCTCGACCACCGTATTGACGATGCGGAAGGCGGCGCCGTGCCGTATGCCGGTACGGAAGACGAGCCAAGCGTCCGAACCGGCCGGCCAGTTCTCTGACTCACTCGCCTCGGTCTCCGTAGAAGCCACCGAGAGCTCGGAATCGACCTCGGGATCAGGATCCGCAGCTGCGGCGCTCGACGCCCACAGAGTGAAGAGAACCAGACCGAGGCCCAGAAACTTCAGTGCTCTCGAGGCGCGAGATCGATTCATGCATCGAGAGTAGTCCCGCTTTAATCATAAATCCAATGAATGTTCTGGATCTAATACATTCCAATTCTCTATGTAAAGATCCGGCCTCGCGCCTACTCCCCGGCGGCCGCCAGGCGGCACCGGTCCACCGTCGTGCCGGCTTCCTTCTGCAGCAGCCGGGTGAGCTCGGCGACCGACTCGAGGCCCTCTTTCTTCCTCAGGCTCGCGGCGTACCACCTCCGCTTCAGCCCCTTCGGCGCCAAGCGGCGCGTGCACAGATTGCCGGCCTCGACCTCGCCACGGGCCATCCAGCTCGCCACGGCCGTGATGCCCAGACCGGCGCGAACGGTCTCGAAGATCGCCTCGGTCAGACTGAGCTGCGAGATTCGCTGAGGGCGGACGCCCGCCGGGATCAGGTACTGGCTGAGCAGCAGACTCTCCTCGGGCGCGGTGTGAAGCAGCAGGTGCTCGGCCGCGAAATCCTCCGGCTCGATCCACTCCTTGGCCGTCAGCCGATGGCCCGGCGGCAGGATCGCGACCATCTCGTCGTCGAACAGATGGACCGCGGAGATGCCCGTGTGCTGCGGGTTGTGGTGCAGGATGACCAGATCGACCCGCTCGCCGAGCAGAGCTTCGACCGGCTCGTTGGTGGCCTCGGGCACGATCTGAAGATCGACCGCCGGAACGGTCTCCTCGAAGCGCTTCAGGATCCGCGGCAGCCAGTGGTAGCAGGTGTAGCACTGGGTCGCCACCCGCAGCACGCCGCGCTTGCCCGCCTTGAAGCTCTGCAGGTTCTCCTCAGCGCACTCGAGCTCGCTCAGCACCCGCTCGGCCGTGGCGTGCAAACTCAGGCCTTCGGGCGTCGGCTCCATTCGCTTCCGATTGCGCCGAAACAGCTGCACCCCGAGACGGCTCTCGATGTCTTTCAGAGTGTGGCTGACCGCCGGCTGGGTCAGGTAGAGACTCTCGGCAGCCTTGGTGACGCTACCCTCGCGGACAATGGCCTGGACGACTCGGAGGTGGCGGACTTCGAGGATCATGCAGCAATTTTAGCATGAGCATCCCGAATGCTTCGACCCGCATACATCGATCGACCTTCTTGCCGAGACGACCGTCCTGGCGATCTACTGCGCCGTTCTCACCGGCCAGACGAGCAACAACCCCTCCTTGTTGCCGGTCTCGACGACGCCGGTCATCAGGTTGACAAAGAAGGCTCGGTTGACGTTGCCCTCCTGGGTGCTCGCTGACCAATAACGCTCGGATTGGACGTTGGTGAATACATCTACACCTTCAATCCAGCAGTTGACACCCGCGTCGTCGTGGATGCGCGGGTCGCACTCGGCGGGCACTCCGAGCAGCATCGCCTCCCATTCGCTCTTGGACGCAAGGCGCCAATCTCCGGGCTGCGATCCGTCGGTCAGGCCGCAAAGGCCGTCCGCCGTTCCGGAGGCAGTCAGCATTGCGCTCTGCCAGGTAGCCTCGGGGGCAATGCCTGTACAACCCGAGTCCTGCATCCAGACCAGACCGGTCGTATTGTCGGTCACCGTACCGTTGCCGCAGTCGACGAAGCGGTTGCCGCTGTCGTCGGGGCATGAAGCCGCGGCGGTGGTGATCGCCGCCAGACCGTCGGAGGCCTCGGTGAGTTGGGGGACGAACGCCAAAGCGATGATGGCGCTCAGGAAGGTGAGCGCTGGAACTCCAGTGCGCGCGTGGATCATGCGGGTCCTCTCTCTCTCTATCAGCGGGGGCAGATGCTGCTGCCGAGCGGCCGCCGGGTGAGCACCGCGCAAACAAAATGCCAGGTATTAATGACTACGTACGCCGTCCAGGGGCGGATCTGCACGCCGGGGAGTAGCGAGGGATCGACTGGGACCCATCACGGCGCACTGCCCCCCGTTCGCTGCACTCGGACCCTGGCGACTGCGAATCCCTGGCCCTTGGCGCTCGAAGACCACATACTCCCGCCACCTTGGATTCGAGAATCCTGGCTCCGATCGTCGCGTTATCCGCACTCGTCGCAGCCCCGGGGGGGTCCGAGGAGATCTGGCCCCACTTCGCCCACCCGAACTTCTCGCCGCGAGGCGATCGCATCGCGATCGATTGCGGCCCAGGCGGCGAGCTCGACCTCTGCCTCTTCGAGATCGAGTCCGGTCGTGTCGAGCGCCTGACCGCCAGCGCCGACATGCAGGAGGCGGTGCCGGTGTTCTCCCGCGACGGCACACGGCTTTCCTTCTCGCGTCAGCGCGGCGAGCACTGGTACCTGTCAATCTTCGATCTCGAGACGCGCATGGTCACCGAGCTGATCGAGCTGACCATCCCCTACGCCACCTCGAGCTCCTGGTCTGCGGACGGCGAGCGCCTGGCCTTCGACATGCTCAATGACGAGGGCGACCACGACATCTTCACCGTGCGCCTCGACGGCTCGGATCTACGGACTCTGATCGGCGGCCCAGGATCGCAGCGCTTCCCCACTTTCTCGCCCGACGGCGCCAGGATCGCGTACGCGCAGCTCGTCGAAGGCGTCGGCGACATCCTGATGGTCGACGCGGACGGCTCGAACCCTCGCGCGGTAACCACCCACCCGGCAGACGAGGGCGTGCCGATCTGGCTACCCGACGGCAACAAGCTGAGCTTCTACCGCAACCTCGGCGGCAACTTCGAGGTCTTCATCACCGATCTCGAAGGGGACGAGCAGCGTCTCACTGACAATCCTGCGTTCGACATTTTCGCGACCTTCGCTCCCGACGGCCGGTCGTTGGTGTTCGAGTCGACTCGGGACCGCGATCCTGCCGGCTTCGACAAGGGCGCGGACCTGTTCGAGCTCGATCTGGCGACCCTCGAGGTGAGACGGTTGACCGAGCCAGGCGCGTTTCCGAAGGCTGTCGGGTACGAGTAGGTCTCCGCGAAAGCCCGCTATCCCGACTTCGTGCCCAAACGGCAATCTAGTGGAGGAACATCGGCAGGCTCATGACGTTGTCGACCTTGGGGCGGTAGTTCTCGCGATCGTAGAACCGCTCGACGTCGACGCCGCGGGCGCCTTCCAGGACCCGCTCGATCGAGACCGGAGCGTAGCGACCGCCCACCAGCGCCGTCAGGTAACCACTCTTGCCACTCAGAAGCAGCTCCGCGGCCATGCTGCCGAAGTTGAGGGCCACGAGGTGATCCAGCGAGTCCGGCGGCCCGGAGCGCATCAGATAGCCGAGCGGCTGATAGAGCGCTCGCCGGCCGGTGGCCCGCTCGATCGCCTCGCTCAGGAATACCCCGATGCCTCCCAGCCGGCGATTGCCGACCGCGTCGGCGCTGCCGCTCTCATACGGCAGCCCGCCAACCGGATGCGCGCCCTCCGAGACCGTCAGCACAGCGTACTTGCTGGGATTGCGCTCCCGATCGCGGTCGAGTAGCGCGACCACCTGCTCGACGTCGTACGGCACCTCGGCAATCAGGGCCCGGTCGGCATCGGCCAGATACGACGCCAGCAGGCACGGCTCGCCAGAGTTGCGACCGAAAAGCTCCACCACCAGGAACCGCTCGTGCGAGCCGGCCGTCGTTCGCAGGTCGTTGATGAAGTGAACCGAGCGCGTGATCGCGGTCGAGAAACCGATCGAGTAGTCCGTGCCGAAGACATCGTTATCCATCGTCTTCGGCACCGCGACCAGCGGCACACCTTCTTCGTGCAGCCGGCAGGCAAAGGCGAGCGTGCCATCACCACCGATCGGCACCAGGGCATCGATCCCCAGCCGCTCGACCGCCGCAACGACCGTCGCCGTTGCATCGAAGGTCCCGCCTTCCTCGCTCTCCGGCAGCTGACCCTGCAGCGCCGCGGGCACCTGGTGCGGCAGTAGCAGCGAGGGGTTGAGACGCGAGGTATGGAGCATCGTCCCGCCAAAGCGGTCGATGCGCCGGGTCGAAGCGCGATCGAGCGGCACCATCCAGCGCTCCTCGTCCGCGTCAGGGAGGCCGAGGTTCAACAGCGCCTCCCACCCCCTGCGCAAGCCTATGACCTCTCGGCCGCCCTCTTCCATGCGCCGGACGACCGTCTTGATGACCGCATTGAGCCCCGGCACATCGCCGCCGCCGGTCAGGATCCCGATTCGTTTGAAAGAGCGTTGCATATCGGCAAAGACTCTATGCCCCCAACTCCTCGTCGTCCACGAAGATGCTCTCGATCGGTTGCCCGAACAGCCGCGCGATCCTGAACGCCAGCGGCAGACTCGGGTCGTACTTCCCCGTCTCGACCGCGTTCACCGTCTGCCGCGACACCTCGAGCTCATGCGCCAGGCGCGCCTGGGTCCAGTCTCGTTCGGCACGAAGAACCTTCAGTCGGTTTCTCATCGGTAGCGCAGCCGTCCGAGAACGATCCAGAGCGAGTAGGTGATCATCATCGCCAGCGTGATCGTGTCGGTTCCGAAGACCGACACGCCCATCTTCTCGAACACCGCGTAGGCCATGAGCGCGAGCCACCCTGCGCCGAAGCCCAGCGCCAGCGCCTGGTGGTGGATCACGCGCTGCAACTCGTCCGACTCGCGCAGAAACCGAGCGTAAGCGAGGATCACAAGGATCCCGAGGAGAGTCGGTAGGGCCGCGACCACCCACGACATCGGCCCCTCCGGCACCAGGCCTCGCTTGAAGCCCATGGTGGCCGCGAGGAAAGTCAGCGCCCAGGCCCCGAGGGTCCAGAGGATGCGCATCAGGTTGCGACTGTCGCGAGGAGTGGTGTCCTCGCAACGTTCAATGAGTGATCGTTCTCGGGTTTCAGTCATGTCTCATGTCCTTTTCATTTGGTCAAGCTTCTTTGACATGTCGGAATGTATGGTCTCAACGACTAAATGTCAAGCGTCTTTGTCTCTTCCCGAACTGAGCTCGTAGGTTAGGCTTGAAGCCACCCAGCCCGAGGATTTGCGCATCACGGCGGGCAGCTAACGCGAAGATGACCGAAAGACAGCCTCTACAAGTCACGGCGGCCATCATTCGTCGCGATGACCAGATTCTGCTGGCGCGCCGCCCCGAGGGTGATCATCTAGCCGGCTTCTGGGAGTTCCCGGGCGGCAAGATCGAGCCCGGGGAGACCCCCGAGGAGTGCCTCGCGAGAGAGCTGAAAGAGGAGTTCGGCCTGAATGCCGAGGTGGGTGACTTCGTCGCGTCGAGCCGCTTCGACTACGGCGAACGGGAGATCGAGCTGCTGGCGTACGAAGTCGAACTAGAGGCCGGCGAGTGGATCCTCACGAGCCATGACGAGGCTCGCTGGGTTGCGGCCGAAGACCTGCTGAGCTTCGCGCTCGCGCCGGCAGACATCCCGATTGCCGAAGCCCTGGTGCCCAAGAGCGAGGAAGCACGGCGAGGGCTCGAGTGATCACTCGACGTGCCCGAGTTCCCGAGCCACTTCCAGATACCGGCAGAACGCATTCGCCAACTTGATCTGCCGAGGCGTCCGGCACTCGGGCTCGAAGATCGCCGGACTTCCGACCAGCACACAAGCCCCTCGCGCCCGCGACGTCGCCACGTTGAGCCGGCTCGAGTCATAGAGAAACTCCATCCCACGCGGCGCCAGGTCCGGCGAAGAAGTGGCGGTCGAGAAGATGACGACCGGCGCCTCTTGCCCCTGGAACTTGTCTACCGTCCCGATGCGGGCGCCGGGCAGGCGCTCATTGAGCGCCTGGACCTGGGCGTTGTAGGGCGCAACGATCAGGATGTCGGCAAGCTCGAGCGGGGCCGATTGGTTCCTCCGGTCGGTCCACCGGGTCGAGCCGTCCGCGAGTCGCTCGACGAGCCTTCCGATCGCCTCGACCTCCTCCGCGCTCGAGCTCTGGTTCCCTTCGTGCTCGACGGACAGGAACCAGAGGCCGGCGCCGTCCAGAACCGGGCCGCTCAGCCTCTGACTTTCGAGCCCCGCGACCGGTTCGAGGCGTCCCTCGTAGAAGAGCTCCGAGGTGAACTTGCAGAGCTCGGGATGGAGCCGGTAGGTCTCCCCGAGAAAGAGGCCGGCGCCCTCGGACAGGGTGTCGGCGTTACCAAGGAGATGCTCGAGGGCCGAGACGTGGCAGCCCTCCGGATGGCTTCCCTGCTGGGGCTGATCCAGCTGCTGCGGATCGCCGAGCAGGATCAGGCTCTTGGCGCCACGAGCGCACGCGAGCACATCCGCGAGCGCCATCTGCCCCGCCTCGTCGATGATCAGGACGTCGACCGCCTCCTCGAAGTCCTCGCGCGCCCAGAGCCACGAGGTTCCCGCCAGGACGTGGATCTCCCCGTCGGCCAGTCCCGCGCGAAGCTTCGGGTAACTGTCGCTGACCTCGATCGCTGGATCGTCTCCATCGCCGGGCTTCGCCTTGTGACCGCACCTGACTTCGACGCCCGCCTCGGCCGCCGCCTCCGCCGTGGCCTCCAGGAAATGCCGCATCACGCGATGCCCGGTGGCGGAGACCCCGACCTTCCGACCCAGGCGCACCAGTTCGACGGCGATCCGCGCGCCGGTGTAGGTCTTGCCGGAACCGGGAGGGCCTTGGATTGGAAGGACGCCACGGTCGAGGGCCGCCGCGAGGCGCCTCGCCGCTTCGAGGGCCGGCTCTCCCGCGCTCGTTCCAACCGGGCCTGCCTCGGCTCCAGCGACGTGCAAGAGCCGCGGCGGCAATCGCAGCAGCAGATCGCGTCCGGCGCGGCCGGGCCCGTCGACCCCCCAACCGGCTTCCGCGACGCTCTCCGCGAAGCCGACCAACGCTTCGGGCTTCTGACCCGACGGGATATCCGAATGAAGGAAAACCGCCGAGGGATGAGCTCCGGCGGTCTTGGCACTCTTCTGGACATCGATCGTCCTCGCCCCGAGGTCGAAACCCACCAGCTCGCCGATTTTCGTCTCACCGAACCTCACGTCCTGCCGTCGTTTGAGCTTCACCTCCTGCTTGGGGAAACGGTAGCGATGGAGCGGGTTCTTGGCGGGGCTGTCGATCTCGCCGACGAGCTCGAGCCCGGCGATCCCCACCGACTCGTCCAGAAGCTCCTCCTCGTCGAGCTCCTGCAGGCGGTACTTCTCCCACCAGTTCACCTTCTTCTCGCGCCGGTGGTAGTCGGCGAGGTGCGCCAGAAGCCAACGCCCCTGTTCGTCGTCAGACCGCTCGCTCGACTCCGCCTGGACGTCGGCGGTGAGCCGTTCCACGACCGCGGCAATTCGTGCCTGGCGCTCGTCGAGCTTCTCGGACGCTTCCCCCGCCGAGAGCTCAGGTCGCTCGATCGACTCTCCCGCAGCGAGTCGCTCCGCCCGCAGGGCCTCGAGCCAATCCCTGAGCTGCAGCGTCGAAAGGCAGTCCTCCCGGTTGTAGTGAAGAACGCGCTCCCGCTCCTGGCTCGGGATCTGGTCGGACTGCCCCAGCTCGAGCATCCTCTCCACCCGGAAGAGCGCACGCCTGGCATCCGCCAGCTCCAACGTCCGCTCGAAACCACAGTAGGTCTCGAGCTCCTTGAGCGAGTACCGCTCGACCGCCGCCAGCACCGCCTGCCGCGTGACCGAGTGAAGGTCCACGAAGACCTCGGCCCGCAGCAACCGATCGACCTCGGCCTCGCGCGTCGCGTAGCGGCCCATCAACCGCTTCAACGCCGAAGGCTCGTACGCCGTGAAGTGGTAGACGTGAAAGCCCGGCCACCTCTCCAGGCGCCCGATCATCGTGTCCACGAAACGCTCGAAAGCTTGTCTCTCGGATTCGGCGTCGTCGGCCCAGAGGCTCTCGTATGTCGGCTCGCCGCCAGCGTCGAGGGTCACCCAGCCGAACACGTACTCGAGCCCGGCAGTGCCGACGAACGCATCCCCCTCGAAATCGAAGAAGACGTCGCCCGCGCTCGACTCCGGTAGCCGTGCGAGGCCTCGTCCCGGCTCGCGGTCGAGTAGCTCGTGGTACGCAGCGTTCCGCACTCGTCCTTCGAGCTGCACCCGCGCCTGTTCGCGCAGCCTCTCGTAGGTCGGCGCCGCGCCACGCGTCGGCTTCCAGCTGAGCGGAATGGGCTCCTCGGCCAGCGCGGCGAGCTTCGCGATCGAGCGCCCTTCCAGCTCGCGGCGCTGACCGCGCCCGGCGCCCGCCACCAGGCTCAGGTGATCGTCAGCAGCGCGCCTCTCCCCACACTCCTTCCAGAAAGCGCAGACCTGGCAGTGCTCGACCGGCTCCGGGTAGGTCGGAGGCCGTTCGGCCTCCGAGTCGACAGCATCGAGCAACCGCCGCTTGACCCACCGGTGATAGGCCAGATAATCCACCACCCGGAGCGTCTCCGGCACCAGCGTCTCCGCCGGTGAGACCACGTGCATCCGCTCGGGGAGCCTGCCCTGCACGGTCTCGACCAACTCCGAGTAGAGACACAGCTGCAACACCGTCGCTCCGCGCGTCTCGCGAGCGAGCTTCGTGTCGATCACCTCGTAGGACCAGGGTCCGAGGTCGCTCGGCTGTGCGACGCGGAGCAGGACATCCGGTCTTCCGAACCAGCCGTCGAGGGCCAGAGCCCCCTGGGCGATCACGTCGACACCCTCGTGCATCAGCTCCTGGGTTCGCGCGATTCTCGCGGCGTCATCGGAGCCGTGGACTTCGACGACGGCCCTACCCTCGGCGCGGAGCTGGTCGAGATACCTCGCTTCGTGCTCGTAGCCGCGCTCCCGCAGCACCTCGGCGCGAGGGTCGTACCAGTCCGGGCGGTCTCGCTCGCCGTGGGCTACGGCGAGGTTGAGTTGCGTGAGGTGGTGACAGTGGAGGTGGTTGGAGAGGTCGGTGGCGGACAGGCGAAGGGAGTTCGACAGGCTGCGCATGGCTAGGCTCGTGGGAACTGCAACCAGGTCTCGGGCGGAAACCTCATTCTCTTAGACCCTCTTTCAGATCTACCAGTTGTGGCCAGAGCCACGTTGAACATTCGTTGGACGGGCGCTTCGCTGATCGTAGCAACTACGCGCGACGCCGGGCCCTTTACTTCCCGCCCCTGAGGCCGCAGCATCACAATCTCCGGCGTCGGCCGCGTCCATACGGTGAGGGCACCGCAGGCGACGGCGGACCAAGCTCGTGAACCGCCCCACGCGACCCTCCCATCGAGCCGCCACCCTCGCCTTCCTCGGCCTGGAGCGCAGCATCGTGGGCATGCTGGCGATGGTCCTTCTGGTCGGCCTGGGCGAGAAGCTCGCCGAGCGCTTCCTACCCGTCTATCTGATCGCGCTCGGCGGTGGAGCGCTCTCGGTAGGTCTGCTCAACGGGCTCGACAACCTGCTGTCGGCGATCTACTCGCTGGTCGGCGGGCAGCTGGCCGACCGCTACGGCATCAAGCGGTCTCTCCTCATCTTCAACGTCCTGGCGGTGGCGGGCTTCTCGGTCGTCGTTCTGGTACCGACGTGGCCGGCGGTGATCGCGAGTGCGACGCTGTTCCTGTCGTGGACGGCGATCTCTCTACCGGCGACCATGGGGCTCGTCGCACGCGTTTTGCCGAGCGGCAGGCGGATCATGGGCGTGTCGCTGCATTCACTCGTCCGCCGAGTCCCGATGGCCCTGGGCCCGCTTCTCGGTGGCGTGCTGATCGATCGGCTGGGTGTCGAGGGCGGCATCCGGGCGGCGTTCGGAGTGGCGATCGTGCTCGCGATCGTGGCGGCGCTTCTGCAGCAGCGGCTGATCGAGGACGATCCGCCCGACCGAGTCCCAGGCCCGACGCCCGGCCGCTGGCGGCAGCTCCAACAATCGATGACCCCGCCTCTGAGGCGACTTCTGATCGCGGACATCCTGATCCGTTTCTGCGAGCAGATCCCCTACGCCTTCGTGGTCCTCTGGTGTCTCGACACGATCTCCCAGCCGGTCTCGGCGACCCAGTTCGGGGTGCTCTCGACGATCGAAATGGCGACGGCTCTGCTGATCTACCTGCCGGTGGCCTGGTTCGCCGACCGCGGCCGCAAGAAGCCGTTCGTGGTGGCGACGTTCTGCTTCTTCACCCTCTTCCCGCTGGTGCTGCTCTACAGCACGTCCTTCTGGCCGCTGGTGGGAGCGTTCGTGCTGCGCGGCTTGAAGGAGTTCGGCGAGCCGACTCGCAAGGCGCTGATCATGGAGCTCGCGCCGGAAGACCGGAAGGCCGGCACCTTCGGCCTCTACTACCTGCTCAGGGACTCGGTCGTGTCGGTGGCCGCCTTCGGCGGCGCGTTCCTCTGGCGCATCGATCCGGCGGTCAATCTATGGACGGCGTTCGGCTGCGGGGTGGCGGGAACGGTCTGGTTCGCCTGGGCAGGGCGGGACGGAGGCGAGCCGCTCGAGACCGTGTGAATCGCCCCCGAAGAGCAGTAGTCTTCGCGCCGGAACGGTCGGTCGCAGGGATAACGACCGACTCGAGGAGGACGCTCATGGGCACGAAGGCAACCTGGATCACGCTGTCGATCGTGGCGACTGTCGGAGTCGCCGCGGCTATCTGGCTCCCCCCTGCAGAAGCGCAGCTGGGCGGCTATTCGCAGGTCACGAGGCTGGAGCTGCGATACACGCTGGGCGAGGGCGCTCTCGACGCGCGGTTCCACCTCGCATCGGGTCTGGCGGTCGACCAGAGAATCGACGACGAGAGCGAGATCGGCCATCTGCTGCAGGCGGCCGAGATTCAAGCCGCGGGCAAGGCGCGAATGTTCGCGACGGTGGCGTCTGACCGCGTGTCGGCTTGGCACCTGTCGGTGCCGTAGACGCGGATCAGAACCGATACCGGACCGTCCCGATCACCTCGCGCGGCGGGATCAGCTCGTCGCTGGTCGAGTGCAGCCCGAACGGATTCGTGAACCGGCTGTTGACGCCGTCTTCGTCGAACAGGTTCGTGGCCCGAAGCTCGAGCGCGATCGGCAGCTTCGCCGGTTCGTAGCCGAAGAAGAGACCAACCGTGTCGTAAGCGGGAACGGTGTCGACCACCGGGTGGTTGAAGACGCGGTACTGATACTCACCTCGGTGGATGTAGTCGAACCGCGAGGTGATCGTCGAGCCGCCCGTGAAGGTGTGGATGTGGGTGAGCAGCAATCGTGAGGTCACGTCGGCGAGCTTCGGTGGGTCGTTGCCGGCCAAGCTCCGCCGTAGACTCGCGCGATCCTCGACGCCGGTCGCGGTGAACCGCCCGAAGCCCGAGGCCAGGAAGTCGGCGGGGTCGAGCACCGCGAAGGCGCTCTCGATCTCGCCATCGAGGAGCGTCACCTGGCCGTCGAGACGCCAGGAGTCGCTCAGGCGCCAGGAGAGCTCGGTCTCGAGACCGTAGATCTCGACCTCGGGGATGTTGCCCGTACCGGCCGCGAACGGAACCGGATCCTCCTGGATGAACTGGTAGTTCTCGTAGTCATAGAAGAAGGCAGACGCGTTCAGAGACGCCCGGCCACCTGCGAGTCCGTTGCGGCTGCCGATCTCGAAGGCGGTCACCTGCTCGGGACGAAACGTTACGGGCACGTCGAGCGCGCCGGTGAGAGCACCGGGGTTGGTGCCGCCGTTCTTCCAGCCGGTAGACGCGAGGACATAGAGCAGATGGTCGGTGTCGAGACTGAAATCGGCACCGAGCTTCCAGGTGAGCGCCCGGTCCTCGAACACCTGCCTCGAGTCGAGGAACCAGAACTGGGTGGTCTCATCGATGGCGCGCTCGTCCTGATAGCGACCGCCCAAGGTGAGAGCGACCGTGTCGTTCAGGCGCCAGGTCGCCTGGCCGAAGGCCGCCGCGTCGTGGCGGGTCACCTTGCGGTCTTCGACGAACTCGAGCGGCGCCACGAAGGGCGGCAGGGTCACAGGCGACGGGTTGGCGAGCTGATCGGCGAACTGGTCGACCGGCGCTGGCCCGACCGCTTCGAGGAAGAAGTTCTCGTTCTCGTGACGCAGGTAGTAGAGGCCCGCGATCCAATCGAGGCGTGCGCCACCGCCCGAAACGTCGAGCTCCTGGCTGAAGGCCACCGAGTCGTTGTCCCAGAACGCCAGGAGATCGAAGTTGACCGGTCCGAACCCGGTCAGATCCACCGCGACCAGATCCTCGGTCAGCCGGTCGCCGTCTTCGGTCTGGCGCTTGCGCAGGGTCTGATACCCGGTCAGCGAGCGGATCTTGACGCCCCACGGAGTGTCCCAATCGACAATCGCTGACAGGCTGTCGTTGTCGAGCTCGAAGGTCGACGGGAAGTCCTGGGAGAGTTGGCGCGGATCCGGGTTCGGATCCAGAATGCTCTTCTGCGCCGCGCCGTGCTGATCCGATCGGTGAAGAAAACCGGCGAGACGCAACGACAGATCCGGAGAGGGCAGCCACTCGAGCGCCAGCTGGCCGAGCAGAACGCTCGCGTCATCGAGGTCGTAGCCGTCGAGCGCGCCGCCGTGAATCTCGGCGAAGCCGTCTCGCTCGTAGCGCCGGGCCGAGGCGCGGAGCGCGAAACGCTCGGTGATCGGGCCACTGAAGCCGGCCGACGCCTCCACCAGACCGAACGTCCCGAGGCTCAGCGTCGCCTGGCCGCTGCGACCGCCGAACGCCGGTCCCCGGGTGACCAGATTGATCGCACCACCGGTCGTGCCCTGACCGAACTCGGTCCCCTGTGGTCCGCGGAGGACGTCGATCCGCTCGATCTCGTCGAGATGCAGTCCGAGCGCCAGCGGATTGGCCAGGTAGATCCCGTCCAGATAGACCAGCACGCTCGGCTGGGTGCTCAGATTCTGAGCGGTCTCCCAGCCGACGCCGCGGATCGAGACCACCCGGCCGGCGCCGTCGTTCCTGGTGACCAGCAGCCCCGGCGCGTGTCCGTTCAGATTGTCGAGCTTGACCAGGTTGGCGCGCTCGAAGTCCTCGCCCGAGATCACCGAGATCGCCACCGGCGCCTCACCGAGCGCGACCTCCTTCTTGCGCGCGGTGACCGTGATCTGGGCGCTCACCGGGTCGACGGCGTCGCCCGCTGACGTGCTCGGCGGCGTCGAGAGTAGGGCCGCAACCAGCGCTAGGGCGGGACTGAGCATTCAGCGAATACGGGCACGCGGGTGAACTGTTTCGTCGGCCGACCTGACCGCGGTTCAACGCCGCGGGTCAAGCTCAGCCGGCCGGGCGGGCACCAGCCCGCGACTTCGAATCGGCCGCCAACTCCTAATACGAGGGATGTCCGGCGGCTGGTTTCCAGGCGAGCTCTTGCGAGCGGCGCGCTACCCTGATCTTCTCAGCGTAGCCGCGCCGCGATCCCGCTCAACGTCGCACCCAACCCTGCCCGCCACATGTCGACGATCGCGCCACCGCTCGCCTCCTTCGATAGGGCACCCGCCAGCGATTCCAGTCCAGCGGCCAGCACCTCGTCGTGTCCGCCGTTCGCCAACCGCTCCTGCGAGCGGTCGAGCGCCTCGACCAGGTCGACGGCGAGCGACTCCGACAGCCCTGCGCCTCGCTCGAGCTGATCCAGATACGCCCGCGCCACGACCGGCTCGGCCGGCCAACCGACGCGGAACTGTTGCTGCGGGTTGAACACCCCTCGCTGATCACCCAGCGCCGCCGCGGCGATCTCGTTCTCGGACAGGTGCTCGCTGGGAGTCAACGCCAGCACGTCGAGCCCCCGGACGATCTCGGTGCCGTAGATCCTGCCCTTGTACCAGTAGGTCGACCAGAAGCCGCCGAGGATCAGGTCCTCGGCATCGATCGGCCCACGGTCGAAGTAGGCGATCTCGACCGGGTTCGCCGAGTCGGTGAAGTCGACCACCGAGATGCCGCCCTGGTACCAGGCCTGAACAAAGATGTCGCGGCCCGGTACCGGCACGATGGAGCCGTTGTGCGCGACGCAGTTCTCCTCCTCGAGCTGCGGTGCGGGCATCTTGTAGTGGGCGCGGAACTCGAGCTTGGCTCCATCTCCGGTGCGGACGATGTCGTAGATCGCGTCGGCGCCCCAGGTGAGCGGATCGTACGCGCGGCAGCGCGGCCGGCTGCCGCCGCCCCACTCGTCGGTGAAGATGACCTTTGTGCCGTCGTTGTTGAAGGTAGCCGAGTGCCAGTAAGCGAAGCCCTTGTCGACGACCACGTCCATGCGCTTCGGGTTCAGCGGATCGGAGATGTCGAACAGGATGCCGTTGCCCGAGCAGGCGCCGGCGGCGATGCCGAGCTCGGGGAAGACGGTGATGTCGTGACACTGGTCGGTCTGGCGAGTCTCCTGGGTGTCGTCGCCATGGTCGCCGCCCTTCCAGAGCCCGCCCAGGACGCCGGCCTGGGGATCAGCGAAAACGGCCGGACTGTCGATGATGCGCGCGGCAGCGGGGTTGTCGACCGGGATCTCGATGACGTCGATGCGGAACAGAGCAGTGCGATTGTCGCCGGGGGACTCGTCGATACAGCCATCGAGCTCCTCCTCCTTGCGCACCGAGCTGGTTCCAGAGTTGTAGACGATGATCTTGCCGTCTTCACCCCCTACGCCCGATCCAGGTCCAGAGACGACCGAATGCGTGTGCGAGCCGCGGCAGGTCTGGACCGCACCGACCTGAACCGGCCGGGTCAGGTCGCTGATGTCGAGGATCCGAAGACCGCGGAACCGCTCCTCGCTCACGTCCTTGCTGACGCCCTCGAGTCCGCAGTCGAGCCGCCCCCGGGTCTGCTCGACCGACATGATCAGCAGGTCGCCGACGATCGAGACGTCGCCCTGCCCGCCTGGACAGACCACGGAGCTCACCAGTTCCGGCAGGCCACCGTCATCCAACCGGTAGATGTTGAAGCCGTGGTAGTTGCCGGCGACCATCACGTCGCCGGAGAACGCGATGTCGGTGTTGGCGAAGCTCAACAGCGGCGAGCGCTTGTCTTTGTCCTTGTCCTTCTCGTCCTCATCCTTGTCCTTCGTCTTCTCGGGATCATCGTCCTTGGCAGCCGCGGCTGCCGCTTCGTCCTGGTCGGCCTTCGGCTGCAACCGCTTGGCGGGCAGCCCTGCCGGATTGCGCGGGTCGAAGAATCCGGCCGGCTTGGGGAGCGAGGCGACCAGCTCCATATTCATGAGTGCCTGACCGGCGTTGTCGAAACCGGCGGCCAATGCCGCGCGCGGGTCGTCGGAAAGCCCGACCAGGAGCGCGTTCATGCGCTCGATCTCGGCCTCCTGATCGTTGGTGACGTCGCTGGTGAACTCGAAGAGCACCGGATCGTACGCCGTGCCCGGCAGCTCCAGCAGCTTCTCGACCATCTTCACCGCGCCTTCGTGATGGGCGATCATCAGCTCGAGGAACTTCCGGTCGAACGCCGTGCTGCTCGATGCCGCGAGCTCGGCCATGTCCTCCGGCGTGGCCATTCCGGCCATCTTGTGGTCGGTGTGCATCGCCTCGTGCGCCGCCGGGTCGGGCGCCGTCTGGCCGCGCTCGGTCAGCCACTTCTGCATGAAGCTGATCTCGTCCTTCTGCGAGGCGTCGATGCGCCCGGCCACGTCGCGCAGCTCGGGCCGGTTCGTACGATCGGCCACCAGAGCGGCCATCTCGACCGCCTGCTGATGGTGCACGATCATGTCCTGCATGAACTGTGCGTCGGCCGGCGAGAAGCTGGTGTCGGCGATCTCGATCGCCTGGTCGGCACTGAGCTCCCGCGCCGGCGCGCCGGGGGCCCCCGGGTGGATGATGGGCACCTGGGCCGTGACGGTGGTCGCCGTCAGTGCCAGCAGGAGCACCGGCATGTAGGCGGATCGGACCGGTCGGACGAGGGAATCACGAATCGATGTCATAAGCAGGTTCCTGGACTGTGATCGGGAGTCTGGCGGTTGGGAACGGCTGAGAATACCGCGATCCGACCCGTCCGGCGATCGCGTGCAGGTCACTCCGCGCGATCACGGCGAGTAGTGCGGCTCGGGCTCACCGTACGCCCGGACCCGCCACTTCGACCACCAGCAGCTCCAACGCCGCCTCCGGCGATCGGCTCTCACCCTTGAGCCGCATCTCCGTATCCAACACCCGCCCCACCAACCCGACTACCTTCTCCCGCGGCAACCGCGAGGCCGCGAGATACGCCTTGTGCAGCCGGAACGGATGGAGGCCGCCGAGCGGGCTCTTGGCGCCGTTCGGAAGATCGCCCTGGAGCTTCGGCGCGATGCTCGACTTGAACCGGTTGAAGTTGCGCTCACCTGACGGCAGACCGGTGCGAGCCAGCGCGCCGTCGATCGCGGCCAGGTGGCGGCAGTAGGTGGCCAGCAGCGAGAAGAACGACAGGCGCATCGACATCGGATCGTCCGACGTGGCGATGTGGCGACGGAGCTTCGTGTTGGCGGCACCGGCCCGCCCGGCACCGATGTCGTCGAGGATCTTCCACACGTCCTCCTCGCCGCGGTCCTCGACACTCTGCTCGACCATCGCCAGATCGATCCGGTCGCCCGACGCGACCTCTGCGAGCTTGCGGTACTCGGCGGCGAAGCGGGCGGTGCTGTCGGCGTCGACCGCGTCGCCGCGACCACGGTCGGACTCCTTGCGCAGTGTCCTGCGCGCGAGCTCCTCGACGGCACGACCGTCCATGCTGACGCCGGTCTGGCGCTGGAGCTCCTGAGTCAGTGTCTCGATCCCCTCGAATCCTCGCCGGCCGGCTTCGACGCGCCCGAGTTTGATAAGCGCGTTGCGGCCATCGAGCGCGGCAAGCAGCGGATGCTTGGGTACCACCGAGCTCTCGGCGAGGATCAGGACGTGGCCCTCGGGCAGGCCGTTCTCGACGATCTCGACAACCGCCTCGGCGGCGCCTTCGGCCCGCCCCTGAAGACCGGCGCCGCGGGCCAGATCCAGCAGGCCGGCGCTCTGCTCGCGCAGTTGGAGAATCTGCTTCTTGCTGCGCGCGCGGCCGCTCTTCTTCTTCTTCAGGCTACCCTCGCCCTGGAACGCCCAGTCGGGGAGCTTGCCCATGAGCTGCTCGCTCGAGCTCGCATACGGGTCGAGCTGGAAGAGCCGGATGGCCTGCATGAGCCGGATGGCGGCGTCGCGCTCACGTGCGGTCAGCTCCTCTGTCCGCGCATCGACCGGCAGGACCTTGATCGCCTGGTCGATCAGCGAGGCCGCGGCGCTGAGGTCGGCCAGCACGGCACTTTCGACCACCACCAGGATCTTGGCGGGGTCGAACAGCGAGAAGGTCCGGAGATCGTCGAGCAACGGCAGGAGTTGGGCGGGTCGCTTGTGGATCGACGGCCCGGCGCCGAGCTTCTTGCCGAGCGCCTCACCCAGCCGGATCGCGGCTGGCTCGGCGACGACACGGTCGCCGCTCACGAGGTAGCACGGCTGGGCCTTACCGGTCTCCTCGATCTCGCGGAGGAGCGCTTCGAGCTGGCGGCTCATCTCGCGGCCACTCTACTCGGACGGCTCGCGGTTGCCTTCGAAGTCGCCGTGGTAGAGCGCCGAGGTCCGCGAGCTGCCGGTGGCGGCGCGCTCGGCTCCGACGAGCTCCTCTTCGAAGCGCAGGTCGACCGAGCTCCAGGAGCCGCAGACGTCGCAGCGGTCGCGCCAGTCGGGGTAGCTGGTGCGGCAGATCCGGCAGGTGTACTCGACCGAGGTGATGCCGGCCTCGGCAACGCCGGCGAGCAGCGCGTCGACCGCCTGGTTCATCTCGCCGCGCCGCGCGTGCAGGCGGCCGAGCAGGAAGCGGAAGCCCGGCGCTCGGGCGATCTTGTCCTCGAGGCTCGAGAGCACCTTGAGCGACTCCTCGTGCATCTCGAGGCGAGCGTAGAGGCGGCCGAGGAAGAACCTGGGCAGCAGCTTGTTGGCGGACTTGGCCGCCACCTGATGAAGGGTCTCGATGCCCTCTACCGGCTGGGCGGTTTCAATGAAGTGATCTTCGATTCGCTGAAGGAAAACCGGGTTGCCGGTGTCGTGGAACCCCTGGCGCCAGATCTCGACCCCCTGGGCCCCATTCCCCCGTAGCAGCTCGACTTCGCCGAGCATGATGCGCGCCGGCAGAAAGAGCGGGTGCACCTCGAGGATCTGGGTGAAGATCTGGGCGGCCTCGTCGACCCGCTCTGCCTCGAGATGGTCGACCGCGACCTGATAGGTCAGCCCGGTCGCCACCCCGGCCTCACGCTCGAGATCGACCGTGGCCCCGCTCTCTTCCAGCATCGTCTCGATCTTCTCTTGCAGACGGCTGGCCTCGCGCCAATCGCGCCGGCCGAGGGCCGAGTTGCGGCGGCGCCTCAGAATCTGCAACCCGCGGCCCGGGAAGTCACGCAGGACGCGATCGCGGATCTGGCGCGCGACTTCGATCTCGCCGCCGACCTCGTAGTCCTCGGCAAGTTGATAGAGCACCGCGACACTCCTGGGATAGAGCACCGACGCCCGTCGATGGACCTCGAGCGCCTCGGCGGACTTGCCCTGATGCCTCAGCACCTCACCGTAGGCGAGGAGCGTCGGAAAGTCCTCGGGCTTGTCGGCCAGTACGCCTTCGAGCTCGACCGCGGCCTTGCCCCACTGGCCGTCGGCCTGGTAGTCGAGCGCCCGCCGGAAGGTACCCTTGAGACTCTTGACCTCCCGCGTCCGCCGGCGCTCGCGGCGCCGAGCGAGGTCGCGCTTGAGCGTCTGGGTGACCATGACGCTTACCGCCGGCACGAAGCCGACCAGGAAGACCGCCAGCAGAGCCCAGTAGACCGGGATACTGGTATCGGAACTCAGCGCGAAGCGCTGCTCGAGCAGCTCTTCGTTCTGGCTCGAGATGTAGGCGACGGAAACGGCGAGTACGATCGCGAGGATGAGAAGAAGGAGTGTTCGCAACCGCATCGGGCACTTCCGCCCCGGCTCGCCGGCCGGTTACGCCTCCTGTAACAGCCCCTGCTCGGCGAGCTCTTGACAGTCGATACAGTACCGTGCCCACGGGACGGCCTGCAACCGCTTGGCCGCGATCTTCTCCTCGCAGGCGCTGCAGACACCGAAGTCTCCCTCGTCGATCCGGCGCAGCGCGGCCTCGATCTCCTTGAGGATGTCGCGCTCGCTGCTCGACAGCGACAGCAGGAATTCACGGTTGTAGGCGCTGTTGGCCCGATCAACCAGATCCTCGGCGCCCTCGTCACTCATTTCCTTGCCAACGCGAAGGTCGTGCTCGTACATGTCCAGGATCTCCTGGCGCTGCACTTCCAGACGCTTCTTGTGAACGGCAAATCCGCTCTTCGGGGGGGCCTTCCGGGTCTTCTTTGCGGTACTAGCCTTGGCCAACTGTCAGCTCCTCTGTTTGCTGCCGATCTGATGTCCCGCGGGGGCCGTGCGGCCATTCATAACGGCTCGCGATGGTACTTTATTCCGGCGCCGATGGAAAGCGCCCTGTAGAGCTGTTCGTAGAGCACCAGCCTGGCCAATTGATGGGGCAACGTGGCCGGTCCGAACGACAGGACCTCACGGGCCGAAGCGCGCACTTCCGGGGCCAGGCCGAGGTCCGAGCCGACCAGAAAGGCGATCGGGTGCGGCCACTCCTCGATGCGGCGCTCGAGCCAGCGACCCAGATCGCTCGAGGTTCGCGCCTTGCCGCCGCTGTCGAGCGCCACGATCCAGCACGGATCGGGCAGCGCGCCGAGCAGAGCGGCCCCCTCGACTCCGAGCCGCGAGGCATCGTCACCGCCGCTCTTGACCTTGATCGGCAGCTCCCGCACCCGGGCCCAACGCCCGATCCGCTCGCGGTAGTCGTCGCACAAGCGCTGCCAGTCGTCCTGCTGCCGCCGACCGGCCCAGACGATCAAGATCTCTCGACTCACCGCCGCAGTTTCGCACGGGGACTGGTAGGCTTTCGGGTCCATGGCTGCGGAGACCTCACAGGAAGAGCAGAAGCGCCGTCGGCGCAAGCTGCTGATTCGTGGGCTACTGCTCGGTAGCGCCGCGGTCGGGATGCCGGCGCTCGCCAACGCGCTGATCGCTCGGCGATCGCAGCGGCTGCGGTCCGCCGGCTGGGGCCGCACCCACCGTTTCGCCTGGAAGCATGGCGAGATCTCGTTCCAACGCATGGGCGAGGGACCCGCGGTGCTGCTGCTTCATTCGTTCGGCCC
>JAJCXP010000321.1 GCA_029263375.1 Acidobacteriota bacterium | reverse complement strand
GGAGACCGAGCCACGACGCCCGCCGGTCGCCCAGGAGCAGCAGGAGGGGCACGAGCGCCAGCCACGGCGCGAGCGAGAGCGCCTCGCGCCCGAAGCAGAGAGCCCAGGCAACGCCGCCCAGAACTGCGATCGCGGGCCGGAAGAGGCGTACCAAGGAGCTTCCGGACCCCGGGATTATTCGGTGATCCAGGTTTCGAGCCGGAACTTGCTACGCACCTGCTCGGCGATGCCTTCGGCCACCTTCCGGTCTCCGTACGGGCCGATTCGCACGCGGTACATCGTCCTCCCGGAGACCTCGACCGGCGACAGGAGTGCCGGGTAGCCGCCGGCTCTCAGCTCGTCGACGACCGTCTGGGCCTGCACTTGATTGTTCGATGAGAAGACCTGAACGACGAGGCTGCCGGCGCTCGCGCGGGCGGCCGGCGCCTCGGCGACTTGCGTCTCGGGGGCTGCGGGAGTCGGTTCCGCAGCCGGAGGCGCAGGCTTGGCGGCGGCCGGCTGATCGGCGATCGGTTTCTTGACGACCGGCGGCGGGACGGCGGCCGGCGGTTCGGTCCGCGCGACCCTCGGAGACTCCTCGGCGGCGGCCTTCGCCGGCGGCGTCTCGATCATCGGCTCAGCGCCTGCCGGGGCTGCCTCATCGGCGGCGGCGGCGCCGGGCGCGCCGTTGCGCTTGAAGAAATCGAGGCGCTCGATCGGTGCGTCGTCGGACTCATCGACCCCTTCGATCGCCTGCGCCTCGACCGTCTCGACCGTCGGCGCCGGGCCCTTGCGCCCGACCCAGACTCCCGACACGAACGCCGCCAGCACCGCGAGTAACAGAACGACGAACACCGTCATCACCTGCCGGCTGGTGAGGGCGATCTCGTAGTAGCTCTGACGAGCCGATCCGCTCACGGCTTGGGTCCCAACCTCTCCATGAACGCCTTTATTAGATCGATCGGCAGCGGAAAGATCACTGTCGAGTTCTTCTCCGAAGCGATCTCGGTGAGCGTCTGCAGATATCTCAGCTGCAGCGTCACCGGGTTTGCCGCGATCGCGTCGGCGGCCTGGACCAGTTGCTTCGACGCCTCGAACTCGCCGGAGGCGTGGATGATCTTGGCGCGCTTCTCACGCTCGGCCTCGGCCTGGCGCGCCATCGCCCGCTGCATCTCCTGCGGCAGGTCGACATGCTTGACCTCGACCGAGGAGACCTTGATCCCCCACGGGTCGGTGTGCGCGTCGATGATCGACTGGAGCTCGGTGTTGAGCTTGTCGCGCTCCGACAGCAACTCGTCGAGATCGGCCTGGCCGAGCACCGAGCGCAGGGTGGTCTGGGCGATCTGGCTGGTCGCGAACAGGTAGTTC
Source organism: Acidobacteriota bacterium (assembly GCA_029263375.1). GTDB lineage: Bacteria > Acidobacteriota > Thermoanaerobaculia > Multivoradales > JAHEKO01 > JAHEKO01. Next base: position 4,365 of record JAJCXP010000321.1, on the reverse strand, counting down.
TCGACCTCGACTACCGCCTTGGCGGGATCGACGACGCGGAAGTAGACCACCGCGTTGACCTTTACCGAAACGTTGTCGCGCGTGATGACGTCCTGTGACGGCACGTCGTGGACCACGGTGCGCAGGGAGATCTTCACCATGCGCTCGAACGGCCAGAAGATGAACACCAGGCCGGGGCCCTTGGCGTCACGGCCGAGACGTCCAAGCCAGAAAGTCACCGCACGCTCGTACTCGTTGAGTACATTGATCCAACGCGAGACAACGATGATCCCCAGGAATGCCACCAGGGCCAGGCCGTAGAAAGTCATGAAACCACCTCGATTCGAGAAGCGTTAGGCCTCCGCGTCCGCGGAGTCCGCGGCTTCGGAGGCACGCAGGGCGACGCCTCGAACCCGCAAGAGCATCCCCTCGACCGCCTCGACGGCGATGGGATCTCCGGACTTTACAGCGTCCTCGCTCTCCGCGTCCCAGATTTCGCCGTGCACGAACACCTTGCCGCGCGGATCCAGATCCGAGCGCGCTATGCCGCGTTCGTTGATCAGCCCCTCGCTACCGGTGCGCACCTGCTGCTTGTGGGCACGAACCACCATGAAGGTCAGGAACCCGACCACGACCGCGGCGAACAGCGCCACGCTCAGGATCACGTCCAGGCTCACGCGAATGGCCGGATCCGGACTCTTGAACAGCATCAGCGAGCCGATGATCAGCGAGATCACCCCGGCCACGGTGAGCAAGCCGAAGCTGACCACTTTGATCTCGGCGATGAAGAAGATCAGGGCGAGCACGATCAACGCGATGCCGGCGTAGTTCACCGGCAGGACGGAGAGCGCGAAGAACGCCAGGATGAGACAGATCCCGCCGACCACTCCGGGCAGGATCGCTCCCGGATTCGACAGCTCGAAGTAGAGACCGAGGCCGCCGAGCGTCATCAGGATGTAGGCGATGTTGGGATGAGCGATGGTCGCCAGGAAGCGCTGAAACGCCGACATCTTCAGCTCTCGGACCGACGCGTTCGCGGTTCGCAGAGTCCGCTTCTCCTGGTCGGGTCCCGCCACCTCGCGGCCGTCGATCTCGTCGAGAAGGGTCGCCAGGTTGGGGACGATGAGGTCGATCAAACCGCCTTCGAGCGCCTCGTCGGCCGTGTACGAATGGCTGTCCCTGACCGCCGCCTCGGCGAGCTCGACGTTCCGACCGTTACGCGTGGCGAGCGAGCGGATGGTGGCGAGAGCGTCCTGCTCGATCTTCTCTCCGATGGTGCCTTCGATGTCGCTACCATCCCCGGCAACCGTGGCCGCAGCTCCGGTGTTCGTGCTCGGCGCCATCGCGGCTAGATCCGCGGCCATCAGGATGAAGAACCCGGCCGACGCGGCACGCGAGCCGCTCGGCGAGACGTAGACGACTACCGGCACCTCCGACTCGAGCATCTGCGGCAAGAGCTGATGCAACGAGTCGACCAGCCCGCCGGGCGTCGACAGCTCGATCACCAGGGCGCTCGCGTCCGTGGCGTTCGCGTCCGCAATCGCCTCGCCCATGAACTGCACCGAGACCGGATGAATGATCGAGTCCACCACGATGTGGACCACCTCGGCCGGGCGCTCCGTCTCCTGCCCGCGGATCGGCCAGGATCGGGCACAGGCCATGAGCACCAGCGGCGCGACGAGTCTCGAAGATCGGATCGAAGGCGTTCTCATGCTCGGTCAGTATAACGCCGCAGCGACTCGGAATCAGACGACGACGACCCGCTCGAGCGCACTCGCGACCGACGCCCGATCGGCCGCGCCGAGACGTCCGGCGACGCGTAGCAACAGACGGCTGTCGAGCGTGAATAATTTGAACCGGACCAGATAGGGAATTGAGAGACCGGCGGCCTCGAGATCCTCGATCGGAGTGTCACCGAGCCACGGGTGGTGCCCGGCGGTCGTGATCATCGCCAGCAGGCAGTGGCCGGTTCGGTGAAACTCTGGGCGGCTCAAGACGAGGGCCGGGCGCGACAGACTCTGGGCGGCCATGCGTCCGGGAGCGTACCCTCATCCGCTCGGCAGACCGACGACCGCGCAAGCGCCCTCCTGGAGGGCCTCGAGTACGCCACGAATCGTCTAGAGTTCCAGGGCGACCGATTCCGGCGCCAGGCAGCGCGTCGAGTCGCACGGCTGGAACGTCAGCTGGAGGCGGACCGGCGAACCTTCAGCCCGGACCTCGCCCGTGATCACGACCCGCCCGCTCCAGGTCTCGATCCGCTCGCCGTCGAGCTCCAGCGCCTCTCGGGCGGCGGCGGTCAGCTCGACCCGTCTGGTGTCGCTCTCGGAGGAGAGCTCGACACCCGGAAAGGAGCTCGCGCCGGGGGCGTAGACGTGCCAGCCGTCTTCGAGCGCCAGGACGACCTCGAACTCGCGCCAGCCGTCTTGGCCCGGTTCCCCACGCCAGAGACCCGAGACAGTGACCGGCCGCTCGACTGCTTCGGAGGCGCTACTTGCCGTTGCTGCCGCACCCGCTCTCCCACCCGAGCGGCCGAAGCGCCGCGCCGCCAGCGCCATCGTGCGCGCCCCATCCGGGAGCTGCTCGACCAGGCTGGCGAAGGCGCGCAGGGTCCGCTCTGCGGCGTCCCGCCAGCGCGCGTCGCCGGTGACCTCGGCGAGCTCGATCAGGTTGAGGGCGGCGATCGAGTTCGCCGCGGGGGTCGCGCCGTCGAACGCCTCCTTGCTGCGGAACAGGACCTCGGCGCTTTCAGCGGCGACGAAGAAGCCGCCGCTCGGATCCTCGAGCCGGTCGATCTGTTCCTCGGTGAGCTCGGCGGCCAGGTCGCGCCAGCGCTCGCCGGCGCCGGCGCGGTGAAGCGCCAGGAGGCCGCGCACCAGGTAGACGTAGTCCGAGAGAAACGCCGACACCGGCGGCTGCTCTCCCCGCAGCACGTGCAGCAGCCGGCCCTGCGGGCGCAGGCGGGCCAGGACGGCGTCGGCGGCGCGGCACGCGCGCTCGACGAACGTCGGCTCGGGCAGCAGTCGCCCGGCTTCGGCGAGCCCGGCGATCGCCATGCCGTTCCAGTCCGCCATCACCTTGCGGTCGGTCAGCGGTTCGCGACGCTGACCGCGCGCTTCGAACAGTCGGGCACGGAGCGCGTCCACCTGTTGGGTCAACTCGTCCAGGCCCATCTGGCGCTTCTTCGCCTGATCGGCGAGCGGTCGCGGCAGGTGCAGCACGTAGTGGTGCTCCTCGAAGAACGGCGCTTGATCGAAGCCGTAGAGCGGCGCCAGAAAGCCGAAGTCTTCGGCCCCCAGGATGGCGCGCAGCTCATCGCCGGTCCAGACGTAGAACGCCCCCTCGACGCCCTCGGTCTCGGCGTCGAGCGCCGACCAGAAAGCGCCGTCGGCGTCAGTCATCTCGCGCTCGAGCCAGGTAGCGGTCTCGCGCAGGATGCCGGCCACCTGGGGATCCGCGTTCCGTCCCCACTCGCGGGCGTAGAGCTCGAGCAGCAGGCCGTTGTCGTAGAGCATCTTCTCGAAGTGAGGGATCTTCCACTCCACGTCGGTGGCGTAACGATGGAAGCCGCCGCCGAGCCGGTCGTAGATGCCGCCGCGAGCCATCTGATCGAGCGTCTCGGTCAGCATCTGGGCGGCGAACGGCTCGCGGTCGACAAAATCCTCGAGCAGCATCAGGTTCGATGGCGCCGGGAACTTGGGAGCGCCGCCGAAGCCGCCCCAGCGGGCGTCGAAGCGCCGACCGAGAGCCTTGAACGACTCGTCGGCGATCTCGGCGGCGGGCGTCCGCGCGGCCGGCTGAGCACGCTCTTCGAGGTAGCGGCGCAGGGCATCGGCCACGCCATCGGCCTGCTGCTCGACCTCCGATCGGCGCCCGCGCCACGCCTCGACCATGGACTGCAGCACCCGGGTGAAACCGGGCATGCCCTGGCGGTCCTCGGGCGGAAAATAGGTGCCGGCGAAGAACGGCTTGAGCTCCGGTGTCAGAAACACCGAGTTCGGCCAGCCGCCGTGCTGGGTCAGCACCTGGGTGGCGGTCATGTAGATCTCGTCCAGGTCGGGACGCTCTTCCCGATCCAGCTTGATGTTGACGAACTCACGGTTCATCAGCTCGGCGACGCTCTCGTCCGAGAACGACTCGCGCTCCATCACGTGGCACCAGTAGCAGGTCGAGTAGCCGACCGACAGGAAGATCGGCCGCTGCTCGCTGCGGGCGCGCTCGAGCGCTTCTTCCCCCCACGGATACCACTCGACCGGGTTGCTCTTGTGCAGCAACAGATACGGGCTGGTTTCGCCCGCCAGGCGGTTCTCGGGAAAGTCGCTTTCGCTCATTCTGCTCGGTTGGGGACAGGTAGGACGGCCAACGCGGCGCGCGAGGCTCTCTACCGGC
>JAJCXP010000320.1 GCA_029263375.1 Acidobacteriota bacterium | reverse complement strand
GTTCGGCGAGTACGGGATCTCTCTGGGTGCGGACCTGGTGGTCGATCCCGGCAATCCGCTGCCGTTCTACGGTGCCGAGACCTTCTTCGTCACCACCTATGGCAGCCATCCGATCACCCGCACCCTGGACGAGACCCGACTGCCGGTGATCATGCCGGTGGCGCGCTCGGTGAGTGTCCAGGAGGGCGGCGACGCCGTCGAGCTCCTGCGCACCGGCGACGAGGGGTGGGGTGAGACCGATCTCGCGAACCTCGGCGCGGTGGAGCAGGGCGACGACGATCTCGCCGGGCCGGTGACGCTCGGCGTCGCGGTAGAGATCGAGATCGCCGACGATGCCGTCGCCGCCGAGGGCGACGACGCCTCGGAGCCGGAGGCTCCCGAAGCCGCCGAGCTTGAAGCCGCTGAAGTCGACGAAGCTCCGGCAGCGGCGCCGCTGCGCCTGGTGGTCTTCGGCGATTCCGACTTCGCCACCAACAGTCACCTGGCGAGCGTCGGCAACGCCGAGCTCCTGGCCAACACGATGAACTGGCTGGTCGAGCGGGAGAACCTGCTGGGCATTCCGCCCAAGGAGCCCGAGCAGGCGAGCCTCAGTCTGAGCCAGGGACAGCTGCGTTGGCTCAACTGGTTCGTGCTCGGCATCCTGCCGGGTCTGGCGATTCTGTGCGGTGTGGCGGTCTACTACCGCCGGCGGAGATAACGTGCGGCCGCGTAGTCTGCTGATCCTCTTTCTGGTGGTGGTCGCCCTCGGCGCCTTCATCTGGTTTGTTGAGCGCGACCTGCCGGGCACCGATGAGCGTGCGCAGCGCGAGAAGCGGATCGTGACGCTCGAGGCGGACGAGATCAACGAGGTGACGATCGAGCGCGACGGCACGCGGGTGCATCTCGTGCGTCCGGAGGCCGCCGGGGAAGAGCCCGATGCCGACGGGTTGGACGTGGAGCCGGTGAAGCGTCAGTGGCGGCTACTCGAGCCGTACGATACGCGCGCCGACATCGCCAAAGTGGATCGACTTGCGGAGACCCTCTCGCTGCTCGATTGGCAGCGCGCCCTGGACGACGTCGATCCGGCGGCGGTCGGCCTCGACGCGCCGAGGGCGGTGGTCACGCTGCGCACTCCGGCGACCGAGGTCGTGCTTCAGGTCGGCGCCGAGATCCCGGCCTCGTCCAACATGATCGTGGCGCGCGACGGCGAGGTGTTCGCGGCCGCCGCCGCGGTCTGGAGCCAGATCGAGACCGAGCCCGGCGACTGGCGCAGCCGCGAGCTGCTGCCGTTACATCGCGAGGCGGTCGAGCGGGTGAATCTGACCTCCGGCCCCGAATCGTTTGTGCTCGCCCGACGTGAAGACTCCTTCTGGCTCGAAGCGCCGCTGGTCGATCTGGCCGAGACGGAGCGCGTCGACGAACTGCTCGACGCGATGTTCCGGGCTAGGATCGACGAGTTCTACGCGCAGCCGGAGCCGGGTCTCGAGGAGATGGGACTGGCCGAGCCGGCGGCGCGCCTCGAGGTCTCCCTCACCGGCGTCGACGAGCCGGTCGTCATCGAGCTCGGCGCGCCGAGCTCCAGCGAACCGGAGCGCCGCTACGCGCGCGTCGACGGTCAGCTTGTGAGCATCGGCACCGAGCTCGACGAAGCGGTCGGCCGCGCGCCTGCGGAGTGGCAGGCCACCTCCTGGAGCTCTCTCGAGGTCTTCCAGATCGACTCGTTCCGCGCCGTGGACGCCTCAGGCGAGCTGCTGCTCGAGCGCTCGGGCGCCGACTGGTCGCGCGACGGCGTGCGGATCTCCTATCAGCCGGTGAGCGACTTCCTGTACGCGCTCACGGGCGCCGCCGGCGAACGGGTGATGGCGCCTTCGGAGGCCGTCGCGTCGGGCGCGGATCTCGATGGCCCGGAGCTCGAGCTGTCCCTCGACGGCAGCGCCGGCGAGGAGACGCTGTCGCTCTACCGAGCGGGCGCCGCGGTGATCGCCGGTCGCCTGGGACGCGAGTTCCTGCTCGCCCTGTCCGAGGGCACGGTCGAAGATCTGCGCGTCAAGCTGCAGGCGATCCGCGATCAGCCGGCGCTCGGTGACGAATCGGTCGACGACGAAGAGGGTTAGCAGAGGGTCGGGCTAGCTGCCGTCCTGGTACTCGCCGAAGACCTGCCGCAGCTCGTCCGAGATCTCGCCGAGCGTGGCCTCGGCACGCACGCAGTCGAGGATGGCGGGCATCAGGTTGCGATCCTCGCGTGCGGCGGCGTTGAGCTCGGCGCGCGCGGCGGTCGCTCGCGCCTCGTCGCGGTTGGCGCGGAAGGCGCGCAGGCGCTCGACCTGCCGCGCCTCCGACTCCTCGTCGATGCGGAGCAGCTCGACCGGCAGCTCGTCCTCGACCCGGAACCTGTTGACGCCGACCACGATCTCGTCGCCCGCCTCGACTGCCCGCTGGTAGGCGTAGGCGGCGTCTCCGATCTCCTGCTGTTGATAGCCGCGCTCGATCGCCTCGAGCGCGCCGCCGAGCTCGTCGATCTTTTCGATGTAGCGCCGCGCGCGCGCGACGATCTCGTCGGTGAGCGCTTCGATCGCGTAGGCGCCGCCCAACGGGTCGGCGACGTCGGTGATTCCGGACTCGTGCGCCAGCAACTGCTGGGTACGGAGCGCGATGCGCGCCGACTCCTCGGTCGGCAGGCCGAGCGCTTCGTCGCGCGAGTTGGTGTGCAGCGACTGGGTGCCGCCGCAGACCGCGGCCAGCGCCTGGATCGCGACCCGGACAATGTTGTTGTCGGGCTGCTGCGCGGTCAGGGTCGAACCGGCGGTCTGGGTGTGGAAGCGTAGCCAGCACGAGCGTTCGTTCTTGGGCGCGAACCGTTCGCGCATGAGCTCGGCCCACAGGCGCCGGGCGGCGCGAAACTTCGAGACCTCTTCGAGGAAGTGGTTGTGCGCGTTGAAGAAGAACGAGACCCGTTGCGCGAAGTCGTCGACGTCGAGGCCGCGCTCGACGGCGGCGCCGACGTAGCAGAGCCCGTTGGCGAGCGTGAACGCGACCTCCTGAACGGCGGTGCAACCGGCCTCGCGCATGTGGTACCCGGAGACCGAGATCGTGTTCCAGCGCGGCACGCGGTCGGCGCAGAACTCGATGATGTCGGTGACCAGCTTGAGCGAAGCGCGCGGTGGATAGATGTGGGTACCGCGCGCGGCGTATTCCTTCAGGATGTCGTTCTGTACCGTGCCCCCGATCCTGTCCCAGGGCACGCCCTGCTCCTCGGCGACCGCCAGATAGAAGGCCAGCAGGATCGGAGCGGTCGAGTTGATGGTCATCGACGTGGTCACCTGGTCCAGCGGGATCCGGGCGAGCAGCCGGCGCATGTCGTCGATCGAATCGATCGCGACGCCGACCCGCCCGACCTCGCCACGCGACATGGCGTGATCGGAGTCGTAGCCGATCTGAGTCGGCAGGTCGAACGCTACCGAGAGCCCGCTGGTGCCCTGCTCGATCAGGAAGTGGTAGCGCCGGTTCGATTCCTCGGCGTCGGCGTAGCCCGCGTACTGACGCATTGTCCAGAGGCGCTTGCGATACATCTCGGCGTAGAGACCACGCGTGTACGGATAGCTTCCCGGCGCCTCGTCTCCGTAGCTCGCTCGCAGTGGAATCTCGGAGGACGTCTTGCGGTCGTTTTCGTTGTCGTCGCCGCGGCTCATGGCGGGCTCATTATCCATCGTCTCGGGGAGCCCGCAACATGTAGCCGTGGTCGTCGGAGCGACCGCAAGATGTAGCGTCTCGACCTTGACTTGCAAACGACCGACAGTTAGTGTCATCGCGTACCTTGTCTCCCTATCCGAGCGTCCCCCTGACGATCCATCATGACCACTGAGACACGTCTCGATAACGGTCGGGTGCGGTCGCCGCACGCCGAGGAAGAACGGCTGGTCTTCGAGCGCCGCCGGACCCGCGAGGGTGTCGATCCCTTCTTGGACATCGAGTGGGAGACGCGCACCGCGCGCATCGCCGCGCCGGACGGGACGACCGTGTTCGAGCAGCGCGACGTCGAGGTGCCGAAGGCGTGGTCGGCGTCGGCCACCAACGTGGTGGTCAGCAAGTACTTCCGCGGTCGCGCTGGCAGCGAGTCGCGCGAGCGCAGCGTGCGCCAGTTGATCGGGCGAGTGGTCGACACCATCGCCGGCCGGGGGCGTGCCGACGGTTACTTCCGCGACGAAGCGAGTGCCGGCATTTTCGCCGCCGAGCTTCAGCATCTACTGCTGCACCAGGCGGCGGCGTTCAACTCGCCGGTCTGGTTCAACGTCGGCGTGCACGAACGGCCGCAGTGCTCCGCCTGCTTCATCAACTCGGTCGAGGACACGATGCCCTCGATTCTCGAGCTCGCCAAGACCGAGGGGATGTTGTTCAAGCACGGCTCCGGAACCGGCAGCAACCTGTCGGTTCTGCGTGGCTCGCGCGAAGAGCTGTCGGGCGGTGGTCACGCTTCGGGCCCGGTCTCCTTCATGCGCGGCTTCGACGGCTTTGCGGGCGTCATCAAAAGTGGCGGCTCGACCCGGCGCGCCGCCAAGATGGTGATCCTCAACGCCGACCATCCGGACATCAAGGAGTTCGTCTGGTGCAAAGCGGTCGAGGAGAAGAAGGCTCACACCTTGATCGCCGCGGGCTTCGACCCGAGCTTTAACGTCACCGGCGGCGCCTACGACTCGGTGCTTCATCAGAACGCCAATCACTCGGTGCGAGTGCCCGACGATTTCATGCGGGCGGTCGAGGACGACGGCGACTGGACGACTCACACGGTCAGTGAGGGCGAACCGGTCGAGACCATGAGCGCGCGTCAGCTGCTGCGGGACATCGCCGACGCGACCTGGGTGTGCGGAGATCCGGGCCTGCAGTTCGACACCCCGATCAACGACTGGCACACCTGCCCGGAGAGCGGCCGCATCAACGCCAGCAATCCGTGCAGCGAGTACATGTTCCTCGACGACAGCGCCTGCAATCTGGCGTCGCTCAACCTGATGTCGTTCTACGACGAGAAGAGTGAGCACTTCGATGTCGACGGCTTCGTCCACGGCTGCGAGCTGTTGATCACGGCGCAGGAGATCCTGATCGATCGCTCGTCGTACCCGACCGAGGCGATCGAGCGCAACTCGCACGCCTTCCGGCCGCTCGGTCTCGGCTACGCCAACCTGGGCGCGCTGCTGATGGCGCACGGGCTGGCCTACGACTCCGACGCCGGCCGCGACTTCGCCGCCGCGCTCACCGCGCTCATGACCGGCGCCGGGTTCCGGCAGTCGGCGCGCGTTGCCAAGGCGCGCGGCGCGTTCACCGGCTTCGATCTCAACCGCGAGCCGATGCTGCGGGTGATGCGCAAGCACCGCAAGGCGCTCAAGCGGATCGACAGCGCGCACGTGCCGTTGCCGCTGGCCAAGCGCTCGCGCGAGTTGTGGGACGAGGTGGTCGAGAACGGCGAGCGGCACGGCTACCGCAACAGTCAGATCTCGGTGATCGCGCCGACCGGCACGATCGCTTTCATGATGGATTGCGACACCACCGGCATCGAGCCGGATATCGCGTTGGTCAAGTACAAGCGGCTGCACGGCGGCGGCATGATCAAGCTGGTCAACGGCACCGTGCCGGCCGCTCTCAGGCGACTCGGCTACGAGACCTCGCAGGTCCGGGAAATCGTCGAGTACATCGAAGCCAACGAGACCATCGAGGGCGCACCCTGGCTGGCCCCCGAGCATCTGCCGGTTTTCGACTGTGCGTTCCGGCCGGCCAGCGGTCTACGCTCGATCCACCACCTCGGGCACTTGAAAATGGTGGCGGCGGTGCAACCGTTCGTGTCCGGTGCGGTCAGCAAGACGATCAACATGCCCGAGACATCGACCGCGGAAGACATCTTCGACGCCTATCTCGAGAGCTGGCGGCTCGGCCTGAAAGCGGTCGCGATCTATCGCGACGGCTGCAAGAGCAGTCAGCCTCTGTCGACCGGCAAGAGGCGGCCGGCAGTGGCCGAAGAGCCGCAGCCGGCGCGCCGCAAGTTGCCGGACGAGCGCCAGGCGATCACCCACAAGTTCTCGGTGGGCGGTCACGAGGGCTACATCACGGTTGGCATGTACGAGGACGGTTCACCGGGTGAGATCTTCATGGTGATGGCCAAGGAGGGCTCGACGATCTCTGGGCTGATGGACACGATCGCCACCTCGGTCTCGATCGCTCTGCAGTATGGGGTTCCGCTCGGTACGCTGGTCGACAAGTTCGCGCACATGCGCTTCGAGCCTTCCGGCTTTTCCAAGAACCCGGAGATCCCGATCGCGAAGTCGATCGTCGACTACGTCTTCCGCTGGCTGGCGTCGAAGTTCCTGACCGCCGAAGAGCGCGAGTCGGTCGGCATTCTCAAGCGCGAGACAGATGTGAAGCAGGACACTGAAGCTGTTCAAGAAACAGTCTCTAATGTAACCTTCTTGAAACAACAGGACGCGCCGCCCTGCGCCGACTGCGGCTCGATCATGGTTCGAAACGGTACCTGCTACAAATGCCTGAACTGTGGTTCAACGAGTGGCTGTGGTTGATGTCCTGCTCCTACAAATTTGGCTTTACTTCGCGGGTGTGTAACCCGCATCATCTTCTAGCCGGGTCCTCGAGGCCCGAAACTGTGGCAGGCATTTTTGTCGAGCCGCATGGACTCGGACCTCAGGGTCCAGGAAGCCCCTGATCCGGGGCAGGAGGCAGAAAGAATGGTTGCTAGGAAAAAGACCGCTGCGAAGAAGGCAGCGCCGACAAAGAAGGCCACGAAGAAGAAGGCCACCAAGACGAAGGCGGCCGTGAAGAGGAAGGCCGCCCCGAAGAAGAAGGCTACGAAGAAGAAGGCGACCAAGAAGAAGGCCACTAAGAAGAAGGCCGCCCCGAAGAAGAAGGCTACGAAGAAGAAGGCGACCAAGAAGAAGGCCGCTAAGAAGAAGGTAGCCAAGAAGAAGGCCACGAAGAAAAAGGCCACGAAGAAGAAGGCCGCCAAGAAGAAGGCGACCAAGAAGAAGGCTACGAAGAAAAAGGCCACGAAGAAGAAGGCCACCAAGAAGAAGGCCGCTCCGAAGAAGAGGGCGACCAAGAAGAAGGCTACGAAGAAGAAGGCCGCCAAGAAGAAGACGGCCAAGCGCAAGCGCTAGAGGCGCCCTGCTCGACAGTTCTCGCCCCCCTCGGGGCTCGGGCATGAGCCTGAGCCCCGGGTGGGGCTTTCTGTTGGGTCGGGTCCGGACTACCGGATCCACCAGCCGCTGCGCCGCGTAGATAGACCATGAGAAATCCTTTACGTCTGCCCTCCATCGCCGTTCTGCTGGTCGCGGCACTGACAGTGTCTTGCGCCCCCTCGCCGGCGCTCGACGAGCAGGCCGCCGAGCTGGCGCCGAGTTTCGATCTCGCCGCTCTCGATGGCGGTCGGGTGCAGTCATCGGCCTTTGAAGGCAAGGTGTTGCTGCTCGAGTTCTGGGCGACCTGGTGTACGCCGTGCGTCGCACAGGCACGGATCTTGGAGCCGATCCACAGCGACTTCGATGAACGCGGAGTCGAGTTCGTGGCGATCAGCCTGGGGGAGGACGCGGCGACGGTCCGTTCCTACGTCGAGCGCACTCCGTTCCCGTACCGGGTTCTGATCGATCCCGACGACGAGCTGAGCGGTCGTCTCGGCATCTTCGCGCTGCCCACGGTGATGATCATCGACCGGGCCGGACGAGTTGCCTATCAGCAGCCTGGGCTGTCGGGCGGCGACGTCATCAGAAAAGTGCTCGAAGAAGCGCTCGCCGGCTAGGCCGACGCTATTCGAGCACCACTAGACCCACGCGCCGGTTGCGCGCTCGGCCTTCGCGGGTGCCGTTATCGGCCACCGGCTGCGACTCACCGTACGAGATGACCGACGTGCGGTGAAGCGGAAAACCGTGCGCCTGGTTCAGGTAGCGCCGCACCGCTTCGGCTCGCTCCTGGCCGAGTCGCAGATTCTGCTCCTCGCCGCCAGTCGAATCGGTGTGCCCCTGGATCTCGATGTAGACGCCGGCGTTGCGCGCCGCCAACTCCTCGGCGAAACCGTCGAGCGCCGTCCTGGCGGTGTCGTTGAGCTCGGCCCGACCGGACGTGAACTGAACCTGCGAATCGCTGAAGATCCGTTCATAGAGCAGCTTGCCCTCGGCGAGCTTGCCGGCGGCGATCGCGCGCTCGAGCGCGTCGCGGGCGGTCTGCGAAGCGGCGCCGAGGTTGGCCTCCTGCTCCGCGAGGCGCTGCTCCTGGTCGAGGATCAGGTCCTGACTCTCCTCGATCATCGATTCGGCGTCATCAAGACGCTCGCCGAGCCGTTGCTCGGAGTCCGACGCCTGGACGCGCGCGTACTTCTTCGTTGCGCAGCCGGTCAGGATGCTCACGACCGCCACGCCCGCCACCAAGACTGTCATCGACCTGTTCATCGCTTCCGCCTCCGCTACGGATCATTCTGTGCGACGGGCGCGGCGGCTCATCTCACGGCTCCAACGCGCCCGGGCAGGGTCCCGATGTACTCGCGCCGGAAGGATACCTTCCGCTTCTTGCCACGCACCTCGACACGGATATCTCTAGGGCGAGCTTGCCCAATTCCACTGGTCGGGAATCCGAGGATGTATTGCGAGCGCAGGCCGCTGATGAAGTCCTCGGAAGCGGTCTTGACGTTAGCAGGGTAGACGATCGAATGAAACCGACCCCCGGTCACCCAGGAGAGCAGCCGGAGGGGGTCCGAGCTCCAGTCGGCTTCGTCCGCGACGGCGCGGCCGCCGATCAGGGCAATCACATGCACCGGCACTTCGGCGCGGCGGGCGATCAGGCGCGCGTCGCGGGCCGGGATCTCGCTCGCGTTGTCGATGCCGTCGGTGATCAGCAGGACCGCGCCGCGCCATGCCGAGTCCGCGGAGATCAGATCCGGGACGCGGGCGACCGCGTCATGAATGCCGGTGCGCCCGTAAGGACGCCAGCGCGCGGCCCAGGCCTCGACCGCCGTCCGCTCGGAAACCGGTCGGGGCTCGACCACCACGCCCGAAGCCGCGAAGGTGGCGAGCGTATAGCGGTCGCCGGGCTTGGCCCGGTTCAGGAGATGGCCCAGAACCTCGCGGCTCCAGGCCAGCTTCGGTCGGCCGCCCATACTCCCGGAGAGGTCGAGCAGGACCAAGGTGTGAACCGGGGCGGCGCTACTGTGCTCGAAGCTCGAGATGGTGGTTCGATGGCCGTCCACGAAGAGCTCGAAGTCGTCACGCCCCAGCCCCTCGACGAAGCGGCTCCCGGAGCGCACCACCACCGGCACCAGCACCTGCTCGACCGAGACACTCTCGCTGAAGGTCGAATCCGCAGCCTGAAGGGCGCTCGCGCCGGCTTGGTCGCCGGCGCCGGGCGGCGCCAGCAGCGCTACGGCGAGCAGGAGTGGGGCGTGAAGCGTCGTGGATCCTCCCGTCGGCACCAACAGCTAGGTTACACGTTCGGGCGAGATTCAGTATCCTTCGGTCATGGAAGCTCAGGAGCGCCTCAACATCCGCAACCTGTCGGTCAAATGCGGCAATTGCGATACCTACCAGACATTGTCCGGCTTCGCCCAGGCCGGCGAGTCGAACGTCTACAGCTACGAGTGCGAGAACGACATCTGCGATCCGGCGGTCACCAAGACCCTGATCGAGGTGCCGCGCGAGTTGGATGCGTTCGCCGACCGCGATCCGGAATGGCGGGGCGGCGGCCGTCATGGCGACGACCTCAGCGGCGCCGCGGACGGCGACTGAGCGCCGTCTGGCGTGTGCTAATCTGACGCGCGAAAATCACCTATCCGGCCTCTACCTGGCGCCGCCAAATTCGACCTCGAAAGGGAGTTATGAAGACCATCGTTCACATCGTAGGAACCGGTACGATCGGCGAGCCCCTGATCGGGCTGTTCACCGACTTTCGCGACCGGATGGGGGTCGACGAAGTCACCTTCCACAAGCGCACGCCGCTCGCGTCCGACAAGTCGAGACTCGAGCATCTGATGTCCCGCGGCGCGCTGCTGGCGACCGACTCCGACCGGGTCGAGGACTTCGAGCGCCTCGGGCACAAGGTGTCCATGACTCACGAGGAGGCGCTGGCGAGGGCGACAGTGGTGATCGACTGCACGCCCGCTGGCAACCAGCACAAGGAGATGTATCAGGCGCTGGACGGGCCGCGCGGCTTCCTGGCCCAGGGCAGCGAGTTCGGATTCGGCAAGCCCTACGCGCGTGGCGTCAACGACGAAGCGCTGATTGCAGGTAAGGACAACTTCCTGCAGATCGTCTCCTGCAACACCCACAACATCACCACGTTGATCAGGACCCTGTGCCACGAAGGGAGCGACGAGTATTCGCTCGAGAAGGGCGTGTTCGTTTGCATGCGGCGCGCCAACGACATCACGCAGGAGGGGGGCTTCATCCCGGCGCCGTCGGTCGGCAAGCACGATGATCCGCGCTTCGGGACCCACCACGCGCGCGACGCCCATTCGCTGTTCACGACCCTCGACCGCGACTTCGACCTGTTCTCGAGCGCGGTCAAGCTCAATACGCAGTACATGCATTCGATCTGGTTCCAGCTCGGGTTCACGCGCGACATCACGCATGAAGAGATCCTCGAGCGGCTGAAGGCCAACGCACGCGTGGCGGTCACCGACAAGAAGCATGCGAACGTCGTGTTCAGCTTCGGGCGCGACCACGGCTACTACGGTCGCATCCTTTCGCAGACCGTGGTCGTGCTGCCGACGCTGCAGGTGCGAGGGCGGGAGCTGTACGGTTTCTGTTTCACGCCTCAGGACGGCAACTCGCTGCTGTCATCCGTGGCGGGCGCCCTCTGGATGATCGACCCGGACTGGGAAGGGGTCCGTGAGCGCCTCAGCCCGATTCGTCGCTGGCTCTACACGGAGATCTAGTGAGCGCCGGACGGAGGCTCCGAGAGGGCGGCGGGCGGACACAGGCGAGAAGGGCAGGCTAGGCCACGCTTCGCTTCAGGGACCTGACGATCGAAGGCCACTCGCGCGCCGGTGACTCGACCTGGTTCCGGATCAATCCGCCGGGGATCGCGCTCGACGTCGGGCGCGGTCCGCTGCGCTTGAGCGGCGTCCGTGACATCTTCTTGAGTCATGGCCATCTCGACCACGTCCTGGGCCTGCCGTTCCTGCTCTCGCATCGGGCGATGCAAGGCTCAGACGAGCCGACCCGGGTGCACTGTCCGGAGGCAGCTGCTCAGAGCCTCGAGCGCTTCATCGCCGCCGCGGCCGATCTCGAAGGGCGCAGCTACGACTATGTGCTGGCGCCGCTCGAGCCGGGAGCGCGGGTCGAGGTGCGACCTGACTTCACGGTCGAGGCGTTCGCGACCGAGCACCCGGTGCCGAGCCTGGGCTACCACCTGTGGCGCAAGCGGCGACGGTTGGCGCCCGAGCTCGAGGGGCGGGAGCCGGACGAGATCGCGCGGTTGCGCGCCGCCGGCACCGAGGTGGCGACCGAGATCGAGGAGCTCCTGCTGAGCTACTGCGGCGACACCGGCCCGTCGGTGTTCGCAAGCGAGCCGCGCCTGTTCGAGGCGGCCGTTCTGATGATCGAGACGACCTACATCGGGTCCGCACTGCGCAGCCGGGGAGGCGAGTACGGGCACCTGCACATCGAGGACCTGGTCGAGCTCAGGTCGCGGTTCGAGAACGAGATGATCGTGCTGCACCACCTGAGCCGCCGTCATCGCCCCGCCGATCTGCGCCGCGCGGTGGACCAGCTGCTGCCGGAGTTGGCCGGCCGCGTTCACGTCTGGGGAGTCGAGGCGTGAGCGACGCGTTGGCGGTGGGCGCCGAGATCGAGGTCCGGGTCGAGAAGCTCGTGGCTGGTGGCGACGGCTTCGGCCGTCACGACGGGCAACCGGTCTTCATCTCGCGGTCGGCGCCCGGCGACCTCGTCCGGGTGCGGGTGTCGAGCGCGAAGCGCGACTACCTGCGCGCCGAGATCGTCGAGATCCTCGAGCCCGGGGCCGGCCGACGAGAGCCGCCCTGTCCCCACTTTGCGCTCTGTGGTGGCTGCGACCTCCAGCATCTCGAAGATGATCTACAGGTCGAGCTGAAGGTAGCGGCGCTGCGCGAAACGCTCGAGCGCCTCGGAGGCGTCAAGCTCCCCGCGAACCTCGAGGTGCACTCCGGCGAGCCGTTCGGCTACCGACTGCGCAACCGGGTGAGGGTTGAAGCGCGCGAGGACGGGCACGCGGTCGGCTACCGGGCCGCCGGCAGCTGGACCCTGGTGCCGATCACCAGCTGCAAGGTACTCGTTCCGGAGCTCGAGAGCTTCGTCCTCGGGCTGGGACCCGAACTGCCTATCGGTCGGGCTCCGGAGCGCCTCGATCTCGCGGTTGGCGACGACGGCGCGGTGACGGTTTCGCCGGTGGTCGAGGGGCTGGGTCAGGGCGAGGTCTCCCGTCGGGTGGGCGAATTCACCTACGCCTTCGACGCCCGCTGTTTCTTCCAGGGGCACGCGGGGCTGCTCGACGAGTTGGTCGAAGCGGTGGTCGGGCCGGAGAGCGGCGAGCAGGCGTGGGATCTCTACGCGGGCGTCGGACTGTTCAGTTTGCCGCTGGCTCGTCGCTACGCCGAAGTCGTGGCGATCGAAGGCGATACGGTGGCGGCGCGCTACGCGCGCATCAACGCGCGTCGCAATCGGGTACTGAATCTCGAGATCGGGCGCGGGGCACTCGACTCGAGGATCGGCGAGATGCCGTCGGGAGTCGACCGCGTGGTCGTCGATCCGCCGCGCTCCGGCCTGACGCCGGCCGTCCTCGGGGCATTGCTCGCGCGCAAGCCGACCCGCCTCACCTACGTTTCGTGTCACGCGGCGGCGCTGGCGCGCGACCTACGCCGGCTGCAGCCGACCTACCGGCTGATCAACGTGGGTTTGTTCGACCTGTTTCCGCAGACCGGGCACATGGAAGCGGTGGTGCAGCTCGAGGTCGACGGGGACGCCAGTTAGTTGTGAATCCTCAGGACCTGTTCACAGGATCGCGCACAGGCATCCCGATCTAGAGTAGCCAGGCGGCCTCAGGTCAGGCTGGGATGCGCGGTTGGGCCTCTTCAGGAGGCCAGCAGCGGCTCGGCGGCGGCCTCAACCTCGCCGGGCTCGGGGAAGCGGCCGGTGGCGCGCTTCGAATAGATCAGCTGGTCGTCGACCGTGACCTCGAAGACGCCGTCGCGGCCTTTGATCAACTTCGGCGTGACGCCGAATTTCTGCTCGAGCTCGTCCGCCAGACCGGCGGCACGGGGCTTGTAGTTTCAAACTACGCAGTACTGAATCGTGATCTCAGGCATCCAATCCTCGCGCAGAGGAGTATATAGGCTCGAGAGGCTGGCGCCGAACCGAATCGGGGCCGTGAGATAGGATTCCCAGCTGATGACCGACCGCACCCAGGGAAACGAGTCAACCTCGATCACCGCACTGATCGACGAAGAACCGGTCGCCGGCGCGCCGCCGGTCGGCGCGAGCGAAGACGGGATTCGGACCCGGATCGCGGGCCACGTGCGCGGCATCCTGACCGAGCTCGGGCTCGATCTTGCCGACCCGAACCTGAGCCGTACCGACGAGCGGGTCGCCGAGATGTACCTGGAGATGTTCCACGGGTTGCGGGAGGGCGCCGAGCCGAGCGTGACGACCTTCCCGAACGACGAGAACTACACCAACATGGTGATGGAGAAGGACATCCCGTTCTACTCGATGTGCTCGCATCACCTGGTGCCGTTCTACGGGCACGCTCACATCGCCTACATCCCGAGCGACACCATCATCGGCCTGAGCAAGTTCGCCCGCATCCTCGAGTTCTACGCCAAGCGGCCGCAGCTTCAGGAGCGTCTGACCGAGCAGGTCGCGAACTGCCTGGTGGAGCGCCTTCAGCCGCGTGGAGCGATGGTGGTGATCGAGGCGCGCCACCTGTGCGTCGAGATGCGCGGAGTCAAGAAACCGGGAGCTCTGACCGTGACCTCGGCACTGAGAGGGACATTCCATGAGCGGCCCGTCCGCGAAGAGTTTTTGGATCTGCTGCGTCGTCGTTAGCGCCCTGGCGCTCGCGTTGGTGACGCCGGGTGCGGTCGCCGCCAAGAAGCAGAAGCCGCGCTCACCGGAGGAGTTGACGAACTTCCTGCTCGGTCCCGGGCATGCTCGCTGGCTGGTCGGGGCGATCAGCCGGATCGCCAGCGACCAGGAGATCGACCGCTACCTGCACTTGGACTCGGACGACGATGCGAGCGCCTTCATCGAAGAGTTCTGGGCGGCCCGGCGGTCGTCCGAGATCGCCTGGCCGGCGCCACAACCGCAGGGGATCTACGAGACCCGCGCTCGCGAGGCGGACACCCTCTTCACCGAGGGGCCGCTCGCCGGGCGGCGATCCGACCGGGGCACGATCCACATCCTGTACGGTGCGCCCGAGAAGGTGAGCTACGAGGTCGCGGCGCGGCCCGGGCTCGGGCCGATCGAGGTCTGGACGTACGCCAAGGACGCCGAAAAGGGCCTCGACGGAGAGCAGCCGAAGCGCGAGTACTTCTTCGTCCAGAAGGGTGAGCACACGGTTCAGACGCCGACGCCGCCGCGTCAGAAGCTCCGTCCGCGATCGGGCGGACGATGACCGCCGGCGGCTGCCGCGCAGTGCTCGCCGGCACCGGCGTGTCGGTGCCCGACCGGCAGGTCGATAACCAGATGCTGGCGCGGGTGATGGAGACCGACGACCAGTGGATCCGGGAGCGCAGCGGCATTGCCACACGTTTCTACGTCGAGCCGGGGGTCGCGTCGTCGGATCTCGGAGCCCAGGCCGCGGCGGCCGCCCTCGACGACGCCGGCATGGCGGCGAGCGAGCTCGACTACATCGTCTGCGCCACGATGACGCCGGATCACTACTTCCCCGGCTCCGGTACCGCGATCCAGGACAAGCTGGGCATCGACCCCTTGCCGGCGCTCGACATCCGCCAGCAGTGCGCGGGGTTCGCCTACGGTCTGCAGGTCGTTGACGCTCTGATTCGCAGCGGCGTGGCGCGTCGCGTGCTGCTGGTCGGCTGCGACGTTCACAGCAGCCTGATGCCGTTCAGCCGGGAGACCTGGCAGGTGCTGCTGGGCGAATCCGACGGCCCGCTGAGCGCCGACCAGTTCGAGTTCAATTCACGATTCAGGCACCTGGTGGTCCTGTTCGGCGATGCCGCCGGAGCGATGGTGTTCCGGGCGGAGGAGGATTCCGGAACCGGCATCCTCGGCTCGGCGCTGTTCGGTGACGGCGGCAAGAAGGACATCCTCTACGTGCCGGGAGTCGGCTCGGCGCACCGGCCGTGGGTCGATGCGGCGATGCTCGAGGCGTCGCTCCAGGTGCCGGCGATGGACGGCCGGAAGGTGTTCAAGCTGGCGGTCAGCCGAATGCCGGGCGTCACGCGGTCGCTGCTCGCGGAGCACGGCCTCGGCCTCGATGACGTCGACCTGCTGGTCATGCACCAGGCCAACCTGAGGATCAACGAGGCCGCCCAGCGCGTGCTCGACCTTCCCGACGAGCGGGTGCACAACAACATCCAGCGCTACGGCAACACGACCTCGGCGACCCTACCGCTCTGCTTCCACGAGGCGCGGGCGATGGGCAAGGCGCCGGCGGGCGCGCTGGTCGCCTTCACCGCACTCGGCGCCGGGCTCCACTGGGGCTCGGTCCTGCTGCGGGTCTGATCTCCAGCTAGCGGCTAGCGCTTGGCGAGCTGTACCGCGACCTCGGCGAGGAGCTTGCCGCTTCGAGCCTTCCAGACGTCCTCTGAGAAGCTGGTGCGGGGCGCGGTGAGCTCCACTCGGCCGCCCTCATGGGGATCGTTTCGAACCTTGATCCGCATCTCTCCCCAGATCAGCGCCCAGTCCGGTGTCACCTCGATCTGGCGATCGAACGGCTCGCCGGTGAGCTGGAGAGCGTCGATCACCGCCGGCAGGAGTTTGCCGTCGCCGGCGAAGTAGCGCGCCTCGAAGGTCCGGTAGACGGCGTAGCTGCCCGCCGGAATCCGGTAGCTGTCGGTGTTCAGGAGTTGCTGGAACGTCGGCTCCACGCCCAGCGCCGCGAAGTTCGGGTCGGTGCGGGAGCGCAGCCGAATGCGCTCGTCGAGCGCGATCGCCCGGGTAAGATGCTCGACCGCCGCGCCGTTCTCGCCGCCCAGAGCGTAGTTCGACGCGACCAGATACCAGGCGTCGGCGGAGTCTCGGTTCGCTGCCAAATAGCGATCGAGGAAGGGCTGGGCCTCGCCGGCGCGGCCCTGCATCACCATCACCGCGCCGATGTTGAGGTCGGTGTCGGTGGCCGCCGGATCGAGTGCCCGTGCGCGCTCGAGCGCCTCGAGAGCGTGATCGAGTTCGCCGTCGGCAATGTCGAGCGCCGCCCGGTTGAGCCAACCCTGGCGCAGCCCGGGATCGATCTCCAGCGACCGATCGAGATCGCGACGACCGAGCTCCATCTGGCCGAGCATGAACCGAGCGGTGCTGCGCAGCAGCAGGATATTGGCCGCCTCGGCGCTCTTGTCTCTGCCCTTGCCGGGATCGAGCCGCTCGAGCAGCAGTAGCGCCTGATCGGGCCGGCCCGCATCAATCATCTCCTGCGCGCGTGCGAGGTCGGCGCCGGACGCCGCTGCCGCGGGCGGCACGGCAGCCGTAGCTCCAGCCAGCAGCAGCGCGATCAGAGCGCGGCGACTCCACGAGAAGCCCATCATCGAAGAGAGATTCTAGAGTCTTGGAGAGCTCCGAAGCAGTGGAGCATGACGCAGCCGCGAGCTCCTGCCGAGGCCTAGAATCGTCCCGTGCACGATGCTTCGCTGACTCCGGTCGCGCTGGCTGCGACGTTGGGCCGACGGGTGGTCGGCCAGAGCCGCGGCGTCGAGGAGATGGCGATCGCGCTGGCCAAGAAGCTGGTCGGGCTGCCGACCGGCAACGTTCTGCTGATCGGCTCCTCGGGCACCGGTAAGACGACGCTGATGCGCGCGGTCGAGGAGTATCTCGCGGCGCGCTCCGACCTGGCCCATCGCTCGACCCAGATCCGGGTTCACGCCAACGTTCTCGCCGAGGAGGCCGAAAGCGGCCGGCCCGGCGAGGCGGTCGTCCGCCGGCTGCTCGAGCGCGCCCGTGACCAGCTGGGGTCCGATGCGCCGCTCGAGCGGGTGGTCGAGCGTGCCCGCGACGGGATCGTGTTCGTTGACGAAATCGACAAGATTCGCTCGCTGATCGGCGGCGAGCCACATCTGGCCGGCATTCGTGCACAGGAGGCGCTGCTGACCCTGATGGAGAACGCCGCGGTGCCGGTCACCCTGCCGGCGTGGGCGGGCGGCGGCACGCTCAACTTCGACGCGGCGCAGCTCTGGTTCGTCGCCGCTGGCGCCTTCGAGGGTCTCTACGATTCGGTGCGCGATCGGGTCACCCTGGGGCGCGACCGCGGCGCGCTGCAGCCGACCACCGTGGTCAGTGACGGCACCGTTCGCCAGGAGACGCGCTTTCAGCTCGGTGATTGGCTATGCAACGAAGATCTGTTCGACTACGGCATGTCGCCGCAGTTTCTGTCGCGCTTCGACTCGACCGTGCTGCTGCGTGACCTGAGCGTCGACGACCTCGTGCACATATTCCTCGAGAGCCCGGAGTCGGGCTACCGGCAGTCGCTCGCCTACTTCGCGCATCACGGCGTCAACCTGGCGGTGTCGCCGGCGGCGGTGCGCCGGATCGCCGAGGAAGCTGCCGCACGTCCGCGTGTCGGCGCGCGGGCGCTCAAGGAGGTCTTCCGACGGATCGTGCGCGGCTATGAGCTCGACCCGGTAGCCGCCGGCCAGGATGGAGCGATCCTGCTGGATCTGCCGGAAGTCGAAGCGGCACTCGGATCGCCCGCGGGCTAGCCTGGGGCGACGGCACGAGCAGAGCCGACCGATCAGCCCGGACGGTTCCTGAAGCGAGCGACGAGCGGCGGCACCAGGGTGATGGCCAGAAACGCTACCAGCGCCAGGATCAGGTTGCGCCAGACCCCGGGCCGACCGGTGGCGGTGGCATCGACCAGGGCGTGGGCGAAGTAGTTGTAGACCCAGAGCGACGGAGCGAGGCCGAGGACCGACGCCGCGAGGAAGCTGGGGAACCGCATGCCGGCGAGGGCCGCCCCGGTGTTGACTAGCGCGAACGGCAGCGGCGCGAAGCGCAGCCGGCAGACCGTCCAGAATCCGTGGCGGCCGACCAGCTCTTCGACCTTACGCAGTCGGCGCTCGCCGAGCCAGCGGGCGACCAGCTCGTGGCCGAGAGCGCGGGCGAGGCCGAAGCCGATCGCCGCGGCCAGCACCGCGCCGATCAGGGTGTAGATCCAGCCCCAGAACGCTCCGAAGACCGCGCCGCTGGCGAACACCAGCGGGCTGACCGGAATCCCGAGCGCCGGCGCGATGGTCCAGACGGCGATCAGCAGCGCCGGCGCCAGTGGGTTGCGGCCGAGCTCCTCGAGGGTGGCGACCGCGCTGTCGAGCTGCAGGTAGTCGCCGGCGGGTGTCCAGCGCGCGATCACGAACCCGGCGAGCAGCAGCGCGATCAGAATCCCGAATCTGACCAGAGCGCGACGCCGGTCGCGGCGCTCCGGTGCGGCCGGCGGCGGCGGCTGGTCTGCGGGCGGATCGGAGCTCAAGGCTGCTCGGTGGGCGGACCCGGCGGTGGCCCGGATGGGGGACCGTCGAGGCACAGGAACTCGCGCATGTGTTTGATCAGCACCTCCTGTGAGCGCGGATCCATGAAGTTCAGGCGTAGCTCGTTGATGACCATCACCTCGGCCTGCTGCCACTCGGCCCAGCACTCGGCGCAGATTCTCTCGCGCAGCTCGTCGCCGAGAGCGCCGGGGTAGGTGACCCCGCCGATCGGTACGGCCTCCCGATGACATCGGACACAACTGACGATTGGCTTCGGATCGGACATGCTTGCCTATACCTCTCCTGGGAGCACGATCGAACTACCGGCCCGCTCCTGGACGTCCTTGGGGATTCGCACGAGCAGGACCAGATCGTCCTGCTGACGTGAGCCGCGGAGCGACTTGACCATCTCGTCCGGCACCGCCAGTTTTACATACGCGGGGCGTCTCGGGTTCTGACGGGCACTGTCGATCATCAGCGATTCGATCGTGGCCACCTCGACTCGCTCCTTGTACTTGTCGAGGGCGTAGGCGAGCTGTTCTATCGGATTGTCCATGACGCTCCTCTCGGGCGTTGCGCCGGCTAGCCGGAGCCGGATGTGTCGAGCTGAGCGCGGAAGTAGTCGATCGTCGTCTTGAGACCCTCGGCCAGCGGTACCGATGGCTCCCAGCCGAGCTCGGCGCGCGCTCGCCCGATGTCGGGCTGGCGGATCTTCGGATCGTCGGTCGGCAACTGCTTGAACAGGAGCTCGCTCGAGCTACCGGTCAGGTCGATCACGGCCTCGGCGAACTCCAGGATGGTCATCTCGGTCGGGTTGCCGATGTTCATCGGCTCGTGGGTGTCGCTGTTGAGCAGCCGCCAGATCCCTTCGACCAGGTCATCGACGAAACAGAACGAACGCGTCTGGGTGCCATCGCCGAACACCGTCAGCGGCTCGTTGGCCAGCGCCTGGTGAATGAACGCCGGCACCACACGACCGTCGCGCGGTCGCATGCGCGGACCGTAGGTGTTGAAGATGCGAACGATGCGCGTGTCGAGGCCGTGCGCGCGGTGATACGCCATCACCATCGCCTCACCGAACCGCTTGGCCTCGTCGTAGACCCCGCGTGGGCCGACCGGGTTCACGTTGCCCCAGTACGATTCGGGCTGCGGGTGAACGAGCGGATCGCCGTAGACCTCCGAGGTCGAGGCCAGCAGGTAGCGGGAGCCCTTGTGCATGGCCAGACCGAGCGTGTTGTGGGTGCCGAGCGATCCGACCTTGAGGGTCTGGATCGGCAGCTCGAGGTAGTCGATCGGACTGGCGGGGGAGGCGAAGTTGAGCACGTTGTCGACCGGCTCGTCGATCTGGAACGAAATCGTTACGTCATGCTCGATGTGCTTGAACTCCGGGTTGTCGCGTAGGTGAGCGATGTTCCGGGTGTTGCCGGTGATCAGGTTGTCGACGCAGATGACCCGGTGCCCTTCGCGCAGCAGGCGCTCACAAAGGTGTGAGCCCAGAAAGCCCGCGCCGCCGGTCACCAGGGAGGTGGTCATGAGTCGACTCGTTTCGTTGCCGGCCGGCCCACCGAGACGTAGTCAAAGCCGGCAGCTGCCATCTTGGAGGGGTCGTAGATATTGCGCAAGTCGATGATCAGGGGCCGCTTCAGGAGCTTCTTGAGGCGGTCCAGGTCGAGGGCGCGGAATTCGTTCCACTCGGTCACGATCACCAGTGCGTCGGCGCCGTCGGCCGCCTGATAGGCGTCCTCCGCGAAGTCGACATCGTCCCACAGCTTGCGGCACTCTTCCATGGCGGCCGGATCGTGGGTCCGCACCTTGGCGCCGTTGGCGCGCAGCGCGTCGACGATGTCGAGCGCCGCCGACTCGCGGATGTCATCGGTCTGCGGCTTGAACGACAATCCAAGGACCCCGATCGTCTTGCCCGCCGTGCCGCCGGTCGCCTGCTCGATCTTGCGGATCATGCGCCGCTTGGTGGCGTCGTTGACCTCCAGCACCGCCTCCATGATCCGGAAGCTCATGCCGTGCTCCTGGGCGATCTGGGTGATCGCCCGCGAGTCCTTGGGAAAGCAGGAGCCGCCGAAGCCCGGGCCGGGGTGGAGGAACTTCGGCCCGATCCGATTGTCGAGCCCCATCCCTCGGGCCACCTTCTCGACGTCGGCGCCCAGCCGTTCGCTGAGCCGCGCGACCTCGTTGATGAACGAGATCTTGGTCGCCAGGAAAGCGTTGGAGGCGTACTTGATCAACTCGGCGGTCTCGACTCCAGAGATCACGAACGGCACGTTGGCGCGGCCGAGCGGCGAATAGATGTCGAGCATGATGTCGATCGCGCGCTGATCGCTGCTGCCGACGACCACCCGATTCGGGTGCATGAAATCTTCGATCGCCGAACCCTCGCGCAGAAACTCCGGGTTGCTCACCACGGCGAAGGCCGCGTCGTCGCCGGCCTGCTCGCGCACGATTCCCTCGATCAGCTTGCCGGTACCGGTCGGCACCGTGCTCTTGGTGACGATCACCTTGTAGCCGTTCAGGTTCTCGCCGATCGAGGTCGCCACCTGGCGCACGAACTTCAGATCCGCCGAGCCGTCCGGGCGTGACGGCGTGCCGACCGCGATGAACACCGCGACCGCCTCGCGGATCGCCGGGCCGAGGTCGGTGGTGAAGGAGAGTCGATTCTCCTTCATGTTCTTGCGCACCAGGGTCTCGAGACCCGGCTCGTAGATCGGGATCTCGCAACGCTTGAGGCCCTCGATCTTGGCCTCGTCCTTGTCCACCCCGACCACGTCCATGCCGAAGTCGGCAAGGCAGGCGCCGGTCACTAGACCGACGTAGCCTGTTCCTACAACGCAGATTTTCATTTTTCCCCTACTGGGCGGCTCGCGAGCGCTCCGAGGCGCTCTCCGGCTCAGTTGTTTTCGCGGTACCAGCGCACGAAGCGCTTGATGCCTTCGCTGATCGGTACTTTCGGCGAGTAGCCGAGCTCACGATTCGCTTTCGAGACATCGGCGTAGGTGATCGGAACGTCGCCCGGTTGCTCTGGCAGATGCTCGATCTTGGCCTCGGCGCCGAGCTCGCTGGCGATGTTGTGAACCAGGTCGATCAGCCGCGTGGTTTCGGCGCCTCCGAGGTTGTAGATCTCGAAGTCGGGCGCGTGATCGTGCGCCGCGATGATGCCGTCGACGATGTCGTCGACAAACGTATAGTCGCGGCGGGTGTCACCCTCGCCGAAGACCGTCACGGTTTCGCCGCGCGCGATCAGGTTGGTGAATTTGTGGATCGCCATCTCGGGCCGTTGCGACGGTCCATAGACCGTGAAGAAGCGCAGGCACGAGATCTTGAAGTCGTAGAGATGGTGGTAGTTGAAGCAGAGCAGCTCGCCGGTCCGCTTGGTGGTCGCGTACGGGCTGATCGGCGCGATGATCTCGTCCTCCTCGGAGAACGGCACCTTTTCGTTGATGCCGTAGACCGACGACGAGGAGCCGAAGGTGAACAGCTTGGGCCCGTGCGCCCGCGCCGCTTCGAGCAGGCGGAGCGTGCCGATGCAGTTGACGTCCTCGTAGAGGATCGGCTCCTGCAGGCTTGGGCGCACGCCCGCGCGAGCCGCCAGATGGATGACGCCATCGAAGCCGCTGTCGGCGAACAGCTTGTCCACCAGCTCCTGGTCGCGGATGTCGCCCTCGACCAGGGTCAGCGCTTCCGAGTCGCCCAGACTCCGAAAGTTGGCCCGCTTGCGGGCCGGATCGTAGAAATCGTTGAAGTCGTCGAGAATCGTCACGCGGTCCCCTCGAGCGAGGAGCCTGCGCGTCAGATGAGATCCGATGAATCCGGCACCGCCGGTAACTAGAATATGGCCGCTCATGTCCCTTATCTCCCACCCCTCCCGAGGCGGCGGTAGTTTATTCGACGCGATCGAAAGTCGCCAGTCGACGGCGTTCTAGCCGCTCGGGCCCTCGGTCCCGGACTTGGCGGCCGGCTGTTCGGCCTCGATCTCGTCGAGCGTCTGCTTCTTGATTCCCGCCTTCTGACGGTTGCGAATCGCCCAGCGGATTAGCTTCGATTCGTTGATTCCGATCACCAGCTCGTCCACCGCATCATAAATCGTGGGATCGTTGATGATCTTGCCGAGGGTGCCCTCACCGCTTTCGAGCTTGCCGCTCAGTTTGTTCAGGTTCTCGATCAGCTGCTTGAGGTCCTCGGTGACCTGACGCCCGTACTCCTCGTCCTGGGTCAGACGGGCGAGCAGGCCGTCGCCCTGGGCCAGATCGGCGGCGAAACCGTTGAGATTGTCCGCCGTCGCGTCGAACTTGGCCAGCAGGCTCTCCATCCGCTCGCGAGTCCCGGGATCGTCGAGCAGCGCCGGCAGCACGCCTTCGCCGCTCTCGACCTTGGTCAGAACGCCGTCGACCCTGGCGAGCGACGAGTTCAGCCGCTCGAGCAGGGTGTCGTCCTGCAGCAGTGCGCCCAGCGAGCCTTCGCCGCGCTCGACCCGATCCAGGATTCGGCGCAGCGACTCGATCGAAGCCACCACCGATGCCTTGGCCGAGCTGACGCCCTCGTCGTCGGTCAGCAGTTCGCCGAGGATGCCCTTGCCCTCCTCCATGTTGGCGAGGATGGTCCGCATCGAGACGGCGATCGCGACCACGTTCTCGACCAGATCTTCGCCCGAGGCGATCAGCCGATCGACGTCGGTGGCCGGTGCGGTCGGGATCTCGCCTCCGGACGGCACCGCCGGCGAGCCCGACGAGCCCGACGAAATCTCGACGTACTTGTCGCCCAGCAGGCCGAGGGTCTTGATCCGCGCCTCGGAGTCGCTGCGCACGCGCGACTCGTAGCGCCGATCGACTGAGATCCACACCGTCAACATCGCCTCGCCGACGCTCTCCGGCAGCACCACCTCCTCGACCCGGCCGACGGTGACGCCGTTGAGCTGCACCGGGTTGCCCGGCGACAGGCCGGCGACGTTCTCGAAGCGTACGGTGTAGGTGTTGGTCCGCGAGAACATGTTGCGGCGCTCGCCGACCAGGAACGCCCCGGCCGCCAGGACCACCAGCGCCACGAGGGTCAGCAGCCCGACCTTGAGCTCACGCGACATCGCGCTCTCCTTCACGGCCGGCCAGGAAGTCGGCCAGCAGCTGATCGTCGCCCGACTCCGCCTCGGCCCAGGTGCCCAGGAAACGGAAGCGACCGTGGTCGAGGAAGGCGATCCGGTCGGCGACCGTGCGCGCGAGCCCGAGATCGTGGGTGACGACGATCGACGTGACTCCCAGATCGACCCGGGTGCTGAGGATCAGCTGGCCGATGGTGGCCGAGGTCATCGGATCGAGGCCGGTGGTCGGCTCGTCGAACAGGACCACCTCCGGGTCCATCGCCAGCGAGCGGGCCAGTGCTACGCGCTTCTTCATGCCACCCGAGAGCGCCGACGGCACCTTGTCTTCGATCCCGGAGAGCCGGACCGTCTCGAGCTTCCTGCTCACCACCTCGGCGATCTCGTCTTCCGAGAGCTCCTCGTGCTCGCGCAACGGGAAGGCGATGTTCTCGTAGACCGTCATCGAGTCGAACAGTGCGCCGCCCTGAAACAGCATCGCGATCCGCTTGCGGATCGGCTGCAGCTGGCGCTCGGTCAGAGCGGAGATGTCGATACCGTCGAAGACCACCGAGCCGCTGTCGGGCTTTTCGAGCCCGTTGAGCTGCCGCAGCGTGACGCTCTTGCCGCTGCCTGACAGGCCGAGGATCACCAGGCACTCGCCGGCGTAGATGTCGAAGTCGAGATTGTCCAGGACCTTGCGGTCGCGATACGCCTTCGACAGGCCACGGATCTGGAACAGTGCGCGATCGGTCGCCATGATCGCTAGAGGAGTATGTAGAACAGCTTCGTCAGGAAGAAATCGGAGACCAGGACCATGATCGAGGCCATCACGACGGTATCGGTGGTCGCTCGTCCGACGCCATCGGCGCCGCCGCTGGCTCGAAGGCCATTGTAGCACCCGATAATTGCGATGAAGTATGCGAAAAAGAAGGACTTACCGATGCCGCTGCAGAGGTCCTCGATGGTGATCGCGTCGAGCACGTCGTTGATATAGAAGCCCGGCGTCAGGTGCAGCTGGGTGACCGCGATCACCAGACCGCCGAGCACTCCGAGGGCGTTGCCGATCGAAGTCAGGGCGGGCAGCATCACCAGCGAGGCGATCAGCTTCGGCACCACCAGCTTTTTGACCGGGTCGGTTCCCATCGAGCGCAGGGCGTCGATCTGCTCGGTCACCTTCATCGTGCCGAGCTCGGCGGTCATCCCGGCGCCGATCCGGCCGCCGACGATCAGCGCCGTCAGCACCGGCCCGAGCTCGCGCACGATCGACTTCGAGACCACCGTGCCGATGTAGTACTTCACGCCTAGCCCGGGCAGGCTATAGGCGGTCTGGAGAGCCAGCACCATGCCGGTGAACACCGCCGTGATCGCGGCCACTCCCAGCGAGCGCACGCCGATCTGCTCGGCCTCGCGAATCCAGAGCCTGAGCTCGTACGGCGGCTTGAACATCGCCACGAACGCGTTCGCGGTCAGCAGCGCCAGGCGGCCGACGCTCTCCGCCGCTAGACGGATACGGCTCATCGGCGGCCCGGGCGCGATGCGTCTCTGGCTGACGGCCTCATGTGTCGGGATTCTAGAGCCTTGCGGTCCGGAAGCACAGCGATCGCCTCTGGCGAGTGACCGGCGAGGTCGCCGCGAGGCCAAGTAGAATGAACGAGCAATGTCGCACTCTGAAGCGCGTGCGGGGCTGGGCGGACTGGCCGATACGCCGGTACGCGCTGGGTTCCGAGCCGCCTCGACCAGGGAGCTCAGTAGATCGAGGAAATCCTCGTAGAGGCAGCTCACCCCCTCGAGGACCTGGCGCGTGTCCCACTTCGATCACCAAGAACTACCACGATTGGCCCGCGCGAGCGATCCATTGGAGCGATGCCCTGGAACGACAGATTCACGTCTCCTTCGTGGGTACTACCCGGAAGTTCCTCGTCGGGGTCACGGTCTGGCTCGACCGGCAGGGGCGACGACTCACGAGGTTCGAGGCCCTCCACGAAGGCTTGAGTGGCAGCGAGCTGCGCACGGCGCTGCCGGATCTGCTTCGTAGCGGGCGATCCCTCGTCGAGAGTTGGACGGAAGAGGATCTGAAGTGACGCGCGCGAACAGGCTAGAGACCCTCACCGACTCCCAAGTAGAATACTCAGAGAATGTCGATCTCGAAGGAGCGCGCAGATCGGGCGCGGGCTCGCTCCGGCTGGCCAATTCGCCGGTACGCTCTCGGCGACGAGCCGGGTGAGGATCTCCGCGGGTCGACCACCGCTGAGGAGCGCCTTGCCATGATGTGGGAGCTCGCGTCCCAGGCATGGTCACTCTCCGGACGGCCCTTCCCGGACTACCCGCGAGAGCGCACGCCTGGACGGGTCGTCCGCGAGCAGCGATGACCACCGGCCCCGGGTTGAACGACGACTTCCTAGACATTCTGAGGGCGCTGGTCGAGGCTGACGTGGACTTCGTCGTCGTCGGAGCCCACGCGATGGCGGTGCACGGCGTTCCCCGAGCGACGGGCGACCTCGACGTGCTGGTGCGCCCGTCGAGAGAGAACGCGATCCGGGTGCTCGGGGCGCTGCGCGCGTTCGGCGCGCCCACCGAGTCTCACGCAGTGGCGCGAGCTGATTTCGAGGAGCCGGGGAACGTCTACCAACTCGGATTGCCGCCCCGCCGAATCGATCTCCTCACAGGACTCTCGGGGCTCGACTTCGATGAGGCTTGGGCGACCCGCCGCACCCTTACGATCGAGGGGATGCAGATACCGTTTCTCGGCCTCGACGCTCTGCGGCGCAACAAGCAGGCAACCGGCCGAGAGAGGGATCTCGTCGACCTGAAGCTGCTCCGTGACGCGGTGGATGAGACTCCGGATGAGTAGCGGGTCGGCCTGTGAGAGTGGTCCGAACCGCCGGTGATGATGGCTCGGAAGGAGAGGCGATTCCCATGACGACCAGCACAGCAGAGTCGAGCTCACGCCCGGGGCCGGCCGCGACTGCCCTTGCCACGGTCGTAGGCAACCTGTACCTCCTGGTGGCGACGCTCGTCTTCTCGATTCTGGCGCTTCTGTTCTGCTGGATCCCGCCCCGCGGGCGGGTGGTCTTCAAACTGGCCCGACTCTGGAGTCGCGGCATCCTGCTGACCAGCGGTGCGCGCATGAAGGTCACCCGGGAAGCGGAGCTCGACCCGTCTCGCGGCTACGTCTTCATGGCCAATCACCAGAGTCTGTTCGACATCCCGGCGCTGCTCGCCAGCGCGCCGGTCGAGAGTCGATTCATGGCCAAGCGCAGCCTGTTCCAGATTCCGCTGTTCGGCTGGGTGCTCTGGGCCGGAGGCTACGTCAGCATCGACCGGCGCAGCGACGGCAGCGCCCGGGCCGGCTTCGATCGCGCCCTGGACGCGTTGCGCTCCGGCGCTTCGTTGGTCATCTTCCCGGAAGGAACGAGGTCGCTCGACGGCCGGCTGCTGCCCTTCAAACGCGGCGGTCTGCTGCTCGCCCTGCGCTGCGGGCTGCCGGTCGTGCCGGTCGGCATTCGCGGCACGCTGTCGATCCGCAATCGCGAGTCCTTCCTGATCCGACCCGGCGTCGTCGAGCTCAGCTACGGCCGCCCGATCGATCTCGACGGCTACGGCGTCCGAGACCTCGATCGGCTGAGCGAGGAACTGCGTGCCCGGATCACCGAACTCGCCGGCCTCGACTGAGGCGATCTGCCTGACCCACGGCTCGACGCTCCAGGACCTAGCGGCCGCCCGGGCCGCCGGGGTAGCGAGTGGAGGTGGGGGCGGCTAGACTGGGCGTTTGGAGGGCTCGAGAGTTCATGACGACAGTTTCTGAAGAGCAGGTCTGGGAGGTCCTCAAGGGGATCAAGTTCCCGGGCATGAGTCGCGACATCGTTTCGTTCGGCTTCGTCGATTCCGTCGACGCGACCGCCGAGCGGGTGCACGTGGACCTGGCGATCAACACCGGCAACCCCGAGGCGGCGGAGACCGTCCGCGCCGACGTCGAGCGGGCGCTGACCGAGCTCGGACCGGTTCAGGTGGAGGTTTCCCTCAAGGTGTCGCTGCCGCCATCGGCGGCGCAACAGGTGTCACAGGCGCCCGATCTGATCCCGCAGGTCCAGCACGTGGTCGCGGTCGCCAGCGGCAAGGGCGGCGTCGGCAAGTCCACCGTGGCGACCAATCTGGCGATCCGGCTCGGACAGCTCGGCCACCGGGTCGGGCTGCTCGACGCGGACATCTACGGCCCGTCGCTGCCGACCATGTTCGGCATCGATGAGCAACCGAAGGTCGTGGACAACCGGCTGATGCCGTTCGAGAAGTACGGCATCAAGCTGATGTCGCTCGGCTTCATTCTCGCTGCCGACCAGCCGGTGATCTGGCGCGGGCCGATGGTGATGAAGGCGATCGAGCAGATGCTCGGCGATGTGGAGTGGGGGCCGCTCGACTTCATGATCGTCGACCTGCCGCCGGGTACCGGCGACGCTCAGCTGACCATCAGTCAGAGGGTGCCGCTGGCCGGCGCGGTGATCGTCACCACCCCTCAGGACGTCGCGCTGATCGACGCTCGCAAGGGGCTCGCGATGTTCCAGAAGGTCAACGTGCCGGTGATCGGCATCATCGAGAACATGTCCGGATTCGCCTGCCCGCACTGCGGTGAGGTCACTGACATCTTCAAGACTGGCGGTGGCGCGCGCACCGCTGAGCTCCTCGGCTGTCCGTTCCTGGGCGCCGTGCCGCTCGATCCGGCGATCATGCAGGGCGGCGACAGCGGCGTGCCGGTGGTCGCGGCGAGCCCGGACGGGCCGCACGCGGAGTCGTTCAAACAGCTGGCCGAAGCGGTCGTGGCCGGGGTCGGTAAAGACCAGCGCCCGAAGCTCTCGATCTTTTGACCGCGACTCCGGGCAGCGGGCGGGTCGCCGTACTGGCCGATGCCCACATCGGCGGTCCGGGTGGTCCGGCCGGTCCGCTGGTCGAGCAGCTGGAGGCCCTCCCCGGTGCGGGCTGCGAGCGCCTGGTGCTACTCGGCGATCTGTTCCAGATCTGGGTCGGCAGTCCGAAGTTCGAGACCGCGGATCACCGGGCGGTAGCCGCGGCGCTGGCCGGACTGCGGGACGCCGGCGTACGGCTCGAGTACATCGAAGGCAATCGCGACTTCTTCCTGGCCGGCAGCGCCTACGACGCGCTGTTCCACGAGATCAGCCTGTCGCTCGCCTTCACGGTCGGCGAGCGCCGCTACCTGGCGGTCCACGGCGACGGCCTCGACCCGAGCGATCTCAAGTACCGCTTCTGGAACAAGCTGTCGAAGAGCCGCCTCAGCCGGGTGCTCTGGTTCGGACTCCCGACTCGATTGGCGCACTACCTGGCGGAGAGCACCGAGCGTCGGCTCGCGGACACCAACTTCAAGCACAAGGTGCGGGTTCCCGAGGACGTCCTGCGCCGCTTTGCCCAGGCGCGGCTCGCGGAAGGGCACGACGAGATTCTGCTCGGGCATTTTCACGAGCCGTTGCGCTACGAGCTCGAGGGTGGTGTTCTGCGAGTCGTGGACGCCTGGTTCAACTCGCGGACGATCGAGTGGCTCGGGTGAGCAGCTACCAAGTGCC
>JAJCXP010000319.1 GCA_029263375.1 Acidobacteriota bacterium | reverse complement strand
CACCGCGCGCCGCCTCGATGCCGGCGTTGCGCGCTCCGGAGACACCGAGGTTCCGCGAGTTGCGTACGACGCGGACGGGCGTGGAGCTGGCACTCCGGTCGCGGTAGCTCTCGAGAACCTCGACCGTCGAGTCGGTCGAGGCGTCGTCGACCGCGATGATCTCGAAGTTCTCGAAGTCGAGTGCCAGCAGACTGTCCAGGCAGGCGGCGATCTGGAGCGCGCGATTGTGGACGCAGATGATGACTGAGGCGCGCGGGCCACCGGCGGACGGGACGTCCCTAGTCGCCACGCGCTCTCTACTCTCCGGTCTCGGTCTCGGTCTCGGGCAGCACGAAGTCGGTCGGCGGCCGCTCCTTCAGGCAGGAGGTGTCGAGGCCGTCTACGGTCCCGGTCTCGACGAAAGCCGTCTGGATCTCGCCCAGGCAGGGTCCGCCCACGCCGTGTCCTTCTCCCGGAACGACGATGTGCAGACTGTTAGAGAGGTACCGGCCGACCGCGTCTCCTCCGGACGGCGGCGTGACCGGATCGCGGCTGCCGGAGAGCAGCAGGGCCGGCACGTCGCTCTCGACCGGCTCCCAGTGTGACGGGTCGAGTCGGGCGTAGGGCCACTTCTCGCAGACCCGTACGTAGCCGCCGACCAGGTAGTCGCCGAGAAACGTCCCAGCGGTCTCGCGGGCGATGGTTTCGTCGTCGAGCTGACTCATGTCCTCGGCGCAGATCACCGAGAAGTGCATTCCGGTCTCGCCCCCCTCCTCGCTGACCCAGCCGCTGCGCGCGAGGTAGTAGTCGGCGAGCGGCTGCCACTCGCCGCGACCGGCGCCGTCGAGCAGCGCCGGCAGCTCGGCCGCCCGCCGGTAGAGCAGGCCGCGAATGGCGTAGCCGAGCTCACCGGGGCCGAGCCGCACCGGCTTGCCCTCAGCGAGAACCTCGGGCGGGTCGACGCGCACCCGCTGCAGTATCCGAGCGGTGGTCTGCTCGAGGTCGGGGTAGGCGGCCGCGCAGGCGTCGTCCGCGAGGCACTCGGCGACCAGCTCGTCGAGAGCGTTCTGCAGCCGTCCGGCGTGAGTGACGTAGCCGCCCTCGAAAATTGGCGAAACACCATTGAGCACGGCGGTGCGCACCGACTCTGGATGACGGCGCAGGAACACCTGGATCTCCTGGGTGCCGTAGGAGCCGCCGTTCAGGTTGAGAGCGGTGTAGTTGAGCCACGAGCGCAGCTCATCGAGATCGTCCATGTTGATGGCCGACGTGTAGAGGTCGAGCCGCGTTTGCTGCTGCAGGCGATCGCGGCACGCCTCGATGTGATCCAGGGGAAAGATCTCTCCGAAGCGCGACTCGACGCCGCGCGGGTAGGGCACGGCGCAATCGAGCGGCTGCGAGGCGCCGACGCCGCGGAAGTCCAGGAGCAGCAGATCGCGATGCTGTCGAAGACCAGTGACCCCGCGAATGACGAAGGGGGAGGCCGGAGTTACCGGCGACCCCGGTCCGCCGAAGAAGAAGGTGACCGCGTCGCTGTTCTTGGAGGCTGGATCGAGCGCGTCGGCGATCACGAAGCCGAGGTCGATCGTCCGCCCGGTGCGGCTCTCCCGATCCTCGTAGACGCGATACCGTCCGCAGCGCACCAGTCCCTCGAGCTCCTCCATGCACGGCTGGATGATGCCGGTCCCGGCCGGGGCTGCCTCCGGCAGGGTGGGGAACGACGGCTGGGGCGGCGGTTCGTCCTGAGCCCGGCCGGCAGGTGCCAGGCTGAGTCCGAGGGCTACGGCCAGCGTGTATCGAAGAGGAGTCGTGAGAGGTTCGCGCATGCGTTGGTGGCTCCTGGGAGGCGATCGGTCAAGGTCGATTCTAGGTCGCCGACCCAAGGGACTCAATGCGCAAGGCCGACGCCGTCACTCGACGTGCTGATCGATCAACACCGGATTGCCGTCGGGATCAAGCAGCGCCAGGCTCGCCGGGCCGGTCGTCGATTCGTCCGCCTCGGTGGTCAGCTCCAAGCCCTGCTTTTTCAAGTGTCGCTGGACCTCGCGCACGTCGGAGAACTCTTCGAGGCGCTGAGCGCGCGCGTCCCAGCCCGGATTGAACGTCAGCACGTTGCGCTCGAACATCCCCTGGAACAGCCCGACAGTGCTGTCGCCGTTCTGGAGGATGAGCCAGTTCTGCTCCGCCTCGCCGCCGATCACCGCGAAGCCGAGCTTCTCGTAGAAGGCGCGCGAGGCGGCGAGGTCCTTGACGGCGAGGCTGATCGAGAAATGGCCAAGATGCATTTTGGGGGCTCCTGTCGCGGTACTCGATTGTCTGGGACGGTCGCGGTCCGAGCTCGCGAGAAGCCGGAATCGCCGGGTAGGCCCAGGCCGACCTAGGGCGTCGCCGTGGACCCGGTGCCGCAGCCTTGGGACGCGATACTCGCCCTCTTCTTGTTCGTGAAGGTGGTGCGGGTATAGGACCACGCCGAGACGTCCCCGGACTCGAAGCCGTCGGCGAAGATCTCGACCGGCAGGTCGAAATCAATCGTGGCGCGCCCGTCCTTGTCGGTCGAGAAGGGCTCGTCGCCGAGGTCGAATGTCTCGGTCTCGCCGGTAGCGTTGTCTCTGACGATCAGCTGCGTCTCGAACTTGCCTTTGGCCTTCTTTACGCCCTTGCCGTCGCGAGTCACCGTCACGTCGCAGAAGATCGGGATCAGATCCTCCTCGAATGGGTCGACGATCCCCGGCACGGGGACCAGCGATTCGAAAGTCGGGAACTGCCTGACCGGACAGTTCGGCGATGCGGCGAAGAAGTTGCTGCCGAAGGTGGACTGAGAGTGGCTGTCGCCGGCCAACGCTGTGCCGACCGAGACCACCATCAGCGCGACTGCGGCGAGGGCCGCGAAGCGAATGACGGAGTGAGGAGTCATCTTCGACCTCCTTGACTGGGGATGACTGGAGTAGCTCTGGACGGCCCTATTGTACTCACTCGGCCGTTCGCTCAGTCCATGTCCGAGTGCGGCGACACGTCCCGGCTCGTGGCCCGGAGCGGCAAGTCGACCGACTGCCGGGCCTTGCACCCTTGAGTTTCCCTGCCAGATCCGTACAATACGCACTGCATCCAAGCGGCCGGCACCTGCCGTCCGCACCCTCATCCACCCTCTCTGTTCCCGCACGAGCACGGGGACCGCGACAGGCCATAGGGAGGCCCTAAGAGAAAACATGGCTGACTACGAATTGATGTTCATAGTCGATCCTCGTCTATCCGACGAGGAGACCGTCGCCGTGAGCGACGAGTACAAGGAACTGATCACGTCCTTGGGCGCCACGGTGACCAAGGAGGAGAGCTGGGGCAAACGCCGGCTCGCCTACGAGATCAACAAGCTGAACGAAGGCCACTACGTGCTCTTCCACGTCGACGTGACGGGCGACAATCCGTTCGTCGAGATCGAGCGACGTATGCACCAGAACGAGAAGGTCCTTCGCTACCTGACAGTCCGGATGGACGAGGGCCGGCTGCGCCGACGCGCGCCGATCGTGGCTCCCGCCCCCACCGCTGCCGTCGAGCCCCGGCCCGAAGCCGCGGAAGCGGAATAGGAGACGATCATGGGACGCATGGGACCACGCAAGAAGAAGGTTTTCTTCCGCCGCCGCAAGGTATGTCGCTTCTGCGCGGACAAGATCAACACCGCTGACTACAAGGACGTCAAGTTCCTGCAGCAGTACATCGTCGAGCGCGCCAAGATCCTGCCGCGCCGGATCTCGGGCACGTGTGCCAAGCACCAGCGGATGGTCCAGCAGGCGATCAAGCGCGCGCGCCACATCGCGTTGCTGCCGTTCACGCAGGACTAGGAGAGCAAGCGATGCGAGTCATACTGATGCAGGATGTGCTGCACACCGGCGAGCGCGGCGAAGTCGTCAGAGTCAAGGCCGGGTTCGCGCGCAACTATTTGTTCCCGAACGGTCTCGCCCGCGAGGCGACAACCGGGAACATGCAGTACTTCGAGCAGAGCAAGAAGAAGATCGAGATCCGGCATGAGGCCGACCGGGTGACCGCGGCCGAACTGGCCGAGAAGATTCAAGGCACTCAGATCACGATCGCCAAGCGAGTGAGCGAGTCCGAGACGCTGTACGGATCGGTGACCGCCGCTGAGGTGGCGGAAGCGCTCGAGAACGCCGGTATTCACGTCGATCGCCGGCGGATCGATCTCGAGGGCGGCATCAAGAGCATCGGCGACCACCCGGTGCGGATCGATCTGCACTCGGACGTATCGGTCGAGGTGACGGTCACGGTCGTCCCCGAAGAGTAGGACGGCCGCAGCTGACAGTCCCCCCGCAGGAGGATCACCCGGAGCGTGCGCAGGAAGGGCACTCCGGGGAGCCTTCTCTTGCGGACTTCCAGGACGGTCGCACCTACGAGATCGAAGATTGGCGCTGGCTCTGGAAGGGCGATCACGCCTTCCCGCTCGAGAGCCACCGCCCCGGCCCGATCGGTCGGCTGGTGGTGGCGGTCAAGAAGCTGCTGCGGCCACTCGTCCGGGCGCCGCAGGCCGATCTCTGGGACCGCCAGCGGATCTTCAATCTGGTGCTGCTCTCGCACCTCGAAGGCCTGCACGAGAGGTTCGACGAGTTGGGCCGGGATCTCCAGGCCGTGCAGACGGAGATCGTCGGTGACTTGCGCTCAGTACAGAGCGACTACATCCGCGACGTCGGTGAGCTCCGCGATCGGGTCGAGTTTCTGGAGTCGTTCATGCGGGAAGGGCTGCAGGAGCTGACGCGCCACAACGACGCCCTGTTCACGCGCGTCGACCAGAAGCTCGATCGTTTCCGGAGGGAGACGCGCGAGCTGAAAGACAGGACCTAGTTTACCTAGCTCTGGTGAATTCGTATCTCTCGCATTTTGGGCCTAGGTCTCGGTGACGAGATGCCCTGGAATCGAGTCGAGCGCTCAAAGGGTCTCTCGCTCTTGGGCGAGAGGGGAGACCATATGGGCACCAGAGGCGCGATAGCGTCTAGAGGGCACTCATAGTCTCTTGAGATTGCTAGTATGATGTTAGCAACTTCCCCAGAACGCAGGTTCCGCTGTCGACTTCAATGCCTGTATGCGCAGGCCCAGTAGGAAGAGAGACGCATGTCACTAGAGATTGAAATCCAGACTGCTCGCAAGGAGATTGTCTCCGACGGCTATGAGATGTCAGTCGGAGAACTGATCAACCTCTATCGCGATGAAGAGATCATCATCAACCCTGATTTTCAGCGACTGTTTCGGTGGGATAGCATCAGAAAAACTCGCTTCATTGAATCGCTACTTCTAGGGATTCCAATCCCTCCGATCTTTGTCTATCAGGGCGAAGCCAATGTCTGGGAAGTAATCGACGGCCTTCAAAGGCTCTCGACGATTTTCGAGTTTGCTGGCCTCCTGAGACTCCCAGACGGCGGGTTGGCAGATCCCTCCGTGCTCGAGGGGACGCGCTTTCTTCCCAGCTTGGCCGACGCGACTTGGAAGTCGTCGCCAGGTAGCACCAACGCGATCGGCCAAGCGCAACAAATTCAGATCAAGCGAGCCAGGATAAGAGTAGAGATCCTAAAGCAAGAGAGCGATCCGCTGGCTAAGTACGAACTCTTCCAAAGACTGAATACGGGCGGCGCGGCCCTTTCCGAGCAAGAGGTTCGAAACTGTGTAGCAGTGATGCTGAATAAGCCCTTCTATGACTGGCTCAAAACGTGCTCCAAGAACGCCGACTTTCGCGAGACAATCCAGCAAACGTCGAGCGCCCTGAAGAGGCAGGCAGCATCTGAGCTAGCTCTCCGGTTCTTCTCATTCCGAAATGTGCCTTACCAGAAGGGCTTGGATGTCAACGAGTATCTCGATGAGGCTCTGATGAAAATGGCGAGCGATCAGGAGATCGAACTTGACCGAGAGAAAGACGCCCTCGATCGTACGTTCGGTCTACTGCGCAGGACCATGGGCAAGCGCGCGTTCAAGCGTTGGGATGGGGTGAGCTTCAAGGGCAAGTTCTTGATGTCGGTGTTCGAGGTCGTTGCTTTCGGAGTGTCTCAGAACCTCGACGACATCGAAGCGAAGTCCTCACACGAGCAGAAGGCCTTTGTCGAGTCGCGATGCAAAGAACTGTGGGCTAATCCGGTCTTCCAGAAGAACTCTGGCGCAGGTGTTCGTGGAACGACCCGCCTTGCCAATCTGTTGCCTCTGGCCAAGGACCACTTCCGAGCCTAGTTGTGGTCAAGCTGCGGACCCTGACAGCGCTCGTCGACTACCTCGACAAAGAGTTCGCTTGGCGGATCAAAGAGATCGCCGACTTGAAGATAGCCGTGGAAGGCACCGGCCCGCCCCGGCAGAGAACTTTAATTAGAGCCTCCGTTCCACTGCTCTACGCGCACTGGGAGGGTTTCGTCAAGACCGCGTGCAGCGGCTACGCGAGCTTTGTCGTCAGCCAGGGTTTTCGACTCGATGAACTGAGCAGTTGTTTCATCGCTCTTAGTGCAAAGAAGCATGTCGCTGGGCTGGTCGAGTCTCGCAAGGCAAGAGTCGCTACTGAAGTGGTTGATTTCTTCATGAAGGGCCTTGGAGAAAGGGCCAAATGGAATTCCACGGGCGTCGCCCGAACACGAGCGAATCTGGGCTCGGCGGTGTTCGAGGACATCGCTGTTTCTATTGGACTCGATCCGACACGCTACGAGTCCAGGTACAAGCTCATCGACGAGAGCCTACTAAGGCGGCGAAACGAGATCGCTCACGGAGAGTATCTAGATCTGGAGGCAAAGGACTACAGGTCTCTCGCAGACGAAACCCTGGTTCTACTGCGCTGGTTTAAGACGGATATTGAGAACGGTGCAGTGCAGGGCAGCTACCTTCGTGAACAAAGTCAAAGAAAAGAGGCAACGCCGCGAGGCTAGTCTTCAATCGATATCTGCGGCCCAATTCTGGATGATCGGGTCCCAGTCGGCGACGCCGTCCGGCATGCGCTCGCCCGCCTTGGGCACGTAGAAGGCGAGCTGCTGATACCAGGGCAGCCCCATGATCCGGGTCCAGCGAGGGTTGAAGGGCTGGGCCGGCTCGGTGCCCGCGACGAACGCTTCCTTGAAGATCATGCCCGCTCCCGGTCCGGCGAGCATGCCGGTCGCGTAGTCGATCGGCTGGTAGACGATGCCGGGCGGCGCGATGAACTCGTCGGCCGGGTTGATCCAGCCGCCGGCGAGCCCGTCCTCGACCACCTGCATCCAGATCGGTAGCGCCGCGCTGGCGCCGGTCATGCCGCGGCCGATCGATTTCTTCACGTCATGCCCGACCCAGACCAGGATCGAGTACTTCGGCGTGAAGCCCGCGAACCAGGCGTCGGAATTGTCGTCGGTGGTGCCTGTCTTGCCGGCGAGAGCCGCCTCGATCTTCCTGGCCGACACGCCGGTGCCGCGGTCGATCACGCCTTCGAGCGTATGGCTCAGCACGTAGGCCAGCTCGGGGTCCATCGCCTTGTGAGCGGTCAGACTGTGCTGCTCGAGCAGATTGCCGTTGGGCTCGCGCACGCTCTCGATCAGGTAGGGCTTGACGTAGAGGCCCTGGTTGGCGAACACGGCGTACGCGGCGGCGATCTCGAGTGGTGTCAGATCGACAGCTCCCAACGCCAGGCTCGGATAGGGGTGGAGATCCGACTCGATGCCGCAGCGGCGGGCGAAATCGAGCACCTGCTGGGCGCCGACCAGGTCCATCAGCTTGACCATCGAGACGTTGAACGACTCCTCGAGCGCGCGGCGCAGGGTGGTGATGCCGTAGTACTTCCGGTAGTAGTTCCGGGGACTGTACGGCGGCTCGTCGGGCAGCCCGGGGAACGCCACCGGGGCGTCGTACAGCGTGTCGGCGGGCGTGTAGCCCATCTCCAGGGCCGCGCCGTAGACGAACGGCTTGAACGAGGATCCCGCCTGTCGCCGGGCCTGGGTCACGCGGTTGAACTTGCTGCGCTCGAAATTCCAACCGCCCACCATCGCCCGAATGGCGCCGGTGGCGGCCTCGAGGACGACGACGGCGCCCTCCAGCTCGGGCTCCTGCTCGAGGATCAGGAGCTCTGGACCGCCCTCGGTCTCCGCCTCCCGGAAGCGGAACCAAGCGACGTCGCCGGCCTTGATCAGCTGCCGTGGCGAGCTCTTGCCGGTCCACTTGACGCCCGCCGGCGTCAAGTCGAAGATTTCGCCGCCGAGCTTCACCCGGGCCTGGCTGTCCGAGACCTCGAGCACCACGCCCTGGTTCCAGACGCCAGGCCGGAGGTCGAGCCGGCTCCAGGCGGGCAGCTCGACGCCTTCCAGGTCCTCGGTGTCCAGGTGCTCGACCGGTCCCCGATAGCCGCGCAGGTGATCGAGACGCGAGAGCCCGGCTCGTAGGGCCGCTTCGGCGCTCGCCTGGATCGCGGCGTCGAGCGTGGTCTCCACCTGGAGGCCCTGCTCCAGCAGCACGTGGGTGCCGTAGCGACTCTCCAGATCCTTGCGGATCTCCTCCGCGAAGTAACGCGCCCTATCGTCCTCGGGTCCGCGGGTGACCACTTCGAGCGGCTCGGCGATGGCGGCCCCGTAGTCCTCCTGAGAGAGGAAACCCTCCTCGTGCATCCGGCGCAGGACGTAGTTGCGCCGCTGGACGACGAGATCGGGTCGTCGGTAGGGGCTGTAGGCGCTCGGGCGCTGCGGGATGCCCGCCAGCGTGGCCGCCTCGGTCACGGTCAGGTCGGCGACCTCCTTGCCGAAGTAGGAGCGCGCCGCCGCCGCCATGCCGTAGTTGTGGTGACCCATGAACATCAGGTTGCAGTAGAGCGTGATGATCTGC
This sequence comes from Acidobacteriota bacterium, assembly GCA_029263375.1. GTDB lineage: Bacteria > Acidobacteriota > Thermoanaerobaculia > Multivoradales > JAHEKO01 > JAHEKO01. The sequence continues at coordinate 752 of JAJCXP010000319.1, read as the reverse complement.
TGCTTGCTGAAGCGCTTCTCGAGCTCGACCGCAAGGAACGCCTCCTCGACCTTGCGCCGCCACTTCTTCTCCGGCGACAGGAAGAGGTTCTTGGCCAGCTGCTGGGTGATGGTCGAGCCGCCCATCGCGTGGCGCCCCTCCATCAGGTTCGTGAACAGGGCGCGCGCCACCCCCTGGATGTCGATGCCGCCGTGCTCGAGAAAGTTCGCGTCTTCGGCGGCTAGCACCGCCTGTTCGAGCAGCGGCGGGACCTCACCTTCGGCGATCAGCACGCGCCGCTCGCGGGCGAAGGTGGCGAACTCCTGATGTTCACGATCGAACAGGCGCGTGATCTGCGCGGGCTCGAAGTCGACCACCGACTCGACCCTGGGCACCCGGATGACCGCCGCCAGGCCGACTCCGGCGATCGCGCCCACGGCCAGGACGACCAGCACCGGGACTGTCCAATAGAGGATCAGTTGACGCTTGGGGCCCAGCAGGGCTCTGCGCTTCGGAGGGGTGCCGGTCGTTGGACGGCTGGACCGTTTGCTCGCCGACTCGGCGCGGTCGGGCGGGAGCGGATCGTACTGCACGGGAGGATTATAGGTGGCGAGCTATTCGACGTAGCGCTCGATCTGCTCGGACCGGTAGATCTCCTGGTTGCCGCGGACGCTGCGATAGAGCACGGGTGGTCCGGGGAAGTCGTCGGCGAAGAAGAACTCCGTTTGGGCGCCGTCGGCTCCCTCGAGGCGGTAGAGCCAGCCGTCGAGCTC
>JAJCXP010000318.1 GCA_029263375.1 Acidobacteriota bacterium | reverse complement strand
GAGCCTCTCGCTCGAAGAGATCGAGAAGATCGTGGACCTCCTAACCGAGGAACTGCGGTCGCGACTTGCCGAGCGCGCCGCGAGCCTCGAGTTGACGGAAGCCGCACGAGAGCTGGTGGCGCGAGCCGGTTATGACCCGGTTTACGGCGCCAGGCCGCTCAAGCGTTATCTCCAGCGCGAACTGGAGACGCGAATCGGCCGGGCGATCGTCGCCGGCGAGCTGCTCGAGGGCTCGACGGTTCGAGTCGACGCCGCAGACGGCCAACTGGTCGTCGAGATCGTCGCACCCGCCGAGACGATGGCGACCGTCGCCTAGCCCCGATCTTCGACAACGGCAGACCAGGCCGAGAATTGGCGGCCAGGGCACGAGAGGAGGGCCTCCTCGCGCTCCGCGTGGCCGCCGCTTGTCCTGCGACAGTGCCTGTCCGTCATCCAGGTGCCATATCTTATATCTATCCACTAAGATTTCTCATACCTCCGGGAATAGTCGCCAAAATCTTAGTGTTAGAGGCTTATGTACAGGGCGCCCCAAGGCGACCCTAGACACCCAAATCGATAGAGGAGGAAACGAAGATGAAGCGAAACACATTGTCCCGAGTCACCCGCACCCCCGTCCTCCACGAGTCGCTGTTCCGCGGCCTGGATCAGCTCCTCAACGACGAGACCTTCAGCCCGTTCGGCGCGCTCTCGCGCGAGGGCCTGCGCACCAACGGCTGGATGCCGCCGGTCGACATTCGCGAGACCGCGGATACCTTCGAGTTCACGGCCGAGCTGCCGGGCCTGACCAAGGACGACGTCAGCATCACGATCGAGGACAAGGTCCTGACCCTCGCCGGCGAGCGCAAGTGGAACGACGAGGAGACCAAGAACAACTACCACCGCGTCGAGCGCGCTTACGGCACCTTCACTCGCGCATTCACCCTCCCGAACTCCGTCGACTCCGACAAGGTGGCGGCGAAGTTCGAGCACGGCCTGCTGACCGTCTCGGTCCCCAAGGCCGACGAGGTCAAGCCGCGCCAGATCAAGATCAACTAACCGCGCTTTTTCCTGGGGGGGACACAATACGTAATGTGAGCCGTTACGCGCCGCCTGCCACGGGAGGGCCCAAGGAAGCGTAACGGCTCACATTACGTATTGTGTCCCCCCCTACCAGCGGGGGCGGCGGGCGATCAGGGCGCGGGCCTCGTCGGCGGGCAGAGCGCGGGAGAAGAAGAACCCCTGCGCGGCATCGCATCGAAGCTCGCGTACTGCCGCCAGCTGCTCGGCGGTCTCGACGCCCTCTGCGCTGACGCCCATCCGTAGACCGCGAGCGACCTGGACGAGCGTCTCGACCAGGCGGCGGCCCTGGTCCGAACTCACCAGGTTAGCGATGTAGCGGCGATCGATCTCGAGCGTCGTCGAGGGTAGATTCAACAGCCGCTTGAGCGAGGAGACGCCGGTACCGAAGTCGTCGAGGTGCAGTTGCACGCCGACCTCACTCAGCCGCTTGAGCTTGGCGAGCGTCGGCTCGGCGTCCTCCAGGAGCAGTTGCTCACGGATCTCGAGTCGCAGCTTGCTGGCGTGGAATCCTGTTTTGTCGAGGACGCTCTCTACGCGGTCGACGAAATCCGTATCTCCCAGCTGCCGATTCGAGATATTCACACTCACGGTCAACAGCTGGGTGAACGGCAGCTCTGCGTGCCACGCCGCCATCTGCCGGCAGGCGTCGCGCAGGATCTGCCAACCGATCTCGACGATCGTCCCGGTCTCCTCCGCCACCCCCAGGAAGTCGTCGGGCGCGAGCAGACCACGAACCGGGTGCTGCCACCGCATAAGCGCTTCCACCCCCTCGATCTGCCCAGTCCGGAGCGACACAAAGGGCTGGTAGTGAGCCTGGAACTGATCGCTCTCCACCGCCTTCTTGAGATCCGTCTCCAGCCTCTGCAGCTCCTCGGCGTGGTGGTGCATCTCTTCGTCGAAGAGCGCGTAGCGTGCGCGGCCGAGCGACTTGGCGCGATACATCGCCGTGTCGGCGTCGCGCAGCATGTCCTTGGGGCGCTTGTAGCCGTCCGAGCTCAGGGTGATGCCGATGCTGGCGCTGGTCGTCACCTCGCGGCCGTCGAGATTGATCGGCCGACGGAGCTCCTCGTGGATACGATCCGCGATTCGCGTCGCGTCGCTCGGATCGAGGATGCCGTTGGCCAGGATCGCGAACTCGTCGCCACCCAAGCGGGCCACCGTGTCACCCGGCCGCAGGAGGGCCTGCAGGCGCTGCGCGACCGCGACCAGGAGACGATCGCCCATGGCATGGCCGAGCGAGTCGTTAACGCTCTTGAAGCGGTCGAGATCGAAGTAGAGCACCGCGAAGCGATAGTCACTGCGCCGCCGCACCTGCGCCAGGGCGACGCTCAACCGGTCGAGCAGCAGCGCCGAGTTGGGCAGACTGGTGAGCAGATCGTGCAGGGCGTCGTGCTGGAGCTGCTGCTCGAGGGTCTTGCGATCGTGGACGTCGGTCATCGAGCCGGCGATCCGCTTGCCCTGCACACTGGCAGTGGCGACGCCTCGGGTCAGGACCCAGCGGAAGCTGCCGTCGCGAGCGAGCACCCGGTGCTCGGACTCGAAATGGTCGACGTCGCCGTTCAGGTGAGCCCCGAGGCTGTCCTTGAGGGCTTCGAGATCCGCCGGATGAACCTTGTTGAGCCAATCGTCCGGGTGCGATCCGACCTCGTCTTCGCCGTAGCCCAGCATGCCCTTCCAGCGTGGCGAGAAGTAGATCTCGTCGGTGTCGAGATTCCAGTCCCAGATGCCGTCGTTGGCGCCGCGCACGGCCAGCTCGTAGCGCTGCTCGCTCTCCCGCAGGCGCCCATCGGCCCGGCTGCGCTCGAGCGCGTAGCGGATCGCGCGCACCAGGAGCTCGGTGTCGACCTTGCCTTTTACCAGGTAGTCCTGCGCTCCCTGGCGCACCGCCTCGACCGCCTGAGCGCGATCGTCCTGTCCGCTCATGACGATCTTCGGCACATCCGGGAAGCTCGAATGCACCTTCTCGAACGTCGCCAGACCGCGACTGTCGGGCAGGTTCAGATCGAGCAGCACCAGATCGATACCGTTGCGGCGCAGGCTGTCGAGACCGATGGCCACCCGATTGGCGTGCTCGAGCTCGATCTCGCCGGCGAGCTCGCCGCCCAGGTAGCGCCGCACGAGATGGGCGTCTCCCGGATTGTCCTCGATCAGTAGGACCTTGATGCGAGCGCCCTTCAAGCGTCGGTCTCCCGAATCCGCTCGGCGACGCCGGCGCCGCTTCGCTCGCCCCCCTGTCCGCGTCGAATCGGAATTGTGAACGAGAACGTCGAGCCCTTTCCGGGCGACGACTCGACCCAGATCCGGCCGCCGTGGCGCTCGACCACGCGCTGGCAGATCGCCAGACCGATGCCGGTGCCCGTGTACTCGGGATGGAGCCGGCGGAAGATCGTGAACACCGAGTCGAGGTCGTCGTCCTCGATGCCGACGCCGTTGTCCTTGACCGAGAACACCCACTCGCTCTCGCCGCGCAGGACCGAGATCCGGATCTTGGGCGCCGCCTTGCTGCGGAACTTGAGCGCGTTGCCGATCAGATTCTGGAATACCTGCGCCATCTGGGTGGAATCGGCGAGCACCGTCGGCAACCGCTCGCGCTGGATCTCCGCTCCACTGCCGGTGATCTCGTCTTCGTACTGGCGCAGCGTGTCGTCAACCAGCGCGTTGCAGTCGCAGGCGCTGTAGGTCTGCCAGCCGCTGGTGATGCGGGTGAACGACAGCAGATCTTCCAGCAGGGCGCTGAGGCGCCGCGCGCCGTCGAGGACGAAGCCGAGCGACTTGACCGCCTCGACGCCGAGCTTGCCGGCGGTGTCCTCCTTGAGCAGCTCGGCGTACTTCCCCACCATGCGCAGCGGCTCGCGCAGCTCGTGGGCGGCGACCGACGCGAAGTCGGTGAGACCCGAGTTGGTGCGCTCGAGCTCCTCCAGCCGCTCGGCGGCCTGCTCCTCGCCCATCTTGAGATGACTGATGTCCTGAACCAGCGCGTCGACCACGATGTCGCCGTCGACGTCGAGCAGCAGGATCTCGGTCAGATTGAGCCACACCTTGCGGCCGTCAGGGCGTTCGACCTCGACCACCCGCGACTGCAGCTCGCCCCGAGCGCTCACCTTGGTGGGGCGATCGCCTGGGTTCTCATTGCGGAACGAGTGCAACGGCAGGTCCACCTCGAGTGCTTCGGCCACCGAGCTCACGCCGAGCAGATTGAGCAGGGCCGGACTGGCCTCGATCAGTCGCTGATCCGGGGTCGAGCGAAAAACGCCCACTCCGGCCCGATCCAGGAGCGTCTGCAGCCACGGTTCGCTACGCGCCACCAGGCGCTCGGTGTCGGATCGATCCAGAGCCTCGCTCACCGCCCCGGCCAACCGCACGTAGGACTTCGACGACTTGAAGACGCAGTCGGCCAAGCCGGCCTTCATGCCGCGTACCGCGAGCTCTTCGTCGCGGTTCGAGGTGAGCAGCATGACGGGCACGTCCGGGCGCGTCTCGCGCACGGTTTCCAGAATGCTGAGCCCGTCCGACCAACCGAGCTCGTACTCGGTCAGGACGAGGTCGAGTTGGTCGCGCCGCAGCGCCCGCGCGAAGCCGGCCGCATCGTCGACCTCCCGAATCCGTGCATCCGGTATGCCTTTCGAGATGGCCAGGGCCGCCAGAGCACGGTCATCCTCGTCGATGTCGATCAGAAGAATTCTGGGACTTTTCGACAGAGGGACCGTCCTCCCTCCCCCGAGGCTGACAGCAGCCCGAAGGTCCGGTCGCGTGGATGCACTTGTCTTGGGCGATACACCCGAGTCAACTCAAACGAAACAAAGTAAAAAAGAAGCCTTCTTTCCCACCTGCATGATAGCCCAGCGAGACCTAGCCAGAAAGCCTGGAGAGCAGTTTAGATCTCGATAAATGCAAATAAATCAATGCTTTACAACTGTCGCCTAGAATGAACCATGCCCAAAGTCTCCGCCGATCACCTCGCGGCACGCCGCTTCGGCATCCTCAAGGCTGCGCTCCGGTGCTTCAGTCGCAACGGACTCCACGCCACGTCCATGAAGGACATCTGCCGGGCAGCCAACCTCAGTCCGGGCGCGGTTTATCGATACTTCGAAAGCAAGGACAGGATCGTCGAGGCGCTGGCGGAGCTGGCGGTCGATCGGATCCACGACTTCGTTGAAGCCAGCACCGACGACGAGATCACCGAGACTACACTGGCGGAGCGGCTTTCGGAGCTGTGCAAGGCCCTCGATCGACCGGAGAACCTGGAGACGATGCGCCTCGACATCGTTCTGTGGGGTGAAGCGCTGCGTCAGCCGCGGGTGCTGCGGATCTACGCGCGCGGCGCGGCCCGGCTGCGCAAATCGATCGCCGAGTTGGTGCTCGCCGCCCAGGCCCAGGGCGACCTCGACCCGGCGCTCGACCCGCGGGCCGTGGCCAGGTGCTTCGTGGCTCTATTCGAGGGTCTTGCCCTCCAGAAGGTCTCGGATCCCGAGCTCGACCTCGAGCCGGCGCTCGCCGTGGCCCGCCGGCTGTTCACCGGGCTGAACGCCTGACAGAACCGGCAGTCGAGAGACGAAAAAAGGCGGTGGAGGTCTGCGGAGGCTTCGGGTGCCAGAAGCGACCGCGTCTCATCCACCGCCCGAGCGGCCCCGCGAAGAGCCGTTCAGAGAGCTAGGCGACGCACCGCTCCGGGGAGGAGCTGTGGATGTGCGTCAGGAGCTAAGTGCCGGCCGGCAGCGCTTTCTGACAACCAATTGTTCGGGCCGGCTACGCCCGGATCGCGAACGAGCTCTCGAACAGGTGAACAGTCTTCTCAACCGTCTCCTCGAGATCCTCGTTGACCAGGACTCGGTCGAAAACCGGCATCGGCCCGTCGACGGTCTCGACCTCTGGATTGTCGAGAACATACTGAAGCGGCTCCGCCTGGTGCCGGATCCGGGCCTCGATCGCAGCGGCATCGTCACGGCTACGGTTGAGCAGGCGTCGTCGCAGCTCCGCCAACTGGTCCTCGACCTGGCCGTGGGCCGCCAGCAGACCGATCGAGACCAACCGTCGGCCCATGAGCTGGCGCAGCTTGCCCGCACCGTCCGGCCCGGCGTAGATGCTGTGCACGCAGATCAGACCGCGCCCGGCGGCCTCCTCGATCTCCTG
>JAJCXP010000317.1 GCA_029263375.1 Acidobacteriota bacterium | reverse complement strand
GACCGGCGTTTGGCTGAGAGACCGGCCGCGGCTCGAGCAACTCGTCCTGGGCGTTGCCGGAGTGGTGCAGACCATCCCCAGCCTGGCGCTCCTGGCGGTGATGGTGCCGGCGCTGGCGCTGCTTGCTGCCTGGGTCGAGCCGACACTCGGGGTGCGGCTGTCGAGCATCGGGTTCCTGCCGGCGCTGATGGCGCTCTCGGTCTACAGCCTGCTGCCGATGTTGCGCAACACGGTCACCGGTCTCGCCGGTGTCGACCGATCGCTGGTCGAGTCGGCCCGCGCCGTCGGCATGACGCCCCGCCAGCGGCTGCTGCGGGTCGAGCTGCCGCTCGCGGCGCCGGTGATCGTGGCCGGCGTGCGCACGGCCACCGTGTGGGTGGTCGGGACGGCAACGCTCTCGACGCCGGTCGGCGCCACCAGCCTCGGCAACTACATCTTCAGCGGACTCCAGACCCGGAACTTCGACGCCGTGCTGGTCGGTTGCGTCGCCGCCGCGGCGCTGGCGCTCGGACTCGACTCGCTGATTCGCCTGCTCGAGCGCGGCGTCGCGACCCGCCGCCGTGGGCTGGTCTCGGTCAGCCTGGCCGCGCTCACCGCGCTCTACCTCTACGCCGGCGTGACCCTGGCGGCCGGTGAGGCGCAGGGCGACCGGCTGCGCATCGGCGCCAAGACCTTCACCGAGCAGTACATCCTGAGCGAGCTGCTGGCGCGGCAGATCGAGCGCAGCACCGGCGTCGAGTGTCGCGCGGTGTCGTCGCTCGGCTCGACGGTGGCCTTCGATGCCCTGCGCGGCGGTGAGATCGACCTGTACGTGGAGTACACCGGCACCGTCTGGGCGACACTGATGGGACGTCAGGACAGCGCGCCGAGCCGCGAGGCGTTGACCCGGGAGGTGGCAACCTTCCTGAGGGACGAGCACGGCGTGGTGCTGCTGAGTGCACTCGGATTCGAGAAGGCATACGCCCTGGCGATGCGCGAAGACCGGGCCGCGAGCCTCGGGGTGCGCACCCTCAGCGACCTGGCACGGGTGACGGCCGGTCTCGACATCGGCGGTGACTACGAGTTCTTCGAGCGTTCCGAGTGGAAGTCGCTCGAGCGGGTCTACGGCTTCGCCTTCGGCGGTCGTCGCAGCATGGATCCTTCCCTGATGTACCAGGCGGTCGCGGCCGGGGAGGTGGACGTGATCAGTGCCTTCTCGTCGGACGGCAGGATCGCGGCCTACGATCTGCGCGTGCTCGAGGATGACCGTGAAGTGATTCCGCCGTACGACGCCGTCGTGCTCGCGCGCGCCGGTCTCGTCGAGCAGTTCCCCGCCGCGGCCGAAGCCGTGCGCGAGTTGGCGGGCCGGATCGATGCGGATACCATGCGCCGGTTGAACCTGGCGGTCGATCGCGACCGGCTGACACCGGCCGCCGTGGCGGCGGATTTTCTCGAGGATCTTCTGCAATGAGAGTTCACAACTTTGGCGCCGGCCCCTCGACCCTGCCGCTCGCGGTTCTCGAGCAGGTCCGCGACGAGCTGATCGATTACCACGGCTCGGGGATGTCGATCCTCGAGACGAGCCACCGCGGGCCGCGCTACGATCGCGTCCATCGCCGTGCGATCGAGAATCTGCGCGAGCTGCTGGGCGGTGCCGACAACCACACGGTGCTGTTCATGGCCGGCGGTGCGCGGACCCAATTCAGCGCGGCGCCGATGAATCTGCTCGCCGACGGCGGGCGCGCCGCCTATGTCACCACCGGCCGTTGGAGCGAGATGGCGCTCGAGGCGGCAGCACGCTACGGGGATGCGACCGAGGTCTGGACCAGCCGGGAGAGCGGCTACGATCGAGTGCCGGCGCCGGGCGAGCTCGAGATCGATCCGGGCGCGGCCTATCTCCACTACACCAGCAACAACACGATCCGGGGCACGCAGTTCCACCATGTGCCGGCGGTGGGCGACACGCCGCTGGTGTGCGACATGTCGTCGGACATCCTGAGCCGGCCGGTCGCCCTCGCTCCCTTCGGCGTGATCTACGCGGGGGCGCAGAAAAATCTTGGTCCCGCGGGAGTGACCATCGTCCTGGTGCGGAAGGATCTGCTCGAACGCTCGCCGGAGGATCTACCCGAGACGCTGAGCTACGCGGCGATGGCGGCCAAGAACTCGCTGTTGAACACGCCGCCGGTGTTTGCCATCTATGTGGTCGGTCTGGTGCTCAGATATCTACACGAGAGCGGCGGGCTGGCGGCGGCCGAACGCCGCAACCGGCGCAAGGCGGAGCTGCTCTATCGAGCGATCGACGAGTCCGACGACTTCTACCGCGGTCACGCGCGTCCCGCCGACCGCTCGTGGATGAACGTCGCGTTTCGCCTACCCACCGAGGACCTCGAGCGCCGTTTCCTGGTCGACGCCGAGGCCGTGGGGATGGTCGGGCTCAAGGGCCACCGCTCGGTCGGCGGCATCCGTGCGTCGCTCTACAATGCGCTGGAGCGCTCGTCGGTCGAAGCCCTGACCGGCTTCATGGATGAGTTCCAGAAAACTCGCGGCTAGTTGTGGGGCACTCCGATGCGACCGTTCCCACGCCGGATCCTCCCGGTGCGCCGGCAGACTTCGGCGGGTTCAGGTAAGGCAGGGCAGTCAGGCGCCCCAGGATCCCTGGCGTACGCGAGTCCCTCCAGCGGTCGAGGGCACGCCCCCGGTCGCATGGCCGCGCGGCATCTTTCGTATCCTATGAACGTCCCGAGAGGTACAGCTAGCCCGACCTCTTCGCGCGATCGCGTGAAGAGAAGGACGGGCTAGCCGCGGCGCTGTTCAGTCGGACGTCTGCCAGGCTTCGATCTCGCCCTGGAGGTTCTGCGAGTCGCCGGAAACGCCCGGCTGTTCCGCCTCGGCCTTGGCGCGCTCGAGCGCCAGCTTGGCGGTCTCGACGGCGCCGCCCTTGTCGCCGGTCGCGGCCTTGAGGCGCGCGCTCAGCGCCTGCGTCCAGTACATGGGTGCGGCCTGAGCGAGGGTGTCCGCCCACTCATGGGCCTCTTCGAGGTTGATTTCGTTCTGGTAGCAGTAGTTCGCCCAATTCCAGACCGCTCGGCCATCCTCGGGGCTGGCGTTGGCGACCACCTCGCGGGCTGTCTGCAGGGCCGCCTGCTGAACGTCGAACTGCACGTCGAACGGAATCTCGAG
>JAJCXP010000316.1 GCA_029263375.1 Acidobacteriota bacterium | reverse complement strand
TCGGCTCGCAGCGGGTGATCACCACCCTCGCCGATGTCGCCCGGTCGGTGTTCTCGGCGGACGTGGACGGGGACGGGGACCTGGACGTCCTCTCGGCGTCCTACTACGACGACAAGATCGCCTGGTACGAGATCATCGCGGGCGCGGGAACGTTCGGCTCCCAGCAGGTGATCTCTACCGCTGATGGCTCCGTTTCGGTGTTTTCGTCGGATGTCGACGGTGACGGGGATCAGGACGCGCTCTCGGCATCCGCGACCGACGACAAGATCGCCTGGTACGAGAACACCGACGGCGCGGGCACGTTCGGCTCCCAGCAGGTGATCTCCACCCTCGCCGATGGCGCCAGCTCAGTGTTTGCAGCGGATGTGGACGGGGACGGCGATCAGGACGCCCTCGCGGCGTCCCTTTACGACAACAAGATCGCCTGGTTCGAGAACACGGACGGCGCGGGCACGTTCGGCTCCCAGCAGGCGATCTCCACCCTCGCCAGTCTCGCCTTTTCGGTGTTCGCGGCGGATGTGGACGGGGACGGGGACTTGGATGTTCTCTCGGCGTCCCTCGGCGACGACAAGATCGCCTGGTACGAGAACACTGATGGCGCCGGAGCATTCGGCTCGCAGCGGGTGATCACCACCCTCGCCGATGTCGCCCGGTCGGTGTTCTCGGCGGACGTGGACGGGGACGGGGATCTAGACGTTCTCTCGGCTTCCGAGTTCGACGACAAGATCGCCTGGTACGAGAACACCGACGGCGCGGGCACGTTCGGCTCCCAGCAGGTGATCTCCACCAAGGCCGATGAAGCCCGGTCGGTGTTTGCGGTGGATGTGGACGGGGACGGCGATCTCGACGTTCTATCGGCGTCTCGCTACGACGACGAGATCGCCTGGTACGAGAACGAAACCATCCACCGCAGCGCGCTCTTCCCGCAGCAGACGGCGATCAGCACGCTCGCCGGCAGCGCCCGTTCCGTCTTTTCGGCGGACGTGGATGGAGACGGTGATCAGGACGTCCTCTCGGCATCCGCAAGCGACGACAAGATCGCCTGGTACGAGAACACCGATGGTGCGGGAGCCTTCGGCTCGCAGCAGGTGATCACCACTCTCGCCGATGCCGCGTTTTCGGTGTTCTCGGCGGACGTGGACGGTGACGGGGATCTGGATGTCCTCTCGGCGTCCTTCTACGACGACAAGATCGCGTGGCACGAGAACACCGATGGCGCGGGAGCTTTCGGTTCGCAGCAGGTGATCACCACCCTCGCCGATCTCGCGTTCTCAGTGTTTGCGGCGGACGTGGACGGAGACGGGGATCAGGACGTCCTTTCGGCCTCCGGATTCGACGACAAGATCGCCTGGTACGAGAACACCGACGGCGCGGGAACGTTCGGCCCGCAGCAGGTGATCACCACTCTCGCGGAGTTCACCTTGTCGGTGTTCTCCGCGGACGTGGACGGAGACGGCGATCAGGACGCCCTCTCGGCGTCGCGCGACGACGACAAAGTCGCCTGGTACGAGAATACCGATGGGGCGGGCACGTTCGGCGCGCAGCTGGTGATCACCACTGTGGCCGATGGAGCCTTGTCGGTGTATGCAGCAGACGTCGACGGCGACGGGGATCTGGACGTCCTCTCAGGCTCCCAGTATGACGGCAAGGTCGCCTGGTACGAGAACCTGGATGGTGCGGGCACGTTCGGTGCGCAGCAGGTGATCACCACCGTCGCCGAGAACGCCCGCTCGGTATCCGCCGCCGATGTGGACGGCGACGGGGATCTGGACGTCCTTTCGGCGTCCGAGGACGACAACAAGATCGCCTGGTACGAGAACACCGACGGCGCGGGCACCTTCGGCTCGCAGCAGGTGATTACCAGCGTCGCCAGCGAGGCCCGCTCGGTGTTCACATCGGATCTCGACGGCGACGGGGACCTGGACGTCCTCTCGGCGTCGCGCGCCGATGACACGATCGCCTGGTACGAGAACCGGGGCGGTCAGTTCTCGCTGGCGACAATCGACGTCGCCCAGGGGGTGGTCGCCAACGGCCAGCTCGAGGACGTACTGGCGATCCAGGTCATCCACAACGGCCGGACCGGCGACTCGCCCCTCGAGCTCGCCTCGCTCGAGCTACGGCTGACCGACGGCGCCGGGAGCGCGCTCACCGAACTCCAGGCGCTGGCGCTCCTGCAGACGATCCGGGTCTATCTCGACGAGGGGACCGGCGTGTTCGAAGGTACCGAGTCCCTGGTGATCTCGACCAGCGACTTCTCCTCGATCACCGCCAACGGCAATGGCGTCCTGACCGTGCCGTTCGTGGACGGCGATGCCAACGCCCAGGTCGACTTCGGCACACCGAGGACATTCCTGGTGGTGGCCGAAATGACGGCCAACGCCGATGCCCAGGCGCCGTCAGCCCTCGCGTTCGAGCACCGGACCGAGTCCTCGACCGAGGCCGAGGATGCGAACGCCGACATTCCGCTGACGCTCGAGTTCGTCGAGAACCTCCAGGGTGGCAAGGTCGACACCACGCTCACCACCGCGAGCTGCCAGGCGCCGTTCGATCTGAATCTCGAGAATCAAGCGGTTGTGACGACGGTGGTCTGCGAGGCGGGGACGGTGCTCACTGCGGGCAACGCCGTGACCGTGATCTCACCCGGAAGCCTGACCCTCCGTGGCGGGCAGTCGGTCGAGCTCGCGGACGACTTCTCGGTCGAGAGCGGTACCTTCGAGGCCGAGATCGATCCGGGCCTCCTGCCGTAAGCGCGGGAACCCCTCGAATCCACTAGCCCCGCTCACACCTGCGCCTTCCCGGGTGCGCTCGAGCCGGGACGAGCGAAGCGGTCCGCCCTGATCAGGCGATCATGCGCAGCTGGGCGCGCGCCTTGCGCTTCATCCGTTGGCGGGCGGCGTGGGCGACGTCGTCGACACCCGTCATCGCCTTCGCCTCCGCCATCAGCGCTTCCGCGCCCTCGCGGGTGAGCTCCGCCGGCGCCACCGCCGACTCGGTGAGCACCGTCAGCCGGTCGCCGACCATCTCCGCGAAACCGCCGTCGATGAAGAACAACTCGGTCTGGCCCTCGCTCTTCTCGATCCGTAACGGACCGACGTCGAGACGGGTGAGCAGCGGCGCCCGATGACTCAGGACGCCGATCTCACCGTCGTGGGCCGGCAGCGCCACGAACCGCGCCTGGCATTCGATCACCACGCGCTCGGGCGTGACGACGCTGCAGGCGAAGCCTTTCGCGTCGGCCATCAGTTGCCCTTCTCCAGCTCCTCGGCGCGCGCCGCCGCGTCCTCGATCGTACCCACGTACATGAACGCCTGATCGGGCAGGTGATCCCACTTGCCGTCGCACAGCTCCTCGAACGACCGGATCGTGTCCTCGCGCGAGACATAGACGCCCGGGATGCCGATGAACTGCTCGGCGACGTAGAACGCCTGCGACATGAAGCGCTCGATCTTTCGCGCGCGCCGCACGATGACCTTGTCCTCTTCCGACAGCTCGTCGACGCCGAGGATGGCGATAATGTCCTGAAGATCCTTGTAGCGCTGCAGGATCTGCTGCACGCGCCGGGCGACCCGGTAGTGGTGCTCACCGATGTACTCGGGCGCCACGATCCGGCTCGACGACGCGAGCGGATCGACCGCCGGATAGATGCCCTTCTCGGCGATCGAGCGCTCCAGGTTCACGGTCGAGTCGAGATGGGTGAAGGCGGTCGCCGGCGCCGGGTCGGTGTAGTCGTCGGCGGGAACATAGATCGCCTGAATACTGGTCACCGCGCCGCTCTTGGTCGAGGTGATGCGCTCCTGCAACTCGCCCATCTCGGTGCCGAGCGTCGGCTGGTAGCCGACCGCCGAAGGCATCCGGCCGAGCAGCGCCGAGACCTCGGAGCCCGCCTGTGAGAAGCGGAAGATGTTGTCGACGAACAGCAGCGTGTCAGCGCCGGTCTGGTCGCGGAAGTACTCGGCCATGGTCAGGGCCGACAGCGCGACTCGCAGGCGCGCGCCCGGCGGCTCGTTCATCTGGCCGAACACCATGACCGTCTGGTCGATGACCCGCTTGCCGGTGTCGCCGATCTGCGCCTCCTGCATCTCGAGCCAGAGATCGTTGCCCTCACGGGTACGCTCGCCGACCCCGGCGAAGCAGGAGTAGCCGCTGTGGAAGCGCGCCAGACGGGCGATCAGCTCCTGAATGATGACCGTCTTGCCGACCCCGGCGCCACCGAACAGACCGCCCTTGCCGCCTCGAACCAGCGGGCAGAGCAGGTCCATGACCTTGATGCCGGTCTCGAACATCTCGGTCTTGGCCGACAGCTCGTCGAGATTGGGCGGCTCGTGGTGAATGGGCCGGCGCTCCTTGACCTCGATCGGACCGCGATCGTCGATCGTGTCGCCGACCATGTTGAAGACGCGACCGAGGGTCTCCTCGCCGACCGGCACCTGTACAGGGCTACCGGTATCGACGATTGCGGCGCCACGCTGGACGCCATCGGTCGAGCCCAGCGACACCGCGCGCACGCGGCCGCCGCCGAGATGCTGGGCGACCTCGCACCAGAGCACCTCCTTGATCGTCTCGTCCTGCACGATGCGCTCCATATCGATCTTGAGCGCGTTGTAGATCTCCGGCAGCTGGTCCTCGGCGAATTGCGCGTCGAGCGTCGAGCCGATGACCTGCGTGACCTTCCCGATGTTTCCTTCTTGCATGTTCGAAACCTCTATGCGAGCGCGTTGGCGCCGCCCACGATGTCGAGTAGCTCCAGTGTGATCTGTGTCTGCCGCGCCCGGTTGTACTCCCGCGTGAGGCGCTTGATCATGTCCTGAGCGGCGTCGGTCGCGGCCTTCATGGCCACCATTCGCGCCACCTGCTCACTTACCGCCGCGTCGGTGAACGCCTGGAACAGCCGCACGCGCACGGTGGCGGGCAGCAGCTCGTTCAGGAGCTCCTCGGGATTCGGCGAGAACTCGTACTCGACCTGCGGACCGGCGCCGTCGCCGGCGCCGGCGCCCGAGTCTTCGACCAGCTGGGTGAGCGGCAACAGCCGCTCGACCACCGGCCGCTGACGTCCGGTCGAGATGAACTTCGTATAGGCGACGTCGACCGAATCGATCTCGCCGCGCACGAAGCGCTCGATCAGCGCATTGGCGATCGGCTCGACCTGGTCGAAGCTCGGCAGGTCGCTGATGTGCGTGTAGCGCTGAGTCATCGGGCGGCCGAGAAATTTGAAGAAGGCGATGCCCTTGCTGCCGGCCATCTCGACCTCGGTCTCGATGTCCTTCTCCTGGTTGGCGTCGAGGTGACCGGTCGCCAGGCGCAGCACGTTGGCATTGAAGGCGCCGCACAGGCCGCGCATGCTGGTGAGCACCACCAGCGCGCTGCGGTTCTCCTGCTCGGGCACCTTCATCAACGGATGCTCGAGATCGCCCATCGCGCCCGCGATCCCCGCGGTCAGCTCCGCCAACTTGTCGGTATACGGCCGGCGCGAGACCGCCGCACTGTGGGCGGCCTGGAAGCGCGCGGTCGCGATCAGCTGCATCGTCCGCGTGATCTTGCGGATATTGCGCACCGAACTGCGGCGTTTGACCAGAAGTCGACGATTCGCCATCTAGGCCGCCTCGTGCTCCTTCATGTACCGGCGCACGAGATCGCCGATCAGCTTGCCGATCTGCTCGTTGAGCTCGTCGGAGATCGAGCCCTTGGTGTTGATCTCCTCGATGATCTCCGGATACTCGTCGTTGATCACCTTGAGCATGAACGCCTCGAAGTCGTTGACCTGGGCGTTCGGCAGCTTGTCGAGGAACCCCTTGGTGCCGGCCAGAATGCTGATCACCTGATCGGCAACCGGGAAGGGCGAGTACTGCCCCTGCTTGAGCAGCTCGACCATGCGCTCGCCGCGGTCGAGCTGACGCTGCGTGGCGGTGTCGAGCTCGGTGCCGAGCTGGGAGAACGCCTCGAGCTCGCGGAACGCGGCGAGATCGAGACGCAGGGTGCCGGCGATCTTCTTCATCGCCTTGATCTGGGCGTTGCCGCCGACTCGCGACACCGAGATGCCGACGTTGATCGCCGGACGGACGCCGGCGAAGAACAGATCGGGCTCGAGGTAGATCTGACCGTCGGTGATCGAGATCACGTTGGTCGGAATGTACGCCGAGACCTCGCCCTCGAGGGTCTCGATGATCGGCAGTGCGGTCATCGAGCCGCCGCTGTCGGGGAAGTGATGGATCTTCAGGTCCGCCTTGTCGTCGCGGGTCTCCAGATACGCCTCGGCGCGCTCCCGGCCGTGGCCGCGATGATAGTTGCCGAAGGCGTCGTCGGCACGGTGCTCGGCCGGCGCGGCCAGCCCCTCTGGGTGAGCGATCGCCAGCGAGCGATCTCGTTCGTTGTCAGGCGTGTCCTTGGGCACGATCGCGTACTCGTCACGCAGCTTGACGGCGCGCTCGAGCAGGCGGGAGTGCAGGTAGAAGACGTCGCCCGGGTACGCCTCGCGGCCCGGCGGCCGCCGCAGAAGTAGCGACAGCTGGCGGTACGACTGCGCCTGCTTGGAGAGGTCGTCGTAGACCACCAGGGTCGGACGCCCCTCCTGGTACATGAAGTACTCCGCCATCGCGGCGCCCGCGTAGGGACCGATGTACTGCAATGGCGCCGGGTCGGACGCACCGGCCGAGACCACGATGGTGTAATCCATCGCGCCGTTCTCGGTCAGCTTGTCGACCACTCCGACGACGGTCGATTCCTTCTGGCCAACCGCGACGTAGACACAGATGACGCCGGTGCCCTTCTGATTGATGATGGTGTCGATGGCGACCGCGGTCTTGCCGGTCCGGCGATCGCCGATGATCAGCTCACGCTGACCGCGGCCGATCGGGATCATGCTGTCGATCGCCTTGATACCAGTCTGCAACGGCTCGTCGACGGGCTGGCGGGCGGCGATGCCCGGGGCCTTGAACTCGAGCGGCCGCGAGTGCGGCGTCTCGATCACGCCTTTGCCGTCGAGCGGTCGACCGAGCGGATCGACCACGCGGCCGATCATCGCATCGCCAACCGGCACGCTCAGCAGCTTGCCGGTGCGCCGGACCTCGTCACCCTCTTTGATGTCGAGATAGCTGCCGAAGATGACCACACCGACGGAGCTCTCCTCGAGGTTGAACACCTGGCCGAACTGCCCGTTCGAAAACTCCAGCTGCTCTCCGGCCATGGCGTTGCTCAGACCGTAGACTCGGGCGATTCCGTCGCCGAGTTCCAGCACTCGCCCGACTTCGGCGAGATCGACTTCCGATTGGTAGTTCTTGATCTCTTCGGTGATGACCGAAGCGATCTCATCCACCTTGAACTTCATAGCAATTCCTCTCCAAGAGCTGGCTGGCTCTGGCGCCCCATGG
>JAJCXP010000315.1 GCA_029263375.1 Acidobacteriota bacterium | reverse complement strand
GGCCGCCACTTCCGACCGCGAATCACCGGCGGGTAGCCCCACTCGGCGTGGCGGTCGTCGGCCAGGCGCATGTAGTCGCCGGGCAGCTCGTCGCCACGCGGACCGTAGAGCGCTTGATCGTCGAGAACCAGATTGCCGGCGGGCTTGGGCGCTTGCGCGGTATGGCACGAGACGCAGCTGCGCTCGAGGATCGGCCGGATGTCGCGGTAGAACTCGGTGTCGACCACCACCATGGGACGGCGTTCCAGGCCCGGCGCCCCGGTCTCGTCGAGGTCACCGAGCAGCGGCGTCTCCCGCGTCAGATCGCGCACTCGGTAGTCGGCGCGCGCGGCCGCCGTCCCCTCGAAGGCCAGCGGCTCGACACCGTGCGCGTGACAGCCGCCGCAGTCGGTGCGCATCTCGCCGGGCCGCACCTGGTGCCAGGTCTGGGAGATGTTGAGCGCCATCCCACGGCGATCGAGAGTCTGGAAAGTGAACGGCGTATCGGCCGGGATCCTGGCCAGGAAACTGGTGTCGGGATCGCCGGCGGGATCGAGCTGCTCGCGGCCCTCCTCGTCCCATTTGCGCAGCGGGATCTCGCCCAGGGTGCGCAAGCGCTCGTTCGCGTGGCTCACGTAGTGGCGCCCTTCTCCCGGGCCGTAGCTGCGATGGCTGTTCGGCTCCATGGTGACGATGCGCACCGCCCAGATGTCCTCGTTCGAATAACGCCCGGCGTCCGCGCCCTGGACCAGCCAATTCGTGTTGGTACCGTTGGCGGCGGTGTTGAAGGCCTCGAGCCCGTCGAAGGTGCGCGCCTTGTCGAAGCCGGGAAAGCTTCCGCGCCGGTAGAACGAGGATGTCCCGATCAGCCCGAACGGCGTGCCCTCGGGCAGCGCGGGGTGTAGATCGCCGTCGTTGGGCAGCCACGGCAGCTCAGCCGGCTCGTCGATGCCGTAGATCGCGGAGTATGGGACCACGGCGCGCGGCCAGGCCTCGTTGTAGTCGGGATGGTTCTTGACCTCGATCAGCTGGGCCGGCTCGGTGACCGGCGCACCGCCCGGCACGACATAGATGCCGCTGTCGTAGGCCGGGGTCTCGATGCCGCCCCGATGGTTCGCCGGTCCCGGGGTGTAGGCGACCAACAGCTCACCGCCGGGCGCCGCCGAAGGATGGGTGAACTTGCCCACCCGGTTGCCGTCCGCGCCCTCCGGCGCCGGAGCGTCGTCGGCGTGGGTCATGGGCGTGATCGAGATCAACCCCCTGGGCGTGAACGGCATCCGGAACGGCTCCGAGAAGCCGCCCGCTTTGGTGCGCGCGATCTCGGGGTTCTGATCGAGCGCCGCGGGATGGAAGGCGACCGCTCCCGGGTCCGGCAGCGGGAAGCGGTAGAGCGCGCCGAAGCCATTGTTGTTCAGGTTGTAGTAGTCGACGAACGCGATGTCGCCGCCCGAGAGCTGGGTCATGAAGTGGAACGCCTGCGCCTCGCGGAAAGCGCTGACCAGCGGTCCCCAGTAGCGGCCGTCGGGTTGGATGTGCCAGATCGCCCAGTTCCGCCGGTCGCGCAGCCCCTGGTTCTCGTGCGAGCCGAACATCAGGCGACCGTCGGCGAGGATCGTCGGGTGAAGAGCGCTCGAAAGCGACATCGGCGCGATCGGTGTGACGTTGGAGCCGTCCTCGTCCATCACGAACAGCTGCAGGGTTGGACTGGTGTAGCCCTTGGGCGGCTCGAAGCCGTTGCGGTTGCTGGTGAACGCGACCCGCCCCCCGGGCAGCGGACACGGTCCCGAGTTGATGATGCCGTAGCCGAGGCGATCGTACTCGGCCGGCGGGTCGAGCGGGTTCGATTCGTCCCAGTTGCCGGCGCCGGTGTTGGGCGTGAACTCCCCGAAGGTGAGTTGCTCCACCCGCCGCGAAGCGAGATGGATGCGGAAGATGTCGGCGCCGTCCATGGGCAGGTACTGACGCTGCCGGTTCAGGCGCTCGGGTCGCAGATCCGGGAAGTAGCTGTAGTAGACCCACTCGGCGTCGAACGACACGTAGGGATCGGACACCGCCCCGTCGCCGCCCTCGACCAGCACCTCCTCGCCGCCATCCGGGTGCAGGAGCATGAGATCGGCGCCCGGCTCGAGCCGCGCCGGGTGGAAGACCTCGGGCCAGACGGTGACCTGGTCGTCGCCGTAGCGCGGCATCCGGACATAGACCAGGTCGTACTCGCCGACGACGACGTCGGGTCCGGGAGCATCAGGCCGTTCTTCACGCCGTAGGAGCAGCACTGCCGCGCCCGCCAGGAGCGCGAGTAGGACGATCAGCGTAAGAGCTCGTCGGCCGGTCTGCGACACGATTTCAGTATACCGACGCCGGCAACGGCGGCCGGGCGGCCGGAGGACCTGGTACGGACCTCGCAAGCCCATGAATCGGCGTGGTACCTTCTTGCCGACATTCTGTTGACCGTGGCTCCCGAGCGAGCCCCAATCCACTGTTCAGAGAGAGGGAGGGATAGATGACCAGGAGAATTCTCACGGGTGTGCTCGTGGTGGCGCTGGCGCTGGCGACCGGTCTACCGGCGTTCGCCGAGTCCGAATCGGACGGGGGCTACTTCGACTATTTCGCCGACGGCGGCAAGATCGGGAATCGATTCGTCAGCTGGATCTGGGCTCCGCACTATTTCCCGGGTGGCATCGACTACTCGATCTTTCTGCTCTGCGAGCGCTACGACGCCAACGGTTTCGGAGTCGGAAACAACAAGGTCACGATCAAGAACATCGCGTTCTTCGGCCTCGACAGCGAAATCCTGCTCGAGTTCAAGAAGGCCTCACGCAAGCTCGGAAAGTTCCGCAAGGACGGCTACTTGATTCTCAACACCCCAGACCTCGAGATCCTGGCCGACGACAGCTTCGTCGCCGCCGAGGTGCAGTTCCAGATCAAGGGCTCGTCGGACGACGACCAGATCAAGTGTTCGGCTGACGTCACCGAGAGCCCGCTCATTGGCGCCGAATCCGCTGTAAGGGAGAAGTCGGCTCCGAGCCGCTCCCTGGTCGAGATCCTTCGCGACCGGCCGTCGACCGAGTAGGACTCCTAGCTCGCGACTGTCCGATCCGCCGGCTCGAGTCGACGCACGACTCGGGCCGGCACGCCGGCCGCCACGCAGCGCGCTTCGATCGCGGTCGTGACCACCGCGCCAGCGCCGATCACCGCGGCGGCGCCGACCTCGGCCATGATCACCGCACCCGCGCCCAGCCAGGCGCCGGCGCCGATCGAGACGTGGCGGTACTGCTGACTCTGCTCTCGGAAGGAGTCCGCCCCATCCGTACCGTGCTGATGGGCGCCGCTCAGGACCTGCACGCCGTCGGCGAGCATCACTCCCTCGCCGAGAGTCACGTAGCCGAGCCCACAGCGCCGTCCGATGTACGCCCCCTCGCCCACCCGGGCTTTCGGGGTGGAGAACGCGCACAACCAACCGAAGTAGACGTCGCGCCCGCAGCTCTCCAGGGTCGCCCGGTAGAACGCCTGGCGCGTGTAGAGACCGCGCAGGCCCGGGATCCCGCCGACCCCTTCGCTGGCGTTGGCGAACGCTCTCGGCTTGCCGACGAACAGCGATGCGACACGGTAGATCGCCAGCCGCGGCAGCACCCAGACGAAGGCGAGCGCCTGCAGCCCGCGTTTGAAGGCGATCGCGCCCGCCGAGCGGTGCGGATGAACGACCTGGAGGACCTCGGTGGTCTGCTCGGAGAGCTCCTCGGGCCGTATGTCGCTCATGCGGTCTCCTGGCCTCGGCCGAGAGCGACCTCGTAGATCTCGCGCATGCGGTCCATGCGCGCCCGCATGCTGTAGTCCGCTTCGATGGTCCGTCGAGCGGCCGTGCCCAGGCGTGCGGCGAGACCCTCCTCGCCCACCACCCGCCGCAGCGCATCGCTCAGCTGTGCCGGGTTCTGCGGCTCGACCAACAGCCCGTTGACGCCGTCCTCGATCAGCTGAGGCACGCCGGCGATCCGGGTGCCCACCACCGGCAGCTCGAGGGCCATCGCCTCGAGCACCACGTTCGGGAGGCCCTCCTTGCGGCTGCTGAGCGCGTAGATATCCATGGCGCGATAGAAGTCGAGTGTATCGTCGCGGTAGCCGAGCAGCCGCACCCGGTCGCGCAGACCGAGCTCGGCCACCAGCCGCTCGAGGCGCTCGCGCTCCGGTCCGTCGCCGATCAGCCAGAGCTCGAGATCGAGCCCCTCGCCAATCAGCGAGCCCACCGCGCGTACCAGATCGTCGAAGCCCTTCTCGGGCGACAAGCGGCCGACCGCGCCGATCACCCTGCGGCCGACCGGCACGCCGGTGCGCCGTTCCGCAGCGACCGGCGGCCCCGTCCTACGGTACTCGTCGGTATCGATCGCGTTGGGCAGGAAGCGGCAGCGCTCGGGCGGCGTGCCGAAGCCGAGGCAGGTTTCGTAGAGATCGCGCGACACGCAGATCACCTGCTCGTAGCGCTTCACCAGCCAGCGGTCGAGCGCGTAGTAGAAGGCAGTCTTGAGTCCCCCTTCGACGCCCCAGCCGTGCACCGTCGTCACCAGCGCCATCGGATGGCGCCTGCGCAACCGCAGCCCGAGGTAGTTGCTCGTGTAGACGTGCGCGTGCCAGATCGCCGGCCGGCGTTCCCGGCAGATCTCGGCCGGGCGGGCCCGCGGTCCACCGTCGAACGGGCCGCGATCGTCGATCGCCAGGAGCGGCGCGTTCCACCGGTGCGCCATCTCCCGCAGCCGCTCGAAGCCGGGGTCGTCCGGGTGGCGCAGATAGGCGCACAGCATCGGGTAGCCGCGATCGGAGAGGAAGCGGGGCGAGTTGAGGATCGTCTTGTCCGGCCCACCCCCGGAGCCGCTCACCACCCGTGTGTGCAGGACCAGATCGGCCATCAGCGCCCGCCACTCCAGAGCACCTTCTCGAGCTCCTGCGCCTTTCGATCCCAGCCCTCGACATCGAGCCGGTGGCGCGCATCCCGCTGCGCGTCGGTGACCCCCTCTTCGAGGCGCCGCAGGACGGTCCACGAGAACACCTCGCCGGTGCCGTCGACGACGTCGCAGGCGTCCTTCCACTCGCGGCAGGCGGGAAGATCGCTGACGATCACCGGCCGGCCCGTGGCCAGGTACTCCTTGAGCTTGAGCGGCTGGATGGCGCGGGTGACCTCCATGTCGGCGTAGGGCATGATCAGTCCCGCCGCCCGCGCCGCGACCGCCGGCAGGCACTCGAACGGTAGCGGCCCGGTCTGAACCACGCGGTCGAGTCGTTCGAGCGCCGGGTCCGGATTGTTCGGGGGGCCGATCAGGAGAATCGTCCCGCGATCGAGCGAGCTCGCCAGGGCCTCGATCCACGACGTGTCCAGGCGTCGATCCACCACCCCCCAGAAGACGATCCACGGGTCCTCGTGCGCTTCGAGCTCCGCCGGGACACGCCCCTCGGCCTTCGACCAGAGCCAGCGATCGACGCCATGAGTGAGCAGCGTCGCCTCCCGTCCCATCTCCGCCATCCGCTCGACCAACCGTTCACTAACCGCGGCGATGGCGTCGACCTTCTCGACCAGGCGGCGCTCCATGTCGATCAGCGTCGAGCGATCGAGCCCCGGCCATTCGGCCAGATCGTCCACGCAGTAGTAGATCCAGCGCGCGAGCGGCACCCGACCGATCAGATCGGCGACGATCGGCAACGTGGTGACGCCGATCGCGCTCGGCGGCGCCGGCACCGCCCGCCGGATCGCCCGACCGAGCAGGTACCGGTTCAGCAGCCGTCCCGAGCGCGAGCCGAAGCTCGGCCACATCATCGGGTCGACCACCGTCGGGTTTGCCCCGGGGTCGACCGACGCGTTCGCGCTCGGCTTCGACCAGCCGGCCAGCTTCTCCATCCCCCGGCGCATCGTCAGCAGGTCCAGGCGCGGTGGCCGGGTACCAACGGTGTTGAACCACCAGACACGGTAGCGCGGCAGCAGCTCGCGGATCAGGTGCTGGCAGCTGGAGGGGTGACGGCCCCAGTCGTCGCTGAAGACGACCAGACCATCGGGCAGCGGCATGCGCGAAGGATACTCATCTTTGGCGGCGGATCGAAATGTAGGCTTTCGCACGGGATCGGCGCGGCGGCCGCTACAATGCGCTCAGCAGATGACCACCCTCCTGGTCAGCGAGATCTTCCCCCCCAAGATAGGCGGTAGCGGGCGGTGGTTCTGGGAGCTCTACACCCGGCTGCCCCACGACGCCTACGCGGTGGCCGCAGGCAGCGACCCCGATGCGCCGCGCATCGACGCGGCCACCGACCTGTCGATCGACCGCGTGCCGCTCAGTTTCCCCACCCGGTTTCTGCGCCCTGAGAGCCTGGTGCCGTACCTGCGCGCGGCGCGGCAGCTGGCGCGCTCGGTCCAGGAACGCCGGGTGCGTTGGCTGCACGCCGCCCGCTGCCTGCCCGAGGGCCTGCTGGCGGCGGCGGTCTCGGAGTGGTGTGGGGTGCGCTACGCCTGCTTCGCCCACGGCGAGGAGGTCAACCTGTCGAACTCCGAGCTGGCGCCGTCCTGGCACGAGAGGCGGGTCTACGGCAGTCGCGAGCTCGGCTGGATAGTCGGCACCGTGCTCGCGAATGCCTCGTACGTGATCGCCAACAGCGACAACACCGCCTTGATTCTGACCGAGCGCTGGGGTCTGCCCGCCGAGCGCGTGCAGCGCGTGCACCCCGGCGTCGACACCGACCGCTTCACACCGGCGCCGCGTGACCCCGAACTGCGAGCACGCCTCGGCTGGGGCGACCGACCGGTGCTACTGACCGTCGGCCGGCTCCAGCGGCGCAAGGGCCACGACACACTGATCGCCGCGTTGCCCGAGATCCAGCAGCGCGTTCCCGACGTTCTCTACGCGATCGTCGGCGACGGCGAGGAGCGCAACGCCCTCGAGCGGCTCGCCCGGCAGCTCGGCGTCGAGGATGCGGTCATCTTCATGGGTGAGCTCGGCGACGATGAGCTGGCCGACGGCTACCGCCAGTGCGACCTCTTCGTGCTGCCCAATCGCGAGATCGGCGGCGACATCGAGGGCTTCGGCCTGGTGCTGCTCGAAGCGCAGGCGTGCGGACGGCCGGTCGTTGCCGGCGACTCGGGCGGCACCCGCGAAACCCTCGACCCGGGCCGTACCGGCCTACTGGTCGCCTGCGACGGGCCGCAAGAGCTCGCGCAGCGCCTGGGCGAGCTCTTGACCGACCGGGACCGTCTCGAGGCGATGGGCGCCGCGGGCCGGACCTGGGTCGAGACCCACTTCGGCTGGGACGCCTGCGCGCGCCGAGCCACCGAGGTCTTCGCGCGATGGCCGTAGATCCGAAGCTGCGAATCGGCTTTGCCCTCCACTCGATGGGCGTCGCCGGCGCCGAGGTGCTGGTCGCCGAGATCCTGGCGCGTGGTGGCTCGGTGCTCGAGCCGACCATCCTCTGCCTCGACGAGATCGGCGAGCTCGGCCACCGGCTGCGAGCGGAGGGCGTCGAGGTGATCGAGCTCGGCCGCAGACCCGGACTCGATCTGCGGCTGCCCGGGGCGCTCGCCCGAGTCGCGCGCGATTATGAGCTCGAGCTGATCCACGCCCATCAGTACACGCCCTTCTTCTACGCCGCGCTCGCCGGCATGCGCCCCGGCAGTCGCTTCAAGCTGATCCTGACCGAGCACGGCCGCCACTACCCCGACCTGGTGTCGCGGCGACGCCGATGGGTGAACCGATGGCTGCTCGACCGCCGAGCCGACGCCGTGACCGGCTGCTCCGACTTCAGCATCGATGGTCTGGCGCGGGTCGACGGCTTCTCGGGCGACCGGATCGAGCTGATTCCGAACGGCGTCGACCTCGCGCGTTACGAGTCCTCGGGAGACCGGGCCGAGCTGCGCGCCGAACTCGGGCTGCCGACCGATCGAATCCTGATCGCCTGTGTCGCCCGCTTCCACCCGGTCAAGGACCATGCGACGTTGCTGCGAGCTTTCGCCGCCGTCGCAGCGGAGCGTGAGGACGTCGACCTGCTCCTGGTCGGCGCCGGCCCGCTACGCGGCGACCTCGAGCGCTTGACGAGCGAGCTGCGGATCGGCTCGCGGGTCACCTTCCTCGGCATCCGCGACGATGTCGCACGGCTGATGCGGGCCGCCGACATCTTCTGCATGACCTCGCTCAGCGAGGCGGCCTCGTTGACGATCCTCGAGGCGATGGCCGCGGGCCTGCCGGTGGTGGTCACCGACGTCGGCGGCAACCCCGAGCTGGTGCGCGACGGCGTCGAAGGGCGGTTGGCGCCGCGCGGCAACGATCGCGCCATCGCGATGGCACTGCTCGACCTGTGCGAGAACCCAGAGAGAGCGCACACGATGGGCGCGGCGGCCAGAGGCCGAGTGGAAGAGTCGTTCACCCTGGACGCGACCGTCGGCTCCTACCTGGATCTCTATCGCCGGGTGTGCGGTCGATGAGGCGCAAGCTCGCCCTGGCTCTCGTCTCGTTGGCCTTCAGCCTGCTCGCCGGCGAGGTCGCCCTGCGCGTGTTCGGCTACTACGGCGTGCGCGGCTCCGAGATCGAGAAGCTCCAGCTGGTCGACGATCCGGTGGTCGACTACCGGCGGGTACCGAACCTGTCCTGGATCACCAACAACCTGCGCTACGACATCAACTCGCGCGGCTGGCGCGATCGGGAGCACACCTTCGAGAAACCGCATTCGACCGTCCGGATCCTGTCGGTGGGCGACTCGGTAACCAACGGCCACGGCGTCAACGTCGAGGAGATCTACACCAAGCGGCTCGAGGAACTCCTGAACGCGGATCCACCCCGGACGGCAAGCGACTACGAGGTCGTGCTGATCACCCAGGGAGCGCTCAACACCGAGCAGGAGGTTCACCTGGTCGAGGTCGAGGGGTTGCGCTACGAGCCCGACCTGGTCGTCGTCGGCTACGTGCTCAACGACCCCGCCGAGGGCGCCAGCCTGCGCCGAGATCGAGAGCGCGCCCGCGAGCTCGGCGCGATCGCGCGCCTCAAGGAGACCGCTCAGCGCTCGAGCATTCTGCATCTGCTCTACCGCACCGGCCAGCGCGTCGCCTGGGCGGCGCGACGGACAAGCGGCAGCGCCGAGGTCGCGGCCTACGCGACCGACGACTACTTCCTGCGCCTGCACCGGGAGCCGCGCTCCTGGCAGCGGGTGACCACCGCGTTCGATCGGCTCGAACGGATCTCGCAGGAGATCGATACACCGGTTCTGGTCGTGATCTTCCCGGTGCTCTACCGGCTAGAGGACTACGCCTGGGGATCGGTCCACGCGCAGGTCGCCTCGGCCGCCACCGAGCACGGCTTCCACGTGCTCGATCTGCTCGACACCTACCGCGGCCACGACCCCGACGATCTCCAGGTCGTCGAGGGCGATCACGTCCACCCGAACGCCTTCGGCCACCGCCTGGCGGCCGAGGCG
>JAJCXP010000314.1 GCA_029263375.1 Acidobacteriota bacterium | reverse complement strand
TGTCAGTATATGGGAGGGGTGGGGAGGTCGCACGCTCATAGAGAAAGAGGCATAGGCTCATTGAATGAGCGGGTTTGGGAACGCGGCGCCCGCGCGGTCATGGTTTCAGAACCCGGAGAATAGGCCGCCTCGGGTCGCTGCCAGGCGCCGGGTCCCTACAGAGCGACGCCGCGAACCGTCTGGCTGACCCGGTCCCCTGGACTGACCAGCAAGCCCGCTGCGGTGCAGTCCCAGGAGGGCTCGGTGGACTGGATCGTGAGGTTCTGGCCGGTGGTCGCGTTCAGACAGGTGACCTGGCGCACCGAAACACCGCTTGCCGAGCCGCCGATGGGCCCCGAGGTAGCGGGCCCGAAGACCAGCTGAGATACGCGATCTCCCGGATCGGCGAGTAGGCCGCCTGCTCCGCAGTCCCAGCTCAGCTCCCCGGCGAGCTGGATCTGGACCGACTGACCGGTCGTGCCGTTCACGCACCGGGCTCTGCGAGGGTCGACGCCGCTCACCGCGCCGCCGATACCCACCGTGCACAGTGACTCGGACGGCAACGTAGCAATGATGAACCCATGGCCGTAGGTGTTGTTGGGGAACTGATCGCCGGGCACGCCACCGCACTGCTCGCCGCTGGTGAACCCCTGCGCCGTCTCTTCGATGAAGGTCTCGATGGCGTCGACATCCCCCGCCAGGCAGGAGACTGCCGAGATCATCAGACCCGCAAGGCCCGCGACGTGCGGCGCGGACATGCTGGTGCCCGAGAAAGACAGATAGCCGCCACCGGGCGTGCTCGATCGAATGTCCTCGCCCGGAGCGAGTAGATCCGGCTTGATCCGGTTGCTGCCGTCGACCGTTACCGGTCCTCGGGAGCTGAAGTTCGAGACCTCGCCGAAGAGGTTCTCGGAGCCCACAGTGATGGAGGCGTCGTAGATCGCGGGCGGATCCGCAACCGTGGCGCATGCGCTGCCCGAGTTACCAGCTGCCGCGACCACGACGATCCCGGCCGCCCGGACGCTCTCGACGACCGCCCGCAGGACCTCAGGATCGGTACAGCCCTCGGAGGGAGGGCAGACCCAGGAGTTGGCAACGGCATGAGGCGCGAGGGCGGGATCCGGGTTCTGGTCGTTCAGGTCGGTCGGCGCCAGGAAGAACTGGAAGCACTCCGCGTAGGTGGCCGGCGTGCCGACGCCTTCGTCCATGTTCCGGCAGCCGATCCAGCGCGCGCCCGGCGCCATCCCGATCTGGTTGCCGGCGCCGTCGTCGCCGACCAGGACTCCCAACGTCTGTGTGCCGTGGCCGTTGTCGTCGCAAGGCACGGGTGAGTCGGCGCCGCAACTGCCACCGCCCGAGTGAATCGCATCGTGCCAGTTGTAGCTGTGGTCGGCGCCAACGCCGTCCCATCCCCGGTACTGATTCTGGAGGGCGGGGTGGGTCCATTCGTATCCGCTGTCCTGGGACGCGAGAACCACACCCTGCCCCGTGAAGCCGGCGCTCCAGAACACCTGGGGTGCACCGATCTGGAGCAGGTTCGGCTCCGGCCCCGCACCCCCGGCCCGGTCGGCTCGCCGTTGGGTGAATCCCGAATCCATCGCCACTCTGGGATTGGCGTAGATGCGGGCCACGTCGCTACGCCGTGCCAGTTCCTGAAGTGTGGCGAGGTCGCTCTCGACCCAGATCATGTTGGCTATCCAGAAGGCGCGGTGGGGTAGCTCTGCGGCCGCAAGGTCGTGCAGGAGAGGAGCTTGCGTGCGTTGAGCGACCTCTGTCAGGCGCTCGAACACCGCGGCGCCCTTCGCGTCCTTCGAGCGGAGACCATGGACCGGGCTGAGATCCGCCTGCTCGGAGAGAAAGACCAGGTAGTTCGTCTGCCGGTCGCGTTCGGCTGTCCGCAGCACCCAGGGGTCGACCTTCGCCTGCCAAGAGGACTGACCTCGGACTGGGCTCGCTGGGAGGAGGAGGGCGAGGGCGAGGAGGATCGTCGCGAACGTGGCTGACGCGCGTACGCCGGCAGCGGGTGAACTCTTCATTTTCTCGGAGCCTACAACAGGGCCAGGTCACGATTGGCCCCAGCGCGATTGAGCTAGGCTTGAACCAGGTGCAGCCTCGGTTTCTCGGATCGGCTTTCGTTAGCGCCGCTCGATCAACGACCGATACTGAATCGCCTCCGCGACATGCGCCGCTCCAACCCGGCCGTCCTCCGCAAGGTCCGCGATCGTCCGTGCCACCTTGAGAACCCGTGTCGCCGCCCGCGCTGAGAGCGCCAACCGCTCGAAGGCCGAATCGAGTAGCTGCTGAGCCGCCGGCTGAAGCTGAACGACCTTGCGAACGACCCGAGTCGTCATGGCCGCATTGACCGGCGGCGCGGCCTCCTGAGGGAGCCGCTCGATCTGACGCTTTCGAGCCGCGAGCACCCGCTGCGCCACGACCGTGCTGGCCTCGCCGCTACCGCCCTTGTACTCCGCCAGCTTCAGCGCCGGAACCTCGACGTGCAGATCGATGCGATCGAGCAGCGGGCCGGAGATCTGGGCTCGATACCGCTCCACCTCGGGCGCGGAGCAGGTACATTCATTCCGCGGATCTCCCAGAAATCCACACCGACAGGGATTCATCGCGGCCAGCAAGGCGAATCGTGCCGGGAACGTGAGCCGAGCCCGTGCCCGAACGACCGTGATGCGCCCGTCCTCCATCGGCTGCCGCAGACTCTCGAGCGCATCGCGCCGGAACTCCGGCAGCTCGTCGAGAAACAGCACTCCCAGGTGGGCGAGGGTGATCTCGCCTGGGCGGGGAATCGAACCGCCACCGACCAGCGCCGCGGAGCTGACGCCGGCATGCGGTGAGCGGAATGGTCTGCGCGAGATGAGTCCGTTCGGTGGCTGAGCCGCTACCAGGGAGTGGATCTTGGTGACCGCGATCGATTCGGGACGAGAGAGCGACGGCAGGATTCCTGGCAACCTGCGGGCGAGCATGGTCTTGCCGCTGCCGGGCGGACCGATGAAGAGAACGTTGTGTCCTCCGGCCGCCGCGATCTCGAGCGCGCGCTTGGCGGTCTCTTGGCCCCGAACCTCGGCCAGATCCGGGATCGCACGCTCGTGAACCTCGTTCGCCAGGCCGCCGGGCCCGGTGAGCGGCGGGATGACCTGGAGTCCGACGAGATGCTCGAGAGCCTGGCCGAGGCTGGTCACCGGGATGACCGGCGCTCCGCGCAGGGCCGCAGCCTCGGGGCCGTTCGCGGACGGGAGGATCAGGAACCGAGCTGCGACATCTCGAGCGAGCTCGGCGATCGACAGGCCGCCGCGAATCGGACGGACCTCGCCATCGAGGCCGAGCTCGCCGCAGGCGACGACCGAGTCCAGTGCCGCAACCGGGATGTGCTCGTGGGCGGCGAGCAGAGCGAGCGCGATCGGCAGATCGAGGTGATTGCCGGTCTTGGGTAGATCAGCCGGAGCCAGGTTGATGGTGACCGCTCGCTGCGGCAGGTCGAAGCCGCAGTTTCGGATCGCGGCCCGGACTCGCTCGCGGCTCTCGCGGATCGCGGTGTCGGCGAGGCCGACGATCTGGGTCTGGGGCAGTCCGGTACGGACGTCCACCTCGACTCGGACGGGTCGAGCGTCGATCCCCCAGGTGGTGGCTCCGGTTATTTGCGCCAGCATCCGTCTCTCAAGACGGAAGGCGGGTCGCTGCGCTGCCGGAACGCCCGACCCGGATGCCGGTTTGCCGGAAACACCCTGACGGTACCGGGATACGATTCCGCTACGTGACCGGAACCTGGAAGAACTTCGACGACATCGACTGGCAGAGCTGGCGCGCGACCGACCGGGCCACCCTCCTGTTCGTCGTCGAGGACGACCGGGTGCTCCTGATCCGTAAGCTCCGAGGGCTGGGCGCGGGTAAGATCAACGGTCCCGGCGGGCGGCTCGAGCCCGGGGAGACTCCGGCGGAGGCGGCGGTGCGGGAAGTTCGGGAGGAAACCCACGTCGTGGCCTCGGGTTTGACCGAGCACGGCGAGCTGAGGTTCCAGTTCGTCGACGGCTACTCGATCCACGTATGGGTGTTCCGGGCCGAGGCCTATCGGGGCGAGCCGACGCGAACCGAGGAGGCGATCCCGCTGTGGACCCCGGTCGACGCGATCCCTTACGAAGAGATGTGGGCGGACGATCGCCTCTGGCTGCCGCTGCTCTTGGCGGGCAAGCGCTTCGACGGGCGCTTCCTGTTCGACGGCGACGAGATGCTCGGCTACGCGGTCTCGGAAGAGTAGAGCCGCGGCCGGATCTTCGCCTCGAGCACCTCGCGGACCTTCCAGCTGAGCTGCTCGGCGGTGAACGGCTTCTGCAGGAAGTGGGACTTGTCGAGGTTCGCCGCCTCGGCGTCCGAGGTCAGGCGCTTGCCGGTATAGCCCGACATGAGGAGCACCCGCAGGCCCGGGTCGGACCGGGTCATGATCTGCGAAAGCTCGATGCCGTTGAGCCTTGGCATGACGACGTCCGAGAGCAGCAGGTCGATCTTGTTCGGGTAGAGCTTCGCGACGTCGAGCGCCTCACGACCGTCACTAGCTTTGAGCACCGTGTAGCCCTGCCGGCTCAGGAAATCGTCGACGAAGGTGAGCACGACCGGCTCGTCCTCGACCAGCAGGACGGTCTCGTTGCCGGGCGGTAGCCCGACCGGCGCCGGGAGCTGCGCTTCGCTGACCGGCTGACCTTCGACGCTGGGCAGGAAGATCCGGAAGGTGCTGCCCTTATTGGGAGTGCTGACGACACGGATCCGGCCACCGCTCTGGCGGACGATGCCGTAGACCGTCGACAGGCCGAGGCCGGTGCCGCGCGATTCCTTGGTGGTGAAGAAGGGCTCGAAGATCTGCTCGCGGGTCGACTCGTCCATGCCGACGCCGGTGTCCTCGACCTCGAGCAGGACATATGAGCCGGGCTCCAGCCCCGGCGGGCTGTCGGCCGCTCCCGGCTCGATCATCACGTTGCGAGTCGAGATCCTCAGGGTGCCGCCCTCGGGCATCGCGTCGCGCGCGTTGATCGCCAGGTTCATCAGCACCTGCTCGACCTGGCCCGAGTCGGCACGAACCGCCTTCAGATCGTCGGCAAGATCGGTCTCGAGATCGATCTGCTCGCTGATCAGGCGCCGGAGAAGTTTTTCGATCTCGACCACCACGTTGTTGAGCTGCAGGGCGACGGGCTCGAGCACCTGCCGGCGGCTGAACGCCAGCAGCTGACGCGTGAGGTCCGCGCCGCGCCGCCCGGCCTTGCGAACCTCCTCGAGCTGCGCCACCGCCGGGTCATCCGGGGGCAGCGACTGACGGATCAGGTCGCCGTAGCCGATGATCGCCGTCAGAAGGTTGTTGAAGTCGTGCGCCACGCCACCGGCCAGGCGGCCGATCGCTTCCATCTTCTGGCCCTCACGCAGCTGCTGCTCGAGCGCCCGCTGGCGGGTGACGTCCCGGACGATGCCGAGCATGTTGGCGATCTTGCCGCTCGGATCGCGGCGTGCCGTGATGGTTGCCAGCACCGTGATCGGGGCGCCCGATCTGGTCTTGAGCTGGAGCTCCTCGTCGCGCAAGAAGCCCGACCGGTCGATCCGGCTCAACAGCTGCGCTCTATGCTCATAGGCGACGTTCAGATCCACCTCCTCGATCATCTGCTCCTTCGACGCGTAGCCGAACAGCTCGACTCCGGCCGGGTTGATGTCGATCAGACGGCCGTCGAGAGTGGCCACGTAGATGACGTCCCGCGAGCCCTCGAACAGATCCCGGTAGCGCGCTTCGGTTCGGCGAATCGACTCGGTGCGCTCCTCGACCCGGCGCTCGAGGTCCTCGCTCTCGGCGCGCAGCTCGGCGTTGGCCCCGAGCAGCTCCTGGGAGGTCAGGTCGAGCGAGCGCTCGAGCAGCTTCCGGTCGGCATCGGTCTGCTCGTACGACTCGTCGACGATCCGGACCAGCTCCTCGAAATCGGCGGGCACGTCGGACAGGGAGCCGTAGAGCTTCTTGAGCTGTCGTTCGAGGAGCTTGTGCACGGCGGCTAGCTCTCCGTGAACGTGGTGATGGTCATGGTCTGGTTGTGGAGCTCGCAGCTGCCCACCGGCGTCGCCGGCGAGAGCTCGCCATAGGAGTAGAAGCCCGCCAGCACGGTTTCGGCGCCGAAGATGTCGCGGACGCTTTCGACCTCTTCTTCGATGCGTTGCCTGAGCACCATCCTGCGGCCCACGCAACTGACAAGAAGGGCGAGGTCGGGATGATGCCCGTTGGAGAGCGCGGTGGTCGCGGCGGCAGTCGCGCCATCGATCAGGCGCTCGAAATTCGCCTTCATCAGGCGCGCGTAGTGACCCTCGGGCAGATCACCAGCGAAGGTCATCGTCTGGTTCTCCTCATCGATGGCGAGCACCGTGCGAACGATACCCTCCTCGCCGCTCGAAGAGCGCACGGTCAAGGGGAAGAGCAGCGCGCTGCCCGGCAGATCGCTCGCGTAGTCGCCGAGGTACTTCTTGTAGAGCTCGAGCGCCGACTTGCCATCGAGCTCGTAGAGAACGTTGTCCTCGGCGCGGGTGATGAGCCGCTCGGGGCCGAAGGGGTCCCAGCCACCCAGGGAGCCGTGGCCGACCCGGAGGCTGTCGCCGTAGAAGCCCACGCCGACGACGAAGTCCTGACGCGGCTTGTCGCCGAGGAAGACGTGCGTGCTCTCGAAACGCTCGCCGTCGGCGGCCAGGCCGCCGGTGATGGTGACCGAGGCGGCAAGGTTGTCGACCAGACCGCTGACCAGCGACGTGCCGTTGACGTTGGTGCCATCGGTGAAGACCAGGACGTGCACGAGGTCGTCCGCGGTCAGCCGGCGGGCAAGCTCTTCACCGGCGAGGTAGGAGTCGTCGAAGCCGCTGCTCGGCAGCGAGACCGCCGAGACGCGAGTCGTCGAGAACGCGATGGCGGTCGCCACCACCGAGTCGTCGGCGACCTGGGTGTCCCAGATCTCGCCGGCGGTCGAGCACACCAAGAGCTCGGCGCTCGGATAGTCTCGGCGCAGGTCGCCCAGCCAACCGGTCTCGCGGAGCGTGCTCGGCGCGGCAAACGCGAGCACCAGCTGGCACTTGGACGCGGTGGGCTCCCGGGCCGCGGAGGACCAGCCCTGTTGTTCGGTCCATCTCCGTTGGTCTATTTGCATCGAGGCCCGATGATTATAAATACTCTTGCCGGCATGATCGTCCTAGGTGCAACGCCCTTGACTCTCGAGGACCTGCGGCGCGTGGTCCTGGAGAAAGCTGAATGCGCGCTAGCCGACGAGGCTCGAGTGCGAGTCCAGGCGGCTCGCGATCACGTCGATCGCACGCTTGCCGGCGGCGAACTGGTCTACGGACTGAACACCGGCTTCGGTGATCTCGCCGGCGAGACGATCGCTCCCGATCAGACCGAGATCCTCCAGGAGCGGCTGCTCAAGAGCCACGCGGCGGGAATGGGCGCTCCGCTCGCCCCGGCCGTCGTCCGGGCGATGCTCCTGCTGCGCGCCAACGCGCTGGC
>JAJCXP010000313.1 GCA_029263375.1 Acidobacteriota bacterium | reverse complement strand
GGCGACATGTAGGCGGCCGTACCCATGATCGTGCCGGGCTGGGTCAGCTCGAGGGTCTCGAGCTCCTGCTCTGCGTCGGTGACCGCTACCTCGTCCATCTTGGCGAGCCCGAAGTCGAGCACCTTGACCGTGCCCTCGTGGGTGATCAGGATGTTCCTGGGCTTGATGTCGCGGTGCGTGACGCCCCTCTGATGGGCGGCGGAAAGCGCATCGGCGAGCGGCATGGCGAGCTCGAAGAACTCCGAAATGTCGAGGCCGTTCGGTGGGATACGGCTCGAGAGCAACTCGCCCTCGAGCAGCTGCATGGTGATGAAGAGCACGCCTTCCATCTCCTCGACCGAGAAGATGGTGACGATGTTGGGGTGATCGAGAGCCGCAACGGCGCGCGCTTCGCGCTCGAACCGCTCA
This sequence comes from Acidobacteriota bacterium, assembly GCA_029263375.1. GTDB lineage: Bacteria > Acidobacteriota > Thermoanaerobaculia > Multivoradales > JAHEKO01 > JAHEKO01. The sequence continues at coordinate 32,904 of JAJCXP010000313.1, read as the reverse complement.
CGGCGCGACGGGCTCTCGGAGAACTTCTTGGGCAGGATCTTGAGGGCCACCCGCCGGTGCAGTTTGGTGTCCTCGGCGACGAACACCTCTCCCATGCCACCCTTCCCGATTCGTTCGAGAATCTGGTAGTGCCCGAGGGCGGTTCCTATCATCAGGGATTGGGCAAGAGGGAGTAACGATCTGCCGAAAGGCGCGAGTGAGCCCGTCTATTATATGGATGAGCGATCTACCTGGAGACATGGCCGACAAGCGCGCGGCTGCTGACGCACACCGACCAAGCGCCGGCGCGATCATCTACTGCGAGGGCGCCTTCGCCGCTCTGGATGGCAAGACCACCCACGGCCTGGTCCGCCGCAGTCAGCGCTATCGTGTTCTGGCGGTGATCGACTCGGACCATTCCGGCGCCGACGCCGGTACCCTGCTCGACGGTCGGCGTCGTGAGATCCCGATCGTGGCCGACCTGGCGAGCGCGCTAGCGGTCGCCGCGGACGGGGTCCGACCTACACACCTGGTGATCGGACTGGCGCCGATTCGCGGCGTTCTCGACCAAGCGGCCCGAGACGTGGTGGCGGCGTCGCTCGCCCATGGCTTGCACGTACATTGCGGCCTGCACGAGCTGCTCGGCGACGACCGCCGGCTGGTGGCGCTCGCGGCCGAGAACGGCGTCGAGCTGGTCGACGTCCGGCGCGCACCGGAACGCTCGGCCCTGCACCGCTTCAGCGGCAAGATCGAGCAGGTGACGTCGACTCGGGTGGCGATCCTGGGCGTTGATTCCGCGATCGGCAAGCGCACCACCGCCTGGCTCCTGGTGGACGAGCTACGCCGGCGCGGGCGTAGTGTCGAGTTGGTCGGCACCGGCCAGACCGCCTGGCTTCAGGGCGCCGAGTTCTGCGTGCCGCTCGACGCGCTGATCTACGATTTTGTTCCCGGTGAGATCGAGCATGCCGTCTGGTCGGCCTGGCACGAGCGCCGGCCGGATGTGCTGGTTCTCGAAGGGCAGGGCGGACTCTTGAGCCCCGGGTACTTCGGCGGTCAGGAGCTGCTGCTGGCCGCTCGTCCACACTCGATCGTGCTGCAGCACGCCCCGGGCCGCGCCGAGTACGACGGCTGCCCGGGCTATCCGATCGATCCGCTGGCGCGGCAGCTCGAGGCGCTGCGCGGCATGTCGCGCGCGCCGATCGCGGCGATCACGGTCAGCCGCGAAGGGGCCGACGCCGCCGAGATGCCGGCGCTGTGTGCCGCGATCACGGCGGAGACCGGGATCGCGGCGATCGATGTTCTGGACGACTCGGGCGCGGCCTCGGGTGCCAGGCGGCTGTACGCGGCGGTCGCCGAGTCGCTGGCTGGGCTCCCCGAGACGCCCGCAGCCGGTCGCTGAACGAAGAAAAGGGCAGAGCCTGCAGGCTCTGCCCTCGCGAAGATTCGCTGCGCCGGTCCTACGACCGGACCTAGTAGCGGTAGTAGTCGGGCTTGTACGGTCCGTCGACATCGACGCCGAGGTAGCTCGCCTGCTCCTCGCTGAGACGCGTGAGCTTGACGCCGAGCTGGTCGAGGTGAAGTCGCGCGACCTCCTCGTCGAGCTTCTTGGGCAGCATGTAGACCTTGCGCTCGTAGCCGTCGCGGTTGGCCCACAGCTCCATCTGCGCCAGCACCTGGTTGGTGAAAGATGCCGACATGACGAAGCTCGGGTGGCCGGTGGCGTTGCCGAGGTTGAGCAGACGGCCCTCGGAGAGGATCAGAATGCTGCGGCCGTCGGCGAAGTGAAACTCGTCGTACTGCGGCTTGATGTTCTCGTGACGGACCCCGTCGAGCTTCTTGAGACCGGCCATGTCGATCTCGTTGTCGAAGTGGCCGATGTTGCCGACGATCGCCTTGTTCTTCATTCGTGCCATGTGCCCGGCGGTGATGATGTCCTTGTTGCCGGTCGTGGTGACGAAGATGTCGGCGGTCTCGACCACGTCGTCCAGCGTGGCGACCTGGTAGCCCTCCATCGCCGCCTGCAGGGCGCAGATCGGATCGATCTCGGTGACGATCACCCGGGCGCCCTGGCCGCGCAGCGCCTGGGCGCAACCCTTGCCGACCTCACCGAAGCCGCACACCACGGCCACCTTGCCGCCGATCATCACGTCGGTGGCGCGGTTGATGCCGTCGATCACCGAGTGCCGGCAACCGTAGATGTTGTCGAACTTGGACTTGGTCACCGAGTCGTTGACGTTGATGGCGGGGAAGAGCAGCGAGCCGTCCTTCTCCATCTGGTAGAGGCGGTGGACGCCGGTGGTGGTCTCCTCACTGACGCCGCGGATGCCGTCGGCGATGCCGGTCCAGCGCTCCGGGTTGGCCGCCAGCTCGGTGCGGATGGTCTCGAGAGTCACGCCCCACTCCTCGGGGTCGTTGTCGGCGTCGAACGCCGGGACCTTGCCGGCGAGCTCGAACTCACGCGCCCGGTGGACCAACAGGGTGGCGTCGCCGCCGTCGTCCACGATCAGGTCGGGGCCGGAGCCGTCCGGCCAGGTGATCGCCTCCTTCGTGCACCACCAGTACTCCTCGAGGGTCTCACCCTTCCAGGCGAAGACCGGGATCCCGGCAGGCGCCTCGGAGGTGCCGGTGCGTCCGACCGCCACCGCGGCGGCGGCCGAGTCCTGGGTCGAGAAGATGTTGCACGAGCACCAGCGCACGTCGGCGCCGAGGTCGACCAGGGTCTCGATCAACACCGCGGTCTGAACCGTCATGTGGAGGCTGCCCATCACCTTGGCGCCGGCCAGCGGGCGGGTCTCGCCGTACTGGGCGCGCAGCGACATCAGGCCGGGCATCTCGTGCTCGGCGAGGCGGATCTCCTTGCGGCCGAGCTCGGCCAGGGCCAGGTCGGCGACTTTGAAGGGCAGCCGGGCGGCGCCGGTCTGCGTTTCGGGTCTATCAGTTGCGACAGTCATGATCGTTTCTCTCCTTGGTGAGTTCGACTGCGGGTCTCTATCTTGTTCGCGGTTGCGAGGGTGTCGGTTTCTTACGGGCGCCGACGACGAACAGTGTCGGTCCCTTGGCGTCGGGGTCGGGGGGTAGCGGACGGAAGCGCAGGCGCTCGAAGCCCGCTGCGGTGAGCAGCTCGACGACCTGCTCCTCGCTGAAGCCCAGCCAGACGTGCCCCATCTGCTTGCGGTACTCGTCGCGGTCGTGGGGGAGCATGTCGACCAGCAGCAGCCGACCGCCGGGTCTCAGCGCGCGGGCGGACTCGGTCAGGACGATCTGCGGATCGGCCGAGTGGTGGAGGACCAGCATCAGGGTGGCGGCGTCGAGCTCCCCGTCGGCGACCGGCAGCCGCTCGAGCTCGCCCTCTCGGAGCTCGACGTTATGCTGGGTCGACAGTCGCTGGCGTGCCGCCTCGAGCATTGGCGCGGAGGCATCGATCGCGATCACCTTGCTCACGAACGGCGCCAGACTCTCGGTCACCGCGCCGGTACCGCAGCCGAGATCGCCGACCGTCCAGTCGTCGTCGAGCAACGCGGGCAGCGCGCCGAGGTCGAACTGGGTACCGAAAAGCTCGCGTCTGAGCCCGGCCCACTCCTCGGCGGCCGAGGAGAAGAACTCGAGCGAGCGCGAGCGCCGTCGGGAGAGGATCGACTCGAGGCGCAACTGGTCCTGTTCGGCGGCCGGGCTGCCCGCCATCTCGTCTCCGACCAGATCCCACAACCGGTGCGCCATCGGATCGCTCTCGTCCACGGCCGCGGAATAGAAGCGGCTCGTGCCCTCGGGCCGAACGGCGATCCAGCCGTCGTCGGCCAGCACCTTGAGATGGCGGCTGACCGTTGACTGAGGAAGCTGAAGGACCGCACAGATCTCGGACACCGTCAGCTCCTGACTGCTCAGGAGCAGCAGCGCGCGGCAGCGGATCGGGTCCGCGAGCGCCGAGAGGCGGCCGAGAATCGCAGGGCTTCCCGGGTTCGCGGCTGCCTTTGCGGCTTTGTTGAATCCCTTCATCCGGATGAAAGGATAGTATGTCCTGCGCAACCTGTCAATAGGGTGCCCTGGTCGGTGGACGCTCCAGCGCGCCTGGTCGCGACGGGTGGCTGGCGCCTAGCGGTCGAGCGACTTCGCTACTCGAAACCCGTTGCCGTCGAACCGGTCGGCGGGCTCCATCCCGAACCGGTTGGGAATTCCCGATGAGACGGTGAGTTGTCGGATCTCGCCGGTGGCGAGATCCATCGTGTAGATGTCTGCGCTCCCCGCTCGATTCGACTCGAAGACGATCCGATTGCCGTCCGGGCTCCAGTGCGGATGAAGCTCACTGGAGAGCTCTGGCTCCGCCGCAGGGAGGGCGGCCGCCCGGATGAGGACGACCGCGAGAAACAGCGTGCGGCCGAGTTTGTCGGTTCGCATGCCTAGAGCCTACGAGGCTTGTGGTCCGGTAGCCTGTCGCCTGCAGCCAACGGGCGAATCCATGCCGCGATCAGGCGAGGGCCGTTCCGCCAATGGTGGCTTCGGTGTGCTCCCGGCCGCGCGCACTTCCCGCCGCGACGCTCCGCTTCGTCTGCGGTAACGGCTGGATCGCTGCTGGGAGTGTGGCTATCGCAAGGGCCCCCGCCGAGTGGGTAGGGGCCCTTGCGGATTGGATGCGAACTTGTGAGGGTCGCTGCTTACTCGACGCGCTCGATGCCAGCGACGTAGAAGTAGTGGTTGTCTTCGTCGTCCGTCGCCCATCCGCCGGTGACTTCGACCGTCGAGTCGACGTAGTCGGCCAGGCCCTCGCCTTCGAGCGTGATCTCTTCGCCGCTCTCTCCCTCGACCAGGACGTAGCCGCCCTCATCGTCCATCGCCAGCAGACCGGCGAGCGTAACGTCGCTCGATTCCGCCTCGCTCTCCTGGGCGGTAGACATACCGATCGAACCGACCGCGAGGGCCACCAGCGCGAGCACTACCGAGATACCTCTGAAGCTCCGTTTCATGGTCTTCCTCCTTCTGTTGTTGTTGCCGGGCTCTCGACGTCGAGAGCGGCAGTCATCAGAGTTGCTTCCGAACCTCTCGAGCAGGGCAAGGCGTGTGCCACAGCTCAGAGGCCGTCTGTAAAGACCTGTTTCCAAAGGGATCTTCGAGGCCGTACCGACCCCGACGGGACCCAGGTTGCGCGCTGCCCGAAGCGGGAAAGAATTCCCGGTTCCCCAAGATTTCGAAGAACGTTTAGTGACGCGCTGCATGGACCCCGTGGCGCCGACCGGCCATACTGGTGACGCTGTTCTCTGGGGGGAGTCATCAGCCGCTACCGTGCCGTCCTTACTGGGCTGGCGCTTCTGGCGGGAGCGCCGGTCGAAGCCTCGATGACCTGTGAGTCGTCCGGGGACCCGGTCTCAGTGGACGTGATCGTCACGCGGATCGAGCGGCAGGGCGTCCGCTACGTCTTCGTTGGCGAGCGCCATGATGCGCGCGCGCCAAAGCGTCTGGCTGTCGAGCTGGTAAACCGTCTGGTCGGTCGCGGTCACGACGCCGCTTTGTACGTCGAAGGTTTCCGCACCGACTGCGATCCGGGCGAGCCCTCGTGTCGGAGCCTGGCGAGCCGATTCAATGGGCCTGCGTTCGCTGAGCTGCTGGCGCACTCCCGAGCGCCCGTCCGGCCGCTCGATCCTCCCGCGCGGCACCAGAGGGTGGCGCGGATGGCGGCCACTCTGAGCAGCGGGACTGAGACCGTGCTGGTGGTTCTGGTGGGCAACGCGCACGTGCTCTACGCTGGCCAGCCGGACGCGGAACTGTCGATCTTCGGCGGCGGGATGCGCTACCCCGATCCGGGCGATCTGGCGGAGTCCTTTCCGCGCAACCACTCCCTGACACTTGCCTACGAGTCGGCCCACGGCTCGGTCGGACAGTTCGCGGTGCGGCCCGACGGCTGCAAGGCGGACTATCTCCTGGCCGAGCTGGAGGGCGACCTGATCTCGCATCGCGCGGGCCGCTGACCTCCTATAATCCGAGCGGTGTGCCGCCGGCCGTTCGTAGCTCTCGCCGCGATGCTCATGCTCGTGGCTTGCGCGCAGAGTGAGGCGCCGCCTTCACCGACCCGCGGCTACATCCTGATCTCGCTCGACACGCTCAGCGCGCCGCACCTGGGCGCCTACGGGAACGAGCGCGACACCAGTCCGTTTTTCGATCGACTGGCCGAGCGCGGCACCCTGTTCGAGAACGCCTACGTTCAGTACCCGTCGACCCTGGTCTCCCACGTTTCGATGTTCACCGGCCTCTATCCGCAGGAGCACGGGGTCTATCCGCCGTCGAGCGTGCTTTCACCGCAGATCGCGACCCTGCCTGAGCAGTTCCAGCGCGCCGGGTTTCGGACCGCCGGCTTCACCGAGGCGGGCTACGTCAGCCGCGACTTCGGCTTCGACCGCGGGTTCGACGAGTTCCTCTCGAGCCGTGATGCCGGGCCGCGCTCCGCCGAGCAGACGTTCGATCACGGACTCGACTTTCTGCGTGGGGTCGGTCCCGAAGACCGCTTCTTCCTGTTCCTGCACACCTACGCCGTGCACGACCCGTACGTGCCTCCAGACGAGTTCGATCGAATCTACTGGCCGGGGGCGGCTCCGGAGGTGACCGACTCCTCGGGCTCATTCCTGCGCGACGTCAACATGGGGCGCCATCAGGTGCCGCCCGAGACGGTAGCCTTCTACCGGGCTCAGTACGACGCCGAGATCCGCTACCTCGATCGAGCGCTGGAGGGCTTCGTGACCGAGCTCGAGGCGCTCGGTCTGCGGGACGATGTGACCCTGGTCATCACCTCGGACCATGGCGAGGAGTTTCAGCAGCACGGCAAGCTCGCACACTCGCAGGTCTACCCGGAGACCCTGCACGTGCCGCTACTGGTAGTGGTTCCCGGTGGCCGTGGCGGTCGTCGGGTGCCGGACCTCGTCCAGAGCATCGACCTCGCGCCGACGCTCTACGAACTGGCCGGGACCGACCCGGGCGGCGAGCCCTCAGGCGCGAGCCTGGTGCCGTTGCTTCGAGGAGAGCCGGATCCGGCGCCCCGAAGCCATGCCTACGCCGAGGTCTTCGACCAGGAGAACCAGAAAACCCTGATCGAGGCGACCGACGCCGGGCCGCTGCAGTATCTGACCGCACTGGTCCTCGGCGAGCCGGGCGGAACCTGGGCCACTCGGCGGGCGGCGCTCGACACCGAAGCCGAGCGGCTCGAGCTGCAGGTGGTGAGCTTCCACGCGCCGCGTGAGCTGACCGTCGAGGTCGACGGCGAGACGATGACGACAGTGACTGTCGGCACGGGCTGGCAGCCTCTGGCTCTCGACCTGGCGGCGGGGCCGGGCCGCCGGCGGGTGGTGCTGTCGACCGCCGGCTGCGGCGTGCCCATGTGGCTGGGCCTGGGTGGCGACACGCGCTGCCTGTCGTTCAAGCTTCAGGGCGCCGAGATCCGCCGCAGCGAGCTGTTCGATCTCGAGCGCGATCCGGGCTCGACGGTGGACGTCTCGGCTGACCGCCCGGAGGCGCTGAGACGGCTGGCCGAGGCGCTACGTCGCTACCGTTGGGACGTGCGCGCGGAACCGGGCCAGCAGGAGCTATCGAACGAAACAGTCGAGAACCTCAAGGCGCTCGGCTATCTGAACTGAGCGCGCGCTCGATCAGGCGGCGCGCGTGCCGCTCGGAGCGCTCGCCGAAGTAGCCCAGGCCGAAGCCGGCGTGCCGTCCGGACGGGTCGATCACCACGAACGCGGGCAGATTGCCCGGCGCGTACCGATCGTGGAGTTCGTCGCCCTCCAGCAGAACCGGCACGGCTATCCCCTGCTCGCGGGCGAACACGATCGGATCCCCTGTCTCCATGGTGTTGACGGCGAAGACCGAGACCGGCTGGTTCGCGAACTCGGTCTGCAGCTCGGCCAGGCCGGCAAGAGATTCGAGACAGGGCGGGCACCAGGTCGCCCAGAAGTCGAGCAGGACCACCCGGCCCGAGAGCCCCGCCAGCGAGACCGTTCCGCCTCCCAGCAGCGGCAGGGTCCAGTCGGTCGCCGGCGAGCCCAGAGGCGGTCCGTATTCGACCTCGCGAAGCGCGTAACCGGCTGGAACTTCGAGCGTGAATCTAGTTTCCGAGACCGATTCGTCGGTTGTCAGCTGCACGATCTCGAGGAGTCTGGAGCCTCCATCCGCGATCCACTCCATCCGGCGCGGCAGGAGGTCGGCGCCGATGCACCAGCGGGAGTCCTCTTCGTCGTCGTCGTAGGTCACGCGGAGCGAGTCGCACCGCACGCCGACGATATCGTCGGTTCCCTCCCAGATGACGGTTGCGGCCTGCGCCTCTCCGGTGAGCGAGCGCGGATCGAAGAACGGGTACATCAGGGCCGGATCCGCCGCCACCAGCAGAGTCGGGCCGGCGGCGGCGAGCGGACTGTGGCGAACGGTAGCCGTGTCCCGATCGACGGCGTAGACGTCCTCGCCGTCGTGGGCGACATCGAACGCGGGCAGCTCGGTCCCGTCGCGATCAACGCGCCAGCCGCGCAGCCGGGCGCGATACTCGGAGCCGGACAGGCTCAGCCGCTCGATTGTGGCGGTACCCCGTAGCGACGCTCCGGGTGAACCCTCGGCTCCGGTCTCGCGATACTCGAAGGCGTACTCGAAAACGGTGCTCGCTTCGATTCGCTCTGCCGCCCGCTCGAAGAGCGCGCGCGGGTCGGGCGGCGGCTGGGCGCACGACAGAGCGACAGCGACAGCCAGAAGTATGGGGCCTCTTCTCGAAGATCTCATGGTCCGACCTGCTGGTTCGATGGCCGAGCCGAGGCGAACGTTTAGTCCGCTGGGGTGGGGGGCGTTTCCTCGCTAGCGGGACGCGACGGGCGGTGGAGGGCACGCGACACGCCCCCGCCGCTTGCCATACAATCGCGCCACGAGCCTGAAGTTCCGTGTTCGTACCTGCGAATTGAGGGTTCGTGCGTCCGGCCCCGGGGGCACCGAGCGATCGGCGGGCCGGGTTTCGGGGGACTGCGGGCGGGGGATCAACCGCACAGAGGAGACTTTAGATGCAGCAAGAGCGCGGACAGTGGCAATCGACCGCCGGGTTCATCCTGGCAGCGGCGGGGTCGGCGATCGGACTCGGCAACATCTGGCGCTTCCCATACGTGGCTGGGACCAATGGCGGTGCCGCGTTCGTGTTCATCTACCTGGTCTGTGTCGCGCTGATCTGCCTGCCGTATCTGTTCTGTGAGCTCTCGATCGGTCGGCGCACCGGCAGGAACCCGGTCGGGGCGATGCTGGCGCTCAAAGGCAAGAGCCCCTGGTCGCTGGTGGGCGGGCTCGGCGTCCTGACCGGCGTCTGCATCCTGAGTTACTACGGCGTGATCGCCGGCTGGGCATTCGGTTACATCTTCAAGAGCTTTGTGGCGCCGGCGATGTCGCTCGGCGACTTCAGCGCCAACGCGTTGGTGGCGGTGCCGCTGTTTGCGCTCTTCCTGCTGTTCACGGTGCTGGTGGTGGCGCGGGGCGTCGAGAAAGGCATCGAGAAATCGGCCCGGATCCTCATGCCGATGCTGCTGGTCCTGATGCTGCTCCTGATCGTTCGCGGGTTGACCCTGCCGGGTGCCATGAAGGGCGTCGAGTTCCTGGTCAAGCCGGACTTCTCGGTGGTCACGCCGGCGACCGTGCTCGCCGCACTCGGCCAGGCGTTCTTCTCGCTCAGCCTGGGCATGGGCGCGATGATCACCTACGGCTCCTACCTGCCGAAGTCGGCCAATCTGCCGACCTCAGGCGTCTGGGTGGCGCTGTTCGACACCGGCATCGCGCTGCTGGCCGGCTTCATGATCTTCCCGGCGCTGTTCGCGCTCGGCGGCAACCCCTCCTCGGGTCCGCCGCTGATCTTCGAGGTCCTGCCCAGGGTTTTCGAGCAGATGCCGATGGGTGCGGTGGTCGCCGCTGTGTTCTTCATCTTGCTGTCGATCGCCGCTCTCACCTCGACGGTGTCGCTGCTCGAGGTGCCGGTGTCCTACGTCGTCGACGAGAAGCGCTGGTCGCGCAAGAAGTCGGTGTGGGTGATCGGCGGGGCTGCGTTCGCGCTGGGACTGCCGGCCGCCCTCGAGCCGTCCACGCCGGCGCTCCAGTCGATGAGCTTCCTCGGTGCGACCGGCTTCCTGAGCGTCATGGACCTGATCTGGGGCAATATCTCGCTCGGGGTCGGCGCGATGCTGCTGTGCATCTTCACCGGTTGGGTCTGGGGATTCCGCAACGCTGGCGCCGAGCTTCAGCAGGGCGGCACGATGAGCGACGGCATGGTGAAAGTCTGGGGACTGTTCATCCGTTTCATCTGCCCGATCTTCATCTTCCTCGTTCTGCTGAGCCTGTTCCCCTTCGGCGCCCGGTTCCTAGCATCCCTGGGCATCGGCTAGACGTACCCGGAGAGCCGAGTGCGCATCCGGCGCGACGATTTCGAGCAACTGGTCGGCCGCGCGCTCGACGACCTGCCGGAGGAGTTCGCGCGCGCGATCGAGAACGTGGCGGTGGTGGTCGAGGACGAGCCGACCGACGAGCTGCTGCTCGAGATGGGCATGGATCCCGAGTACGACGATCTGCTGGGTCTCTATCAGGGCGTGCCGCTTCCCGAGCGAGACAGCGGCTATTCGGCGCTGCCCGACCGGATCGTGATCTTTCGCGGGCCGATCGGCCGGGCGTGCGATACGCGCAGGCAGGCGATCCAGGAGATTCGCGACACCGTGGTGCACGAGCTCGGGCACTACTTCGGGTTCGAAGAGGACGAGCTTCCGTACTGACGAGACCGCCGGGTACCTACCCCTTGGGCGAACTCTGGCAGGTACAGTCCAGGCAGCCGTGCGTGGCACAGGTGCGGCAGGCGTCGACCAGCTGGCCGCGGAGCGCTCGGCGAGCCCGATGCAGCCGCACCATCAGGGCGTTGGCGGTCACATCCATCTCCCGCGCCAGGTCGGCGGGCTTCTCGCCGCCGAGATCGACCCTGCGCAGCAGCTCCGACTGGCCGGGGCGCAGATTCGGCAACAGGGCCTCGAAACAGCGACAGACCTCGGCTTCCGTTTCCGGGTCGCCGTCGTCCATCGCGGTCGGGTCAGCGGCAAAGCGCTCGAGGCCCTTCGCCTCGGCGGCGCCGCGCCGCCAGTGATCGACGATCGCGTTGCGCAGCAGCCGGTAGAACCAGGCGGTGGCGCGCTCCGGGTCGCGGACGTCGCCGCCCTTCTCCAGACCGCGTACGAAGGCCGTCTGCAGGATCTCCTCGGCCGCGTGGCGGTCACCGACCCGCCGCTCGACGAAGGCGAGGAACTGGCGATGGGAGTCGATCAGCGCCTCGACCGCCGCCGGCGTTCCGGTCACAGGCGACCTCGGCCGGATTCTGGAGGGCTCATGGAGGACTTGGCGATTCGCAAAGCCTTACGGAAGTCCATACCTGAGTCTAGTAGGCTTCACTGTCCACGGCCGGCGAGCCGTGGGTCCGGTTTGTAAGGGTCGAGCCTCCGGTGCGTCTGCTCTTTCGGAAAAGGAGGACAGCGCCATGAACCAGAGCCATCACCACGACCACGACGACCACGACCACGACCACGCCGCAGCCCCGTCCGCGGATCCGACGACCGTCACGGATCCCGTCTGCGGCATGTCGGTCGACCCGTCGACGGCGAAGCATCGGTCCGAAAACGACGGCGAGACCTACTATTTCTGCTCCGCCGGCTGCCTCGAGAAGTTCGAAGGCGATCCACAGCGGTATCTGACCGGCGACGACGGCCCGGGAGCCGCTCCCGAGCCGCCGGCGGGCGCCACCGGCGAGTGGACCTGCCCGATGCATCCCGAGGTCGTCCGCGACGAGCCCGGAAGCTGCCCGATCTGCGGCATGGCTCTCGAACCGCGCGTCGCTTCGCTCGACGACGGGCCGAGCCACGAGTATCTGGACATGCTTCGCAGGTTCTGGATCTCGCTGCCGCTGGCGTTGGCGACCGTCGTGCTGGCGATGGGGGAGATGATTCCGGGCAATCCGATCGGACATCTGCTCTCTCCGACCGGCTCGATCTACCTGCAAATGCTGCTCGCCACCCCGGTGGCCCTGTGGTCGGCGTGGCCGTTCTATCAGCGTGCCGTCGACTCGGTGCGCCATCGCAGTCTCAACATGTTCACGCTGATCGGCCTCGGAGTCGGCGTCGCATACGGCTTCAGCCTGGTCGCCACTTTCGCGCCGGGCCTCTTCCCCGAAGCGTTCCGAACGGCGGCCGGCACGGTGCCGGTCTACTTCGAGGCCGCCGCCGCGATCACCACCCTGGTGCTGCTCGGCCAGGTGCTGGAGCTCAAGGCGCGCGGCGAGACCGGCGCAGCGATTCGCAAGCTGCTCGAGCTCGCCCCGAAGACCGCCCGCAGGATTCGCGCTGACGGCGTCGAAGAGGACGTCGGACTGGAGCTGGTCCAGGTAGGCGACCGGCTGCGGGTCCGACCGGGCGAGAAGGTGCCGGTGGACGGCCGGGTAGTGGATGGCAGCAGCGCCGTCGACGAGTCGATGGTCACCGGTGAGGCGATTCCGGTCGAGAAGACGATCGGCGACCAGGTGGTGGCCGCCACCGTCAACGCCAACGGCACCCTCGTGATCGAGGCCGAAAAGGTGGGTAGTGAGACCCTACTCTCCCGGATCGTGAACATGGTGGCGCAGGCGCAGCGCAGCCGTGCTCCGATCCAGAATCTGGTCGACGTGGTCTCCAGTTGGTTCGTGATCGCGGTGGTGGCCGTGGCGGTCTTGACCAGCGTCATCTGGGCGCTGTTCGGACCGGATCCACGCTTCACCTACGCGGTGATCAACGCGGTGGCCGTTCTGATCATCGCCTGCCCATGCGCGCTCGGACTGGCGACGCCCATGTCGATCATGGTCGCGACCGGTCGCGGTGCGTCGATGGGCGTCCTGTTCCGCGACGCCGAGGCCATCCAGACCCTGAAGCGGGTCGACACGCTGGTGGTCGACAAGACCGGCACTTTGACCGAAGGCAAACCGCGACTCATCGAGGTGCGGCCGACCGCCGGCTTCGACGAAGCACAGGTGCTGCGCCTGGCGGCGTCGCTCGAGCGCGGCAGCGAGCACCCACTCGCCGCGGCGATCGTAGCGGGGGCCCAGGAGCGTGGCGTCGAGGCCACCGCGGTCGAGAACTTCCGGTCGGTCACCGGCCAGGGAGTCCTAGGCGATGTCGAAGGCACGGCCGTCGCGCTCGGCAACTCGCGCCTGATGGAGTCGGAGAACGTCGACTTCGGCAGCCTGGAAGGCGAGATCGAGGGTCTGCGGACGAAGGGAATGACCGTGATGATGCTTGCAGCGGATGGACGGCTTGCGGGTCTTCTGGCGGTCGCGGATCGCGTCAAATCGACGACCGCGGAGGCGTTGGGCAAGCTGCGCGCCGAGGGGCTACGTATCGTCATGTTGACGGGCGACAGCAGGGTCACCGCTGAAGCGATCGCGAACGAGCTGGGAATCGACGAAGTCGTGGCGGAAGTGCAACCTCACGAGAAGCTGCAGACCATCGAACGGCTGCAGGAAGAGGGCCGGTTCGTTGCCATGGCCGGTGACGGGATCAACGACGCGCCGGCTCTGGCCAAGGCTCAGGTCGGCATCGCGATGGGCACCGGGACCGACGTGGCGATGGAGAGCGCCGCCGTGACCCTGGTCAAGGGCGACCTGATCGGCATCGTCCGCGCCCGCGCGCTGTCGCGGGCGACGCTGGCGAACATCAAGCAGAATCTGGTGTGGGCCTTCGGCTACAACGCGCTGGGTGTGCCGCTCGCCGCCGGGCTGCTCTACCCGTGGACCGGCTGGCTGCTGTCGCCGATGGTCGCGGCCGCCGCGATGAGTCTGAGCTCCGTCTCGGTGATCGCGAACGCGCTCAGGCTCCGCAGCGCTGGAAACTGAGGCACTCGGTGTCTCCAGAGGAGAAGTGATGAGAGTCGCACGAGTTCCGCTTCTGGTCTTGGCGCTGGCCGCCCTCGGGCTCACGGGCTGTGCCAGCGTCGACCCGACCGGTAGCTTCGAAAGTACGCGCGAGTTGGTGGCCGGCCGGCATCCGGGTACCGTCCATTGGCAGCGCGGTGACCAGGCGGACGCGGTCGCGACGGCGCGGGCGGCCGAGCTGTTGGCGGTGCCGATCACTCCGGACAGCGGGGCCGAGATTGCGCTGATTCGTAACCCGGAGCTCCAGGGGACCCTGGAGGGGCTCGGGATCGCCCAGGCCGAGCTGGCCCAGGCGAGCCGGCTCTCCAATCCCGGCGTGTCGTTCTCCAGGCTGTCTGGAAGCGGTGAGCTCCAGCGCACGGTTGCGATCTCGGCCGATCTGGTTGACTGGCTGGTGCAGCCGCTCCGGCGTCGGCTCGCCGAAGCCGAGCTCGAGCGCACCCGCCTGGAGGTCGGCGACGCGCTACTCGGAGTCGTCGCCGACGCTCGCTCCGCCGTAGTCACCTACCAGGCGGCGAACCAGCTCCTGGCCCGCCTGGAACGGATCGAGGCGATCGATCGGTCCGCTGCCGACTACGCGAAGGCCCTGTTCGACGCCGGCAACCTGACGGCTCTCGAGCGGGCCAACGCGGAAGCGGCCTGGGCGGAGAGCCAGGCCGAGGTGGGTCGTGCCCGCCTCGACATCGTGCGGTTGCGCGAGGCTGCGTCGCTGACTCTGGGTCTGGATCCGTCGGATGCCTGGCAGGTCGCCTCCGAGCTGCCGTTGCCGCCCGACGCCACGTTCGACTCGAAGATGCTGGAAGAGCGGGCAGTGGCCGACCGCCTCGACCTGGTGGCGGCGCGCTGGGCCGTGGACGCCATCGAGCGGGCACTGGCGCTCAAGCGCAAGACGCGCTACGTCCCGGTTGGCGTCGAGGTCGGCGTCGAGCGCGAGCGGGAAACCGACGGCATCAATCTGACCGGGCCGACCGTCGAGCTGCGGCTGCCGCTGTTCGACACCGGCAAGGCCTCGATCGCGCTCCTCGAAGCCGAGCTGGCGCGATCCAACTGGCAACTTCGGGCGCTGGAAGCGCAGGTGCGGTCGTCGGTGCGTGAGCGGGGGGCCGAGCTCGCCGCCAACCGCGAGCTGGTGACCCTCTACATCGAGACCATCCTGCCGCTGCGCAAGGAGGTGCTCCAGCGCACCCTGCTCGAGTACAACCAGATGCTCGTCGGCACCTTCGACCTGCTGCTGGCCAAGCAGGAGGAGGTCGACGCGGAGCGGCGCGCGCTCGAAGCGCTCAGCGGCTACTGGCTGGCCCGGGTGGCGCTGGAGCGGGCGGTCGGCTCGCCGTTGCCCGAGTCGGCACACGGACATCACCAGGACCATTCAGCCGCCGCCAGCGGTGGCTCGGAGGAGAACCGATGATCACACGTCGAGACCTGTTGGCTCGCGCCGCGGTCGCCGGCGGTAGCGCCGCGCTCCTGAGCCGGACGCCGCTCGCCGCCCAGGAGCAGGATCCGCACGCCGGGCATCAGATGCCGGCCGCACACGCCGATCATCAGCCGAAGATGGCCGCGCCGGCCAGCCGGCGGACGTTGCCACCGCCACCGACTCGGTCCGACATCGCGGGCTGGCGTCGCGACCTTGGCTACACGCCGGTGACGACGCCGGACGGCGTCACCGCGAAGTGGCGGATGAACGGTGCCTGGAAGGAGTTCCACCTGGTCGCCGAGGAGATCGAGCAGGAGTTCGCTCCCGGCATGACGGTCAAGGTCTGGGGCTACAACGGCGGCTCGCCGGGCCCGACGATCGAGGCCGTCGAGGGCGACAACGTACGTATCTTCGTCACCAACCGGCTGCCCGAGCACACCACGATCCACTGGCACGGAATCTTCTTGCCGAATGGCATGGACGGCGTCGGCGGCATGCTCCAGCCGCACATCAAGCCGGGCGAGACCTACGTCTACGAATTCAAGCTCCGGCAGCACGGTACCTTCATGTACCACCCGCATGCCGACGAGATGGTGCAGATGGCGCTCGGCATGATGGGCTTCGTCGTCGTCCACCCGAAGAAGCCGCTGGCCGAGCCGATCGACCGCGACTTCTGCATCTTTCCGCACATGTGGGCGATCCATCCCGGCACCTACCGGCCCGATCCGAGCGTCATGCTCGACTTCGACATCTTCACCCTCAACGGACGCGCCTACCCCGGCACCAGCCCGCTGATCATTCGCCAGAACGACCGAGTGCGGCTGCGTTTCGCCAACGTCAGCATGACCAGTCATCCGATGCACATTCACGGGCACCGCATGTGGGTGGTCGAGACCGACGGCGGGCAGATCCCGCGCTCGGCCTGGGTGCCCGAGAGCTCGCTCAACATCGTCAACGGCCAGACGCGGGCTGCCGACTTCGTGGCCGACGTGCCCGGCGACTGGCCGCTGCACTGCCACAAGACGCATCACGCGATGAACGCCATGGGCCACGAGGTCCCGAACCCGATCGGCGCTGATCTGCGGGAGGTGGGTGCGCGAGTGTCCGAGCTGATCGAGGGCTACACGACGATGGGCACCGCCGGCATGGCCGAGCACGCCGAGCACGCCGAGCACATGGCAGGTCCGGAGAACACGTTACCGATGATGGCCGGCACCGGACCGTACGGGCCGATCGAAATGGGCGGGATGTTCACCATGATGAAGATCCGGGCCGGAATCGACAGCTACCAGGATCCGGGATGGTACGACCACCCGGAGGGCACGGTGGCGTGGAAGGTGGATTCTGCCCCCGAGGGGCTGATCTAGGCGGTCCGGCCTACAGCTTGAGGACCAGCTTGACCATGTCGTGCGGATTACCGTCCGGATCGCTGCCGTAACCGGCGATCGGGATCTCCTCGAAGCCCAGGCCGCTCAGGGTGGCGACGGCGTCCGCCTCGAGGTCGGAGATCAGCATGCAGGTCAGGTGGCGCAGGCCGTAGGCCCGGCCGATGCGGATGAAGTTGTTGATCAGGAGCGTGCCGAGTCCCTGGCCGCGATACTCCGGCTCGAGCAGCCAGGCCAGCCGGCCGACCATCCGCAGCGGACCGCCGTGACGGCGCTTGACCGTCGCGTCGGCGACCACCCGGTGATCGTCAAAGGCCAGCAGCGGCAGGTTGGTCGAGTAATCGATGTTCTGGCCCCACGACTCGATCAGCGCTCGATCTTCGAGGTTGTGCCAGGCGAACCGGCGTAGGTCGGGCGGCAGGCTCTGAAAGAAGCTCCAGAGCGCTTCGGTGTCGCTCGCCACGAACGGACGAATCAACACCCTGCGGCCGTCTCGGAGTACGGCTTCTTGGGGGAATCGTTTGGGCATTCTGGTGGGGGCGCGGAACGCGCGGGCCGAGCCTAGCACGCTTCCAGGACGACTTGGGACGCTGCCGCCGGGTCAGGTATCCTGCGCGCCATGACGATCGAGATCGGCGACCGGATCCCCGAAGCCACCCTGCGTCTCCTGACCGAAGACGGAGTCCAGCCGCTGTCCACCGAGGAGCTCCTCGGCGGCAAGCGCGTGCTGCTGTTCGCGGTGCCCGGAGCTTTTACTCCAGCCTGCTCGGACACCCACCTGCCCGGCTACCAGGCACGGGTGACGGATCTTCTGGACGCGGGAGTCGACACGATCGCCTGCGTGTCGGTCAACGACGCCTACGTGATGGACGCTTGGCGCCGGGAGCGGGGCGTCGACGACGAGATCCTGATGCTCGCCGACGGCAGCGGCGAGCTCACGCGCGCGCTCGGCCTGGAGCTCGATCTCGGTCCCTTCGGGATGGGGGAGCGCTCGGTGCGCTACGCGGCGCTGGTCGAGGACGGGACGTTGGTGAAGCTCGCGGTCGAGCCGGGCAGGGGCGTCACGGTGAGCTCGGCGGAGGCGATGCTCGCCGAGCTGCGCGGTGCGACTCGCTCCGACGACTGATCCCAGGCACCCACGGACGGTCGCCAGGTGTGAGCCGAATGGACGCCGCCTCCCGTTAGTTCGCCGGCGGATGGCCTCGGAACGCCTCGAGGGGAGAGCCGATCTCTGCCGACCGCCGAGCGACGTCACACTCTCCGCAGTGGTCCGACGGAGGACAAAGAAAGATCAGGGGATCGCGCTTCAGGCGCTCGACCGCGACGACGACAAGTTCCCGCGCCTGGCACAGCCGGGCGGTGCCGTGGCCGACCCGCCCCTTGCGTTGGAGACCCCGCTCGGCGAGCCACCCTTCGGCGAGGGCGAAGCGTTGGCAACAGTGATCGGTCTCGGGGATCATCACCGTGCGCGGGGAGCCGTCGACTTCAACGACGCACGAGTGGAAGACTGAATAGGGCACGCCGGCGAGCGACTCCGCGAGGTGGAGCGTCGTGCAGGCGTCGTAGCCCACGCCGAGGAGCAGGACCTGCCCGTCGAGGTCGTGAACACGACCGACCGGGCTGTCCGGCCCGTGCGGTGGCGATAGGGGCTGCGGCGCGCAGAGCTCTTCGGCGCGTGGTCCCTGGGCGGCGAACGATCCTGCCGGATGCGTGCTGCGGATCACCCCGGGTTGAGGCCAGAAGAGGTCGGCGGTCACCCCCATGCCCTTGGTGGGCGTGGTCTTCGGGTCGAAGATCGACTTGCCGGCGGTCATGGTCGGCATGACCAGCGTACCGGCCGGCCCGAGGGCGGCGCGCAACGCCTCGATCAGGCCGAGCGGACCGTCGGCGACCGGGCGCACGGCGCGAAAGGAAGTGTGCACCAGGAGTACGCCGCCGCTTCTGACGCCGAGCCGCTCGAGCTGGTTGAGCAGCTCGGCGTGATCGGTCGGTTTCATCGGTCGTTGGACCGGTCCCGCTAGGCTTCCAGAACGCGCTCGACCCGACGGCGCGCCACGGCTACCGGCGTCTCGTTGTCACGCACCGCTTCGGAGAGAATCTCGGTGACCGTGACGCCGATGGTGTCCATGCGCGCGAGGATCTCGGCGTCCTCGGTGACGCCGTCCTCGAGCAGGGCGAAGGAGTAAGCGCCGCCGGCGTTGATGATGTAGTCCGGGGCGTAGAGGATGCCGCGTTCGTGGAGGCGCTCCCCGTCCGCCGCCTCGGCGAGCTGATTGTTGGCCGAGCCGCCGACGATCTTGCAGGCGAGCTGCGCGATGGTGGTTTCGTTCAGGGTGGCGCCGATCGCGCACGGAGCGTAGACGTCGCATTCGGTGGTGAAGAGGTCGTCGTTGCTGACGGGGGTGCCGCCGAGCTCGGCGGCGAGCTCCGCCGCGCGCTGGGCGTCGAGGTCGTTGACCAGGATCCGAGCGCCGGCCTCTTTCAGGAGCCGCGCCAGGGTGGCGCCGACATTGCCGACGCCCTGCACCAGGATCGTGCGGTCGGCGGGCGAATCATCGCCGAAGGCGACCCCCAGTGCCGCCTTGATGCCGCTGAAGACGCCCTGGGCGGTGAACGGGCTCGGGTTGATCTTCACGCCGTTGCGGAATCCCTGCACGTGACGAGTGCTCTTGGCGACGAGATTCATGTCCTCGGTGGTCGTGCCGAGGTCCTCGCCGGTGCGGAACCTGCCACCCAGGGACTCGATCAGCTCGCCGTAGCGTTGCAGCAGGCCGTTGCGCTCTTCGCCCTCGAGCGGCTTCTCGAGCGCCAGCACCGCCTTGCCGCCGCCGCCGGCGACGCCGATGCCGGCCCACTTGTAGGTCATCCCTTCGGCCAGGCGCATGCCGTCCTCGAGACCGTCGGCGATGTCCGGATAGACCTTCATGCGGCTGCCGCCGGTGGGCGCACCGAGCTTGTCGTTGTGGAGACAGATGAATATCCAGGTGCCGGTGGGCCGGTCGTGCCGGCAGACCACACCGAGGCCGTCCCAGGCGGCCATGAGATCGAGGATGTCTCTCGCCATGTGCGGGATTGTAGCCCAGGGAGAACCGGTCCGGTTAGGCGTCTACCGGGCGTCCGGGCTAAGATGGCGCCGCCGATGAATCCGGTCAGTCTGCTGGGTCTGCTGGCCCTCCTGGGCCTCGCGTGGTTGCTCTCGTACCACAAGCGGAAGGTGCGCCTGCGGCCGGTGGTCTGGGGCCTCGGCCTCCAGTTCACGCTCGCCCTGATCATCCTGCGTGCGGACATCCTGAGCTACGTCGGCATGGTGCTGCTCGGGCTGCTCCTGGTGAGCTACATGCTGCGCGACGAGTCCGACGAGGGCGGCCAAGGTTGGAAGCGGACGGCGGCGGTGATCCCGATCGCGCTCGCGGCGGGCTTCGTGCTGACTCTGCTGCCGGCGCCGGCCGACCTCTACCTGCTCCTGGCGCTGGTCGCCTTCCTGCTGGTTCGCGGGTGGGTGAACCTGCCGGCGTCGCTCCAGCGCTACGCCGGCGCCCTGATCGTCGTCCTGGGCGTCGCGATCCTGGTGTCGCGACAGATCCCGGGTCGGCAGATCTTCGAGGTCTTCAGCAGTCGGGTCGCGGCGTTTCTGAACCTCTCGGATTACGGCGCTCGCTTCCTGTTCGGCAACCTGGCGGATCCGGCCTACTTCGGGCCGGCTCCGAGCTGGCCCGGGTTCGGCATGCAGTTCGCCTTCAAGGTGCTGCCGACGATCATCTTCTTCGGCGGCTTCATGGCGGTGCTCTACTACCTCGGGCTGATGCAGAAGGTGATCCAGGCGGTCAGCCGCTTCATGCGCTGGACGAT
This sequence comes from Acidobacteriota bacterium, assembly GCA_029263375.1. Taxonomy (GTDB): domain Bacteria; phylum Acidobacteriota; class Thermoanaerobaculia; order Multivoradales; family JAHEKO01; genus JAHEKO01. The sequence continues at coordinate 12,356 of JAJCXP010000313.1, read as the reverse complement.
CGGCACCAGCGGCGCCGAGACGCTGTCGTGCAGCGCCAACATTTTTGTCGGCCAGACGGAAGCGCCGCTGCTGATCCGGCCGTTCCTGATGGGCATGACCCGGAGCGAGCTGCTGACGGTCATGGTCGGCGGCTTCGCGACCATCGCCGGCGGCGTCCTGGCCGGCTACATCGCGCTCGGGGTCCCGGCCGGGCACCTGGTGGCCGCGACCGTGATGTCGGCGCCGGCGGCGCTGGTGATCGGCAAGATCATCTACCCGGAGCTCGAGCACTCGCAGACCGCCGGCGACGTCGAGCTGCCCGAGATCGACAGCGGCAGCAACGTGATCGAGGCGGCGACCAACGGCATTACCGACGGTCTCAAGCTGGCGGTCAACGTCGGCGCCATGCTGCTCGGTTTCATCGCCCTGATCGCGGTGGCGGACGTGCTGATGAACTTCCTCGACTCGGTGATCGACGGCAAGCTGGTGCCGAGCCTGTTCGCCAACCGCGGCTACGGCGAGGTGAGGACCTACTCGGCGGGTGGCATGTCACCGGTCGAGAGCGAGTTCATCGGCCTCTTCCCGGGCTCGCTCCAGACTCTCTTCGGAACCCTGCTGGCGCCGCTCGCCTGGCTGCTCGGCGTGCCCTGGGAGGATGCTGGCAAGGTCGGCAACCTGCTGGGCGTCAAGCTGTCGCTCAACGAGTTCGTCTCCTACGGCACCCTGGGCAGCTACATCCAGACCGGCCAGCTCAGCGAGCGCTCGATCGTGATCTCGACCTACGCGCTGTGCGGGTTCGCCAACTTCTCGTCGATCGGCATCCAGATCGGCGGCATGAGCGCGCTGGCCCCGGAGCGCCGCTCGGATCTCGCGGCGGTCGGCCTCAAGGCGATGCTCGGCGGCGCGCTGGCGTCCTGGCTGACGGCGACCATCGCCGGAATGTTGCTCTAGAGCACGGGCCGGCGACCGTGCGCAACGCGTCACGAGCTCTGGTTGTACTGGTCACACTGGCATGCCTGACGCCGGGCACGGTCTGGGCCAAGAGTCTCGCGGTCGTGACCGACGGCAAGTTCGACGAATGGGGCGGGCGCCGTCCTCGGGTGACCGACCCGGCGGGCGACGGCCAGTCCGAGGGACTCGACCTGGGGCGCCTGTGGTTGGCAGATGACGGTCAGGCGCTGTTCCTGCGGCTCGAGGTGGGGCGCGAGACCCTGCTCCAGAACTCTCCCAATCAGGTGATCGGCAATCTCCTGCGGCTCTACCTGGACACCGACAGGAAGAAGACGACCGGCCTGCCGGTCGGTTCGCTGGGCGTGGATCTCGAGATCCGCTTCGGCGAGCGGCGGATCATCCGCTACGACGCGGCCGGCAACGCCACCGAGGAGCCTCCCGGCGCCGGCGCGGTGCAGGCGCTGCCGACCTTCTCCTCGGACGTCTTCGAGATCCGGGTCGAGCTGCCGCCGGTGGAGAAGCTGTCGGGCAAGCGCCGCAAGGTGCGGCTCTTCCTGCGCGAGGAGGGCGCCGGGGGCGACCGGTTGCCGAATGCCGGCACGGTGACCTACAAGCTGGGCAAGAAAGCGGTCGCGCCGCCGAAGCCGATCGCGCTCGAGCGCGCCGCCGGCGACACCCTGCGGATCGTCAGTATCAACGTCGAGGACGCCTTGATCGGGGTCGTCCCCGAGATCTACGCGCGCTTCCTCCAGTCGATCCAGCCCGACATCGTCTGCCTACAGTCGTTGCGAGAGTGGAGCGCCAGTTTGACGGCGGAATATCTGGACATGGTGCTGCCGCTGGGCGGCGGTCGCACCTGGACGGTGACGCAGGTCGACGACATCCACACGGCGAGCGCGTTTCCGATCCTCGCCGCCGGGTCGATCGATGCCAATCTGGTCACGCAGATAGAGCTGCCAGCAGCGCTCGGAGGCCGCAACCTGGTGCTCTTCAACATCCACCCGCCCTGCTGCGACAACGACCCGGGCCGCGACGAAGAGGTCGACAACCTGATGGCGACCTGGCGCGATCTGCTGAGCGGCGGCGGTCCGTTCGCGATCGATCCGGAGGATCCGATGATCCTGCTCGGCGACATGAATCTGGTCGGTTTCCAGCGCCAGTTTCGGACCTTGCGCGACGGTGTCTTCGTCGATTCCTCGAACGGCCCCGACTTCGCCCCCGGCCGCGCGGAGGGCTCGCTGCGGGAGGCGCCCCTGCGGCACACTCACCGCCGGTTGATCCATACCTGGCGGCGCGCGGGGTCCGATTTCTCACCGGGCAAGCTCGACTTCGCGCTCTACACCGGCGACGCTCTCGAGCTCGTACAAAGCTTCGTGCCCGACACCGAGGGCATGCCCCAGGAGGCGCTCGACGCCGCCGGGCTCGAGGCCGGCGACACGCTCGAGATGTCCGACCACCTGCCGCTGGTGGTCGACTTCGAGCCTCGATAGCCGGTCTGGCACCGTGCGTGCAGGCTCGCGCGACGAGTCTCGCTGTGCCCGGCTTGAGCCGCATCTCGCGGTAGGATCTCTCTGGCGCCAGCGCACACGCTGAAACCGTAGCGAAAACTGACCAGTTCACGGGCGGGAGCCGGCATTGCACTCTGAGATCGAAGAACCCGCTGCCGCCGTGCGTGCGCGGACAGGGCCAGCCTGGATTTGACCGATTCGATCGAAGTGCAGGCGGCGGGCGGGGTGGTGGTTCGCGAGGCGGACGGCGAGGTCCAGCTGCTGTTGGTCCACCGGCCCCGGTACGACGATTGGAGCTTCCCGAAGGGCAAGCTCGATGCCGGGGAGTCCTTCGAACAGGCAGCGCTGCGTGAGGTTCTCGAAGAGACCGCACTCTCCTGCCGACGGGCCGACGAACTGCCGGCATCCATCTATCGGGACGCGGGCGGTCGCCTCAAGATCGTGCGCTACTGGCTGATGGAGGCGCTGGCGGGCGATGTCGAGTCGCGAGCGGCGGACGAGGAGGTCGACACGGCGCGATGGATTTCACTCGAGGATGCACACAAACTACTGACGTACCCGCCTGATCGTGAGTTGGCGGGCACGGCGGTCGAGATCTTTGTTGCCGGTGGTTCGTAGAAGAGCGCGGCAAGAGGCTGAGAGATGACTATTCGAACGACTGTTCTGATCCCCCTGCTGGTGTTGGGCGTGCTGGCGAGCCCGGTGGGCGCCGAGACGCCGGACTGTCTTCCGTGCGCCGGCGTGATCGTCGGCGACCCGACGGCCGCGGCCGAGATGATCTCGGGCGAGCCTCTCTCCGAGGACGAGGTGCTGTTCGTCAAGTGGCGACCGGATTCGTCCGAGAGCGGTGCTCAGGGGGTTCGGAGCGTGATTGCGGCGGGCGCCATCCCGTGGCTGATGTTCGAGTTCGAGAGTGCGCCGCCGCTCAGGTCGAATCTGACCAACCTCGAGGTGGAGCTGCGGGCGCTGGCAGGGCTGGCGGCCGTTTCTACGCCGAGTGGCCACATCCAGATCGGCTGGAGATCCGCCGGTGACGCCGCCGCCGACGATCTGGCGTTCCTGATCAAGCGCGCCGCCGTCGCCGTCACCGGCGCGCAGCCGGATGCCCAGGTCTTCGTGACCCTGGAGAACCTGGACTCGGAGTACCTCGAGAGCCTGTTCGCCGAGGAGGTCGCCGCCTATCTCGACGGCGTGGCGCTGCCGGCGCTGCCCGACGAGCGGTTGTCGGTGCTCTCAGCGACCCTGCAGGGGTTCGACCCCGGGATCCGGATCGCGGCCGACCGCATCGCTGCGCCGGCGGAGCCCGCCGGCGTGCTGTTCGAGGCCGGTCGCCTGGCCGCCGCCGGCGCGCCGATCTCGCTGTTCGAGATCCCCGAGGCCAGCTCGGCATGGCTGGCGCCCTTCCGGCGTGTGGCGGCAAACTTCCAGGGCGACCTCTCGGTCGATCCCTACTCCGCGCCCAGCGGCGCTGACGCGGCCTGGAGCTTCGTGCGCGGTGAGGATCTGTCGCTGCGGGTGGTGGTGCGATCGGCGGCGGGTGCGGGCTCGGTACGTCTCGAGTTTCCCGATCCGCAGCTGAACAATGCGGCCCTGATCGACATCGACACCGGCACGCCGTTGCCGCTGTACGGTCTGCGCACGTCGACCGGCTTCGAGGTCGAGGTGGAGTCGCCGCCGGCGGTGATGCTGATCAGCCTGGATCGCATGAGCGCCGCCGATCTCGAGGGAGTGGCGGGGGTCGAGGAGACGCTCACCGTGGAAGATCGGCGGCAGATGCCGGTCGAGGAGATCCTGCGCCGACTGCAGGCGTTCGAGGACGCGCAGGCGCGCCGCCTGCGCCACTACCAGGCGGTCAACACGGCCCATCTTCGATTCGAGGTCGGGACCGGCGCGCAGTCGGTCGAGACCACTTTCAAGGGGGACTACTTCGAGCGCCAGGGCGAGAGCTACGACTGGGCGTGGCGGGAGTTCCTGGTCAACGGGGTGAAATGGCGCAGCAAGAAGATTCCCGAGATCCCGCTGCTGCAGCCCGAGCGCGCCGCCTCGCTGCCGATCGAGATCAACTTCACCCGCGAGTACCGCTACACGCTGCGCGGCACCGCGACGGTGCGAGGTCGCGACTGCTGGGTGGTCGATTTCGAGCCCGCGGTGGCGATCGAAGAGGGACGGACTCTGCATCAGGGCACGGTCTGGGTGGACCGCGAGATCTACGCCCGGGTCCAGACCCGCGCGGTCCAGCTCGGCCTCAAGGGCGACGTGCTTTCCAATGACGAGACGACCCAGTTCTCGCCGCTCACCGCCGACGGTGAGCCGGCCGTGTGGAGCGCCACCAGCTACTACCTGCCGGTGCGGCTGGTGGGCCAGCAGATCTGGTCGATCCTGAGCGCCACCACCATCGTCGAGCGCGAAATCCTGCTGACCGACATCAAGATCAACGGCGACGATTTCGACGTTCGCCGGCAGGCGGTTCTCGATTCCGACCTGACCATGGTGCGCGACACCGATGAGGGCTTCCGTTTCTTGAAGGTGGACAAGGAGACCGGCGAGCGAGTGGTCCAGGAAGAGCTCGACACCAGCCGGCGCTTCCTGGTCGGCGGAGTGCTCCACGACGAGTCACTCGACTTCCCGGTGCCGCTGGCGGGTATCAATTGGCTCTGGTTCGACTGGCGCGGTACCGGCACCCAGGCCAACGTCTTCTTCGCCGGGCCGCTGGTCAGCGTGGCGATCACCGATCCGAGCTTCCGCGACAGCAAGTTCGACCTCGGCCTCGACCTGTTCGGGATCGCCTTCGCCCGCACCGATTCCCGATTCCGGAGCGGCGTCGAGGCCAAAGGTGAGGACGTCGAGCTGCTCACGCCCAGCTTCGACATCAAGCTTGGCCGGCCGATCGGCAACTTCTTCAAGCTCGACCTCGAGTACGAGCTCGAGTGGGCGAAATTCGGTCGCGCCGATGACACCGCTCCCGAGTTCGTCGTACCGAGTGACCATCTCAAGCATGGCTTCAGTGTCACCGGGCGCTACAACCGCAACGGCTACCGACTCAGGCTGGGAGGTACCTACAACCTGCGCGGTCAGTGGGACCCCTGGGGCCTACCCGGCAACACCGAGTTCGATCCCGACTCCGACACCTACCTCCGGTGGGGCGCGGGCGTCGGCAAGACCTGGCACCTGCCGAACTTCCTCAAGTTCGGCGCCGAGATCGAGTATCTCGACGGTAGCCGGCTCGACCGTTTCAGCAAGTACGAGTTCGGTGTCTTCAGCGACGTGCAGATTCACGGCTACCAGAGCGACAAGGTCAAGGCAGAGGAGGTTCTGGCGACCCACCTCTCCTACGGCTTCGACGTCGCCGGAGCGTTCCGGCTGAACCTGGTGGGCGACGTCGCCTGGGCGACCGATCAGCAGAGCGCGCTCGACCGTGAGCTGCTGGCGGGCGCGGGCATTGCCGGGACCGTGGTCGGCCCGTGGCAGACGGTGATCAACCTGGACGTCGGCGTCGCGGTGGCCGGCCCGGACAGCGGCTTCTCTCTCCTTCTGACTGTGCTCAAGCTGTTCGAGAAATAAGCTCACCCGCGGGTGAGTCAGCTGGCCTGAGAGTGAGCCTCCGCCGCGGCCGCGGCAAGCCGTTGCCCGAACTCTTCGGCGACCACCGGCCGCCCCATCAGGAATCCCTGCTGCTCCTCACAGTCGTGCGCGCGCAGGAAGGCGAGCTGGTCCTCGGTCTCGACCCCCTCCGCGATCACCCGCAGACCGAGGCTCTGGCCCATGGCGATGATCGCCTTGGCCAGCGATTCCTGGTGCTCCCGGCCCGGGACCTCGCGGATGAAGGAGCGGTCGATCTTCAGGGCGTCGACCGGAAACCGGGTCAGGTAGCTGAGCGACGAGTAGCCGGTGCCGAAGTCGTCGATGGCGAGCTTCAGGCCCAGGCGGCGCAGATCGGCGAGCTGCGTCAGGTCGTCGTCGTCGGCCCCCAGGATCACGCTTTCGGTGAGCTCGAGCTCGAGCGTTCCGGGTGCGATGCCGGTCGTCGCCAGCAGGTCCCGAATGGCGGGCGTCAGGCGGTTGCCGCCGAACTGGCGGTTGGAGATGTTGACGCTGATCCGGAGGTCCGGGTCGTACGCTCGCTGCCACTCCCTCGCCTGTCGGCACGCGGTCTCGAGCACCCAGGCGCCGACCTCGTGGATCAGGCCGATCTCCTCGCACAGCGGGATGAAGGTGAGCGGCGACACCAGTCCCTGTTCGGGGTGACGCCAGCGGATCAGTGCCTCGGCGCCGACGATAGCGTCGTCGGCGACCCGGAACTGCGGCTGGTAGTGGAGCTCGAACTCGCCGCGCTCGACGGCGCGGCGCAGGTCGGCCTCGAGCGTGAGACGCTCGCGGGCGGCTTCGTTGAGCGAGTGGGTGTAGAACTGGCAGCCGTCGCCGGCGGTCTCCTTGGCGTGCTGGGCGGCGAGGTGGGCGTTGCGCAGCAGCTGCTCAGCCGTCTCACCATCGTGCGAGAACACACCGATACCGACGTTGGCGGAGACGAAGATCTCCTGGTCGCCGACCTCGAACGGCTCCGCGAGGGCGTTGCGGACGCGGTCGGCGACCGCCGCCGTGGCCTCGACGTCGACCAGCTGGGTGAGCAGCACGACGAACTCGTCGCCGTCGAAGCGCGACACCACGTGCTGACTGCGGCCGTGGGTCGCTCGCGCGACCATGTCGGTCGAGCGCCCGCTGGCCACCAGGCGCAAAGCCGCCAGGCGCACTAGCTCGTCGCCGGCCGGCCTGCCGAGGCTCTCGTTGACCACGTCGAGTCGGTCGAGGTCGATGAACAGGACCGCCGTCGAATCGTTGCGGAAGCGCGGATCCTCGAGGACGCGCTGCAGGTTCTCGGTGAACGAGCGTCGATTCGGCAGGCCGGTGAGGGCGTCGTAATACGCCATGTAGCGGACCTTCTCCTCGGCCTCGCGCTGCCCGGTGACGTCCTGGATCGTGCCCGAGATCCGAGTCACCCGGGCGTCTTCGTCGAGCAGGGCCTCTGTGTACTGGCGCACGAAGCGCTCGCCCCCGGCGCCGGTGTGCACCTTGAACTCGAGGTCGCCGACGGCAGCGCCGCCGGTGAGGAGCTCGCGAACGGCCTCGCGGAAGCGCTGCCGCTGTTCGCTGTGTATGAACATTGTCAGCTCCTCGAGATTGGTGGGGCGGTGCCCGGTCGGGATGCCGAAGATCCGCCGCAGTTCGCTCGAGCAGTAGAGTCGGTCCTGGTCCGGAATCCACTCCCAGTAGCCGAGCTTGGCGATTCGCTGGGCGTTGGAGAGCTTGGCCTGACTTTCGCGCAGCCGCTCCGAGGAACGACTCGAGCGCAGGATGTACTCGAGGCGGTGGCCCAGTACCAGCCAGTTGAGCGGCTTGTTGATGAAGTCAGTGGCGCCCGCCTCGTAGGCGCGCTCGATCGAAGCCACGTCGTCGAGGCCGGTCATCATCATGATTGGCGTGAAGTGCCCGAACGGCGAGCTCCGGATCTCGCGGCAGACCTCGAAACCGTCCTTGTTCGGCATCTGCACGTCGAGCAGCACCATGTCCGGGTGCTGGTCGTGAAAGCAGTCGAGCGCGGTGGCGCCGTCCTGCGCCTCGACGACCTTGAAGCCTGAGCGCTCGAGCGACTGGCGGGCGAGCAGACGCATCATCTTCTCGTCGTCGACCACCAGCACGACGCGGTCGCGGCCGGCTCGGGGGGTAGGTGTGATTAGGCTGCTCGATGACATGTGTCCTCCAGGATCCTTCGTGCTTGCGTGAACGCGTCCTCGATGCGCGAGATCAGGTGCTCGGCGCCGTCGGTGCGCCGATCGTTGGCGAGCGCTTCGAGCTCGGCGGCCAGTCGCGAGAGATTGACCGCTCCGAGATTGGCACTGCTCGATTTCAGCCGGTGGGCGCTGCGCTCAACGGCCACCGGCTCGCCCGTTTCCAGAGCTTCGCGAATTGTTGCCAGCATCGCGGGCACATCTTCGGTGAAGCTCTGGACCACGGTGTGCAGCAGCTCGTCGCCGCCGTCACCAGCGAGAGAGCGAATGATCTCCAGTCGCCGTGAGTCGATCGGCGAGACCGACTCGGAGGCGACCTCCGGGAGTGCCTCCTGGGGCCGAGCCCGGGGGCGCCGCCAGCGGGTTCCGAGGTGCCGGGCGAGGGTCAGCTCGAGATCTTCGCAGTTGAACGGCTTGCCCAGGTAGTCGTCCATGCCCGCGGCGGCACAACGCGCTCGCTCGCCGGTCATGGCGCTGGCGGTCATGGCGACGATCGGCACCGAGCGGGCGATGGCGACAGAAGTGGGGTCCAGTGCCGCACGCTGCTCGTGACGGCGAATCGCCTGGCTGGCCTCGTAGCCATCCATGTCGGGCATCTGGCAGTCCATCAGCACCAGGTCGAAGGACTCTCGCCGGGTCGCCTCGATGGCTCGCAAGCCGTCGCCGACGATCTCGGCGGTGACGCCCAGGCTTTCGAGCATCGCTCCGACGATCGTTTGATTGGTGGAGTCGTCTTCCGCCACCAGGACTCTCGGAGGTCGCACCCCGGGCTCGACAGCGGTCCCCTCCTCCGGGGTCTCGAGCGAGGCCAGAGCGTCGGGGCCCGCCACGAAGCGCAGCAGGTCGGAGCGCCGCTCAGGCCTGACGATGCACACCTCCGCGCCCGCTTGCAACGCCTGTGCTTCGTGTTGGAACTGAACCGGCGCCAGCAGCGCGGTGCGGCTGCAGCCGGCGATCTCGGTGAGCGCCGACCAGGCGGGCGAGCGCTCCGGTCCGAGCAGGCCGGTGTCGATGAAAGCGAGATCGTAGGCGCCCGGCTCGACGCCCTCGAGGGTGTCGACCGTCCGCGCCCGCACGCCCCACTCGCCGAGCCGTTCGCCGAGCAGCTCCGCGCCGGCATCGCTGGCGTGAACGATCAGAGCGGTCAAGGCTGGGAAGCTGGGAGCGGCGACCGCCTTGCGATCGGGATCCTGCAGCCCGAAGGCGATCGCGAAGCTGAAGCGGGAGCCCTCGCCCGGACGGCTGCGGACCTCGATCTCGCCGCCCATTCTCTCGACCAGCTGCTTCGAGATCGACAGGCCGAGCCCGGTACCACCGTACTTGCGGGTGGTCGAGCCGTCCGCCTGTCGGAAGGACTCGAACACCCGTTTCTGGGTCTCGGCCGCCATGCCGATCCCGGTGTCGGTGACCGAGAACCTCACCTCCACGGCATCCGAATGGCTGCCGGCCTGCGCCGCGACCCGCACCAGGACGTGCCCTGTGGAGGTGAACTTGATCGCGTTACCGATCAGATTCCCCAAGACCTGGCGCAGCCGGGTCGGGTCGCCGAGGAGCCGGGTGGGTGTGTCCTCGGGAATCGCACACAGTGCGTGCAGGCCCTTCTGCTGTGCGCTCTCCGCGAACAGCTCGACCACCTCCTCGACCAGTTGGCGCAGGTCGAACGCGACCGACTCGAGCTGTAGCTTGCCGGCTTCGATCTTGGACAGGTCGAGCAGGTCGTTGAGGAGATTCAGGAGGTGTCCGGCGGAACGAGCCGCCGTCGCGGCGAAGCGGCCCTGGGAGTTGGAGAGGGGAGTGCGCTGGAGCAGCTCGACCATGCCGAGAACGCCGTTCAGGGGTGTCCGGATCTCGTGGCTCATGTTGGCCAGGAACTGGGACTTGGTCCGACTCGCGTACTCCGCCAGCTCCCTGGCTTTGGTGGCGGCTGCCAGCTCGCCCACCCGCTCCAGGCGCCGGTGGTAGGCGCGTCGTGCGGCGACCAGCGCCAGGCCCGCGGCCAGAACGTAGAGCGCGCGCGCCGGCGGACCGTTCCAGGGCGCCGGCCGGACGTCGAGCCTCACGCTCAGCTCGTTGGAGTTCCAGCTGCCGTCGTAGTTCGAGGCCGCGATCCGGACCGTGTAGCCGCCGGGGTCGAGGTTGGCGTAGCCGATCGTCCGCCGGGTCCCGAGATCGACCCAGCCGTCCTCGAGGCCGTCGATCCGGTAGCGGTAGGTGGGCTGCTCGGGCGCCGCGAAGTCGAGCGCTGCGAACTCGAGCTCGAAGAAGCGGTCCCGGTGCTCGATTTCGAACGCTTCGACCCCGGCATTGGTCACCGCTGCCGCCTGCCGGTTGCCGATTCGGGCGCGAGTCAGCACGACCGGCGCGTGATAGCTGCCGATATCGAGATCCGCCGGCCGGAAGACGTTGAAGCCGTTGATGCCGCCGAAGTGGAGCTCACCGCGCGCCGAGCGGTAGGCGGCGCCGAAGTTGAACTCGTTGCCCTGCAGACCGTGGCTTTCGTCGTAGTGGGTGAGCTCCTCGGTCCCGGGCTCGAATCTCGACAGGCCGCGGCTGCTACTGATCCAGACCTGTTCGGCGTCGTCGACCAGGACGCTGTAGACGACGTTGTTTCGCAGACCCTGCTGGGTGGTGTAGCTGCGAAAGCGGCTCCGCCCGGCTCGGCGATCCTCGGCCGGCCAGACGCTGAGACCGCCGCCGCGGGTGCCGAGCCACAGGTTCTCATCCGGGTCTTCGACGATTGCCCACACGTCGTCACTGAGCAGTCCATCGGCGTCGCCCCTCCTGAAGGCGGCGAAGCGCTCGGTTTCGGGGTCCAACCGGTTCAGACCACCGCCATAGGTGCCGACCCAGAGGAGACCACGACGATCTTCGTAGAGCGCCAGCACCCGATCGGTCGAAAGGCTCGAAGAATCGTCCGGGTCGTGGCCGTACCGCCGGAAGCGGCCGGTAGCGGGATCGAGCCGATAGAGGCCGCCGGCGATGGTGCCGACCCAGACCCGGCCGCGTGAATCCTCGAGCACGGAGGTGATCCCGGCGCTCGAGAGCCCGTCCGGGCTGCCAGGCGCCGCTGGAAAGCGGGTCACCATGCCGGTCGACGGATCCATGCGATCGAGGCCACCACCGCGGGTGCCGACCCAGAGCGTGCCGTTCCGATCGGCGTGGAGCGCCATCACTCGGTTGTCGCTCAGGCTCATCGGGTCGTCCGGATCGTGCCGGTAGTTGACGAACGAGCCGTCGACCGGGTCGAGCAGGCTCAGTCCTCCGATGGTGCCGACGAAGGTCTTGCCGTCGGGGCCGGCGGCGAACGACGTGACGAAGCTGTCACCGAGCTGGGTGGCGTCGTTCGCCGAGTGCCGGTAGTGCTTGAACGCCTCGGTGGCGCGGTTCCATTTGTTCAAGCCGCCGTAGGTCCCGACCCAGAGCACGCCGCCCCGATCCTCGGCGATCGAGATCACGCTGTCGTGGCTGAGGGTGTAGGGCAGATTCGGGTCGTGCGAGTAGTGGGCGAAGGCGCGGCTCTGCGGATGCCACTCGTCGAGCCCGGCGTCGGTGCCGATCCAGAGCGTGCCGGAACTGTCCTCGAAGATGGCGCGGACGGTGTCCGAGGCAATCGAGCCCGGATCTCCCGGGTCATGTCGGAGGCGCTCGAACGAGCCGGTTGCCCGGTCCAGGCGGTTCAGGCCGCCACCGTCCGTGGCAGCCCAGAGCTCCCCCGCGCGGTCTTCGAGAAGCGCCGCGACCCGATCGTCGCTCAGCGACCCATCGTCGGCGGGATCGTGGGCGTAGTGGGCTCGCTCGGACGTCGCCGGGTCGTAGCTGAACAGACCCGATCGCCGGCTGCCGATCCAGAGGACTCCGGTGCGGTCCTGCAAGATGCCGGTGACGCTGACCCGCTCACCGGGAAGGAGCTCGATGGGCTCGAACTCGGCGCGGTGTTGATGGAACTGCGCGAGCCCGGCGCCGTCGCTGCCGACCCAGAGTCGGCGCTGGCGGTCCTGATACACGACCTCGACGCGATCGCTGCCGAGGCTCGCCGGGTCACCGGAGCGGTGCTGGAAGTGGGAGAAGGTGCCGCGCGCGGCGTCGAAGCGCGACAGGCCGCCTCCCAGCGTACCGATCCAGAGCACGCCGGTG
>JAJCXP010000312.1 GCA_029263375.1 Acidobacteriota bacterium | reverse complement strand
CCTGCTCGGCGGCGGCGGCTCGGAATCGCACCTAGAGGCCACGGTTCTGGCGCTCACCGCCGGCACCTTCATCTACATCGCCTCGCTCGACATCATCCAGGACGAGTTCCTGCGCCCCGGCAGTCGATTCATGAAGTGGCTCTTCGCCACCCTCGGACTTGTGTTGATGGCTGTGTTGGCAATCTGGATCTAAGCTGACCTTCTCGGATCAGACTAGAACGTCTAGTTCAGAGTTCTCAGGACCTTGTTCACGAGCTTGCCCGCGGGATCCCGATCCGAATCGCCAGGCGGCCTCGCGACCGGCCACGCCGATGCGACCGGCCACACGCCGGAACCTCCGGTGCGCCGGCAGACTCCCTCAGGTCCAGGTAAGGCAGGTCAGTTCGCGCCCACGATCTGTGGCGCACTTGAATCCCGCCAGCGGTCGAGGGGGCGAGCGCGGTCGTCGGTCTGTCGAGCGGTCCCGGGCGCGCTTCCGGTCGCATGGCCGCCCAGTTTCTGTCGTACCTGGTGAAAAAGCTCCTGAGAGATCGAAACTAGCCAAGGCCAGGTTAGCGCGGCCCGTCGAGCCACCAATCGTCGATGGAGTAGTACGAGCTGAGGGCGTTCGGCCGACTGTCCCGCACTCGCTGGCTGCGCCCATCGATCAACAGCGGCTCCCACAGGAAGGTGTAGGGCTGCTCCTGATGCAACATCGCCTGCACCTGGTGGAGAAGCTCGGTCCGGGGTTCGGTGGCGAGCGTCGCCGCGGCGGCGTCCAGAAGTCGATCGACCTCCGGGTTCGAGTAGCTGCCGAAGTTGTAGCTGCCGATCTCCCGGCTATGGAACGCGAAGGACATGTCGAGCGAGGTGGGGATGAACCAGCCACCGATCGCCGCCTCGAAGTCCTGATTCTTCAGACGCTCGAGCCAGGTCTTGAACTCGACCTGGCGGATCACGAGGCTGACCCCGGATCGCCGCAACTGCGCCTGGAGCAGGGTCGCGGCATCGATATGGACCCGATTGCCGCTCTGGACCAGGAGCTCGATCTCGAGTGGCTCGCCGGCTCGCTCGACGATGCCATCGCCGTCGGCGTCCGCGAATCCGGCCGTGGTCAGCAGCCGCGACGCCGCAGATGAATCGTACGGCCACGGCTCGAGCGAGTCGTCGAACGCCCAGGTCGAAGCGGGCACTGAAGTGACCGCGACCCGGGCGTAGTCGCCGTAGATCGAGTCGACGATCGCCTGGCGATCGGTCGCCAGCGTCAGCGCGCGCCGCACCTCGGCGCTGGTCAGCATCGGATGGCGGGTGTTCCAGCAGAGATAGTCGAAGTTGCGGCCGGCCGACGAGACCACGGCGGTCCGCTCGCTCTGCTCGAGGCGCTCGATCTGGTCAGCCGGAACGACTCGCACATAGTCCAGCTCGCCGCCCAGCAGCTGATTGATCTGGGTGGTCTTCTCGGGCACGATGCGCACGATCACCCGATCGAGTAACGGTCGGCCGCTACGGCCATAGCGCGGGTTGCGCTCGAGCACCATCTCCTGGCTCGGCTCCCAGCTCGTCAGAACGAACGGACCGCTCGAGACGATCGTGTCGACGAACCAGCTCCCAGCCGTTCGCCACTCGGAGAACGGCTTCGCGCCCCAGGCGTGCCGCGGCAGGATGACGCCGGCGTTGGCGTCGTCGAGCTGATCCGGATAGGCGGTCGAGAAGTGGAATCGCACGGTGCGCTCATCCACCACTTCGACATCCTGGATCCCCTCTTTGCGGTTACGCTGGCGCCACGCCACCTCGGGAGCGGTCTGAGCGATCCAGCTCCAGCGCACGTCCTCAGCCGTCAGCGGCACGCCGTCGCTCCACTCAGCAGCCCGCAGATGGAAGGTCAGGGTCTTGCCGTCGTCGCTGAATTCCCAGCGCTCTGCGAGCTGCGGCTCGAAGGTCGGGGGGCCCTCCTGGAAGTCGGGGCGCTCCCGCACCAGCTGCTGGAACAGGAACCGCTCGATGTCACGTCCGTGGTTCGAGCCGTCGCTGACGAGGTCGTTGATCGTGTCGACGTCCGAGCGGTTGGTGATCACGAGCGTGCCGCCGGGGCGCGGGAGATCGCGATCCGATGGCAGCGCGCCGGCTGGTCCCTCGTCCACCGGACCGCACGCGCACAGCAGCAGGAACGCAGCTCCACCCAGAATCCTCAGGGGGTTCATGTGACGCGGATAGTAGCGCACCCACGCTCGCTATCTGATCGCCAGCTTGGCGCCGACCACGCGCGTAGCCCAGACGGTCGGCATGCCCATGTTCTTCCCGCTGATACTCCTGTCGGGAGCGGCCCTGCCCCGCCAGATCATGCCGGCCAGGGTCCTCGCGGTGTCCGACCTGCTGCCGCGGACACACGTCGTCTAGACGCTCCAGACCCGTTGGATGGGCGACCCGCTGTCGACGCGCACCGGCGAACTCGCCTGGCTCGCAGCCTTCCTGATCATCGGAACGCTGCTCTCCGTCCGGCTCTTCCGATGGGAATAGAGCGGTCCGCGAGCCCGTGAGAAGGTCCCGCTAGCAGTTCTTGACGATGTTGCAGAAGGCGGCGACCGCCTTCGAGATCGAGCTGTGGAAGCCCGGCAGCTTCTCCGAGCCGCTGGGGGTCAATCGCCAGTCGACGATGACGCCCTTGGACTCGAACCGGAGCGCCGCGCCGCGCGAGCCCTTGGCCCAGTTGCGGAGGGTCACGACCGCCGCCTGATCGGCGTCGGAGAGAACGCCCGAGCCACCCGCCCCGGTGCCCGGCAGGCCGGGTCGGTCGAGGGTCGTGAAAGCGCCGCTGATCTCGACGAAGTCCTGACGACTGTCATTGAGCTTCAGCTTCGGCAGGTTCTTGAACACGAAGTCGAAGATCATCAAGTCGCCGATCTCGAGCGCTCCGGTGTCGCGGCACTCGCTCATCGCGTTCTTGGAGACCTTCTCGGAGAACTTCTTGGTCTCGACACTGCCGTCGGCGCGCTGGATCTCGACGTCCACCTCGACGGAACCGCGGTTGCCGTTGCTGAGGGTGTTGCCGTAGCTCCCACACACCATGCCGCCGTCGGGGGCGTCGAACGGCATCACCAGGGTCTGGGTGATCGCCTTGACGTGTTTCTGGTTGTTCTTCTCCGCTTGGATGATCGTGTCTTCAAAATGGAGCGGCTGCGCCCCGGCGACGGCGGTCACTAGAAGCAGTGAGGACAGCGCGAGACCTGGTGTTCTGATGCTGCGCATGGGATCTTTCCTCCTTCGAAAAACGTCGCCAACCTACCATGCAGGCACCAATGTCGAGCCACGGATCAGCGCTTGCCGGTGGTGGCGAGAACCGCGTAGTCGGGATTGAAGACCACCTTCCGAGGTCGCCGGTCGACCAGGATCTCGAGCGTCTGCTGAGGCTTGTCGACCGTCACCAGGTAGTCCGCGTGGTCACCGTCCGAGAACTCCAACCGCACCGGCACCGGCATGCGGAATCCGTCCGGCACGTCGCTCTGGGAGACGTCGATCTCGACCCGGTGGCCGCCGGCGGCGTGCGCGTCGACGCTCGCCTTCCAACGGTAGCTCGGCACGGCGCTGCCGTAGACCCACTGATCGAAGAACCACTCCCAGTCGCCACCGACCCGACGCTCGACGGCGGCTCGGAAGTCATCGGTGCTCGGGTATCGGCCGACGTTCGCGGAACAGAAGTCACGCAGCACGTCGCGGAAGGCGCCCTCGCCGGCATCCGACAGGCCGATCAGCCGCTCCAGCATGTACAGCACCAGCGCGCCCTTGCGATACGACTGAGAGAGAAAGGCCGCGGGCGCTTCCCCGACCGCCGCCCGGTAGCCGTGTCCGACCGGTCCGACCCGGCCCGCCGCGAGCTTGTTGTCGAGCGGCAGGCTGCCGCGCGAGAAGGGGCTCAGAGTCGACTTGATCGAACCGGTGATCTCGTTGGTGTGCGCTTGGATCGCTTCCAGGAAGAGCTCGTCGCCGCCCTCGACATTCTCCTTCATGTAGAGCAGCGCCAGGTACTGTGCCAGTCCCTCGCTCAACCACTGGTCACGGTAGCTCGCCCAGCCGATCCCATGTCCGGCCCACTGGTGGGCGACCTCGTGCGCGATGAACAGCTCGACCGGGCCGGTGCGGTTGCGGAAGGCGGCGTCTTCGGACAGGTGCAGGAAGCCATCGAACGCCTGCCCGTGAGAGCTCTGGATCAGGGTCGTCTGGATGCGCTCGATCGGCAGCTCAACGCCCAGCAGGCTCTCGAAGAAGCCGAAGCTGGCCTGCACGTCGGCAGCGATCTCGCCCAGTCCCTCCTCGCCGCTGGAGCCGATCGGCGTCGAGAAGACCACCACCTCCGGCAGCTTGCCGCCCGGGATGCGGCTCTCCTGGACCTTGCGCGCAGTGGCGAAGGTCGCCATCTTCACCGGCCGCTCGATCCGCCACACCCGGGTCACGAGGTCGCCTTCGGTGCGCTCGTCCTCGAGCACCCCCATCGCGCGCACGTCGTAGCGGTCGCGCGTCGTGACCTCGAGCCGCGCGGTGTGCAGGTCGCGCAGCGCCGTATCGATGGTGTCGACGCCCGGGTACCAGGCGCGCCCGGGCATGAAGTTGCGGATCTCGAACTCGTAGTCGAACTCGAGCGTCTTGACGGCGCCGGCCACGAGCGGCGCCGGCAGCAGTACGACCAGCGAATGGTCGTAGATCCGCTTGTCGATGCCGCTACTGCGGCCACCGATGTGGTCGCGTAGGAATCGGAGCTCGCGGCCGGACTCGTCTCGGACCGCTCGCACTTCGGCGAACGGGTGCAGATAGAACTGCAGGGCGCGTAGGCCGTCGCGCGCGGCGCTGAGCTCGACCCGCGCCACGAAGTCGCCGTTGATCGTCGAGCGCGCCGTCTCGCTCACTCCCGGGTCCTTCCCTTGACGGATCAGGCTGGCGGCGATGTCCACGTGGCGGACGTCGAGCGCCCGACCCTCGAACTCGCCCGGACGACCCGAGGGCCGGCGCTCCGCGGCGCTGTCCAGGCTCAGCCACTGCTCGAGGAACGAATAGCGCTTGTTGAATCGCTCGAGCCGGATCTCCTCATGCCGACGAGACGTGTAGTCGTAGGTCAGCCAGCCGAAGCGGTCGGTCTTGACGTCGACGCGCAGGAACTTATCTCCGGGGTTGAGCAGCGCGCTGATCACGCGTGAGTCGGCGTCCAGACGTCGGATCCGGAGCCAGAAATCGTGGCGCTCGCGGGCGAGAGGGCTCACGCGATAGCCGCCGTCACTGGCCTCCAAGCCCGCGAAGTAGTCGCTGTCCGAGCTGCGCAGCACCAGCTTGCTGAACGGCTCGTCGAGCGCCACGAGATCCTCGACGCCCGCGAAGCGACGCAGCTGAGCCAGTTCGAAGGGGTCGGCGACCGTCATTCGAAAGCGCCCGCGCCCCTCGAACACCAGACCGGTCGGGCTCCCATCCGAGGTCGGCTCCTGGAGGCTGACCTCGCCGCTCTCGAGGCGCCACACGGCATCCTCATGGATCAACGTGACGCCGGTCGCCGGCAGGGGCGTCGCGGCGCCGAACCGCCACTCCTGGAGCGCTTGATAGTCGCGAGCTGCGATTTCGTCGTCCCCGGACGCCGTCGAGGCCGCGAGCGTCATCGCCAGACACCACGCGACCGGTTCCGGGAGCCCGCGCATCAGCTGGAGTAGAGCTCGTCGACCCAGCGTCTGAACCAGGCGGGACGCGCGATCAGTACCCAGGCCGCGAACAGGCCGGTGAGAGGAGCGACGAAGATGAACAGATCGATCAGCACCAGGGCGATGGCTATCAGCCAACGGTCAGACGGTCGCATACCGTCACGATATCCGATGACCAGCTTCCCCTAGATACGAAAAAGCCGACCCGAAGGTCGGCCGATTCGCCCGATCGATGAAAATCGGCTACTGCTGGTCCGGCATCACGATGAGATCGTCGTTCTCGACCGTCAGCCGAGCGCCGACTCCGCACTGGAAGCCGTTGTTGATCACCACGGTGCCCGCGGTGCGTAGGATCAGGTGCCCGTCCGGAGCGACGACGTCGCGATCGTTGACCGTCAGCGAGGTGCAGGTCTCGAAGGTCTCTTCGGTCGAGGTGATGCCATCCGGCACGATGAAGTCCTCGCCCTGCGGCGCCGAGCAGTCCAGGAGTTCGAACGAGCCGCTGTCGCAGAAACCGACGGGGCGCGGCACGCCGCGCTGGTCCTCGGCCAGCCCGCAATCTCCGGCCGCGTCGATCGCCGTACTACCCGGCATCAGGGCGTTGGTCTGGGTCGGACCGCCGTTGTTCATGAGAGCCGGGTCGAGTCCGGTCAGGGTGTCGGGAATCGTGCCACAGGTCGTGTCGTCCGCGAGGTTGTTGCCGAAGTCCTGCGTGCCGTCGATGCTGAAGCAGGTGTAGCCCGTCAGGTGATTGCCGAGCAAGGTATTCGAGATCTCGATTGCAGGGTTCGTTCCGAACCCGAAGTAGTCGATCGCCGCGCCCAGCGCGTCGGCGCCCGGAGCGGCCGTGGCGTTGCCCGACAGCGTCGAGTTCACCAGGAAGAGATCCGCGTAGACCACCAGGACCCCACCGCCGCTGGCCAGCGCGAACCCCGTCTCGTCGCTCACGTAGACCGAGTTGTTCGAGACCGTGCTGTTGGTCAAGGTTGCACTGCCGTCGAAGTTGTAGACGCCGCCGCCATAGGCGCCGCCGGTGTCGGTGGAGCCGACGGGGGTGATGACGGTGGCCGAATTGCCGGACACGGTCGTGCCGGTGAGGATCAGGTCAGGTGACTGACCGAAACACCCGAGGGCGCAGTTGGCGATGCCGCCGCCCAGGGCCCGCTGGCCCGACAGATCGACGTCGATCACCTCGGCGGCATTGTCCGTCACGGCGCTGTTGGTGAGGGTCGCAATGCCCTTGTTGTAGAGGGCGCCGCCGTAAGCATACGAGGTGCCCGCAGCGACCGCCTTGTTCCCCGCCAGCGTGCTGTTATTCAGGGTCAGCACACCGCCGTTGTTGAAGATGGCGCCGCCGAGGCTGATGGCGGAGGTGTTGGAGATCAGACCACCGCTGACGGTGACGTCGTTCAGGGTCAGATCGCCGCCGACGGCCTGGATCCGGAAGAACCGGAAGGCTTCACTCCCGGGGTCACGGCTGATCGCGTAGCCCCCGCCCTCGATCGTCATCGGCGAGGAGATCACGGGCAGGCCGTTGCCCGACCCTGGAGCGCCGTTGTTTCTGGCGGTGAGCGTCACGTTGCCGCTGAGCAGAATGTCGTCCGCGAGAGCGCCCGCTGCGCAGTCGGGATGGGTCGCCGCGTCGTCGTTGGCGTTGACGATCGCTTCGGGCAGCGTGCAGACACCGTCCACCGCAACGACACCGTCGGTTCCGTCGACGGTTATCGTTGCCGGCACCACGGGATACGGCAGCACAATCAGAGCGATCGCGATCAGATGAAGAGATCTCGATCTCATCGTAGTATTTCTCACCTCTGTAACTCCCACTCCTAAACTCCACCAAGACTTCAATGCAGTAGAACGACCATTGTCGCCCAGTTCTGCACTCCGAGTCCAGTTCTCCTTAACTGATGCGGATATGCGCACGAACACTGGTCAGAAGGCGATCCGACTCGCCGCTTCGGCCTCGAGCGGATCGTCGTGGGCAGCCCCCGCGCGCTCGCGGCGAAGGGCCGCGTGGGCGATCATCGCCGCGTTGTCGCCCGAGTACTCCAGGGACACGAGCTCGAGCTCGACGTCACGATCGGCACACCAGCGGGTGATCTCCCGCCGCAGCAGGCGGTTCGCGGCCACACCGCCGGAGACCGCAAGATGGTCGAACGGCTCGCTCGATCGAACGCGCTCCAGCCGATCGAGGATCTGACCCACGGCGGCGACACGGAAGCCGGCCAGGAGGTCGGTCAGCTGCCGCGGAAATCCGTCGTCGACACCGCCCGCGGGCGCCCGGACTCCTTGCCGCTCCAGCGCTTCGATCGCCAGCAGGGTCTGACTCTTGAGCCCCGAGTAGGAAAAGTCGGTGCTGCCGTCGCTACAGGCGGCGACCGAAAAGGGGTGCATCGCCGGGTCGCCCGACTCGGCCAGTCGATCAACCACCGGGCCCTGCGGGTATGGCAGTCCGAGTCGCTTGCCGACCTTGTCGAACACCTCCCCCATGGCGTCGTCCCGGGTCTCGGCCAGCGCCGTGACGCTCCCGGCCGCGACCCGGTAGAGACTCGTATGGCCGCCCGAGACGACCAGCGCGACGAAGCTCGCGGGCGGCTCGCGAGCGGGCTCGCCGGCGGCTCCCAGATAGGGCGAATAGATGTGGCCCTCGAGGTGGTGCACCGCGTGGAACGAGGCCCGCAGACTGTAGGCGAGCGCCTTGCCGAGCGACAGCCCCACCAGCAGCGCGCCGATCAGGCCGGGGCCCCGAGTCGCTGCGACCGTGTCGACATCGCTCAGCTCGATGCCGGCGCGCTCCAGCGCTTCGGCCTCGACCGGAAGCCAGTTGCGCAGATGCTCACGCGAGGCGATCTCGGGCACCACTCCCCCGAACGGCCGATGCACGTCGAGCTGGCTCGACACCACCGAGGCCAGCACGCGGCCGCGGCCGTCCAGGACCGCACACGCGGTGTCGTCACACGAAGTCTCGATCCCGAGAATCAGCGGGCCGGTCGGAGCGGGGTGCCCTTGTTCGTCCCTCACGAGTAGAGGAAGATACACGACGGCCCGAGGTTCCATGCCCATACCCTTCGCAATCAACGGCCTCGGCCGCATCGGCAGAGCGCTGCTCCGGATCGCTCGCGAGCGCCCGGCGCTGCGGCTGGTGGCCGTCAACGACGTCGCCGAGGCCGAACAGCTGTCGAGACTGATCGCGCGCGACACGCTCCACGGCAGGTTTCCGGGCGAGATCGGCGCGGCGCCCGGCCGCCTGCTGGTCGACGACGCCGAAGTCCTTGCGTTCAGACAATCGGAGATCGCGCGCATCCCCTGGAGCGAGTCGCCGGCGACCATCGTGGTCGACGCGACCGGGTTCTGCAAGGATCGCGACCGCGCCGCCGCCCACCTGGGCGGCACGGTGCGCAAGGTGGTCGTGTCGGCCAACGCCAGCGGCATGGACCTGACGATCTGCATGGGCGTCAACCACCGGGACTACAACGCCGATCGTCATCACATCCTGAGCGGCGCTTCGTGCACCACGAACTGCCTGGTGCCGCTGCTCTACCTGCTCGATCGCGCCTACGGAGTGCGGCAGGCGCTCTTCAACACCGTACACAGCTACAACAACGACCAGAGCCTGCTCGAGTCGCCACACGCAGATCCGCGGCGAGCGCGAGCGGCGGCCCTGAACATGATCCCGACCACCACCAGCGCGGTCGGCGCGGCGATCCGGATCCTGCCGCAGTTGAAGGGGCGGCTCGACGGCTTCGCCATCCGCGTCCCGACCCCCAATGTCTCGCTGATCGACCTGGTGGTGAATCTCGATCGTGACCCCTCGACCGAGCAGGTGAACGCCCTGTTCGGCGAGGCGGCCGGTAACGAGCTGGCCGGTATCGTGGCGGTCACCGACGAGGAGTTGGTCTCCTCGGACTTCCTGCGTGAGCCGGCATCGGCGGTGGTCGATCTCCAGCTCACGCGCGTGGTCGGCGAGCGGCTCTACCGCGTCGTCGCCTGGTACGACAACGAGTGGGCCCACGCCAGCCGGCTGGCCGATCTTCTGGAGCTCGCCGGACCGAACAAGCAGGAGACGCATGACCCGACTACGTAGCCTCGAAGACCTCGATCTCGATCAACTGCAGGGCATCGCCGTGCTGGTGCGCGTCGACTTCAACGTGCCGCTCGAGAACGGTGCGGTGATGGACGACACGCGCCTGACCGCCGCCCTGCCGACCCTGCGCGAACTGCAGCACGCCGGGGCGCGGCTCGCCCTGATGTCGCACTGCGGCCGCCCCGACGGCGCGCCGGATCCCGATTTCAGCCTGCGCCCGATCGCGCGGCGGCTGGCCGAGCTGCTCGACGGCCCGGTCGCCTTCGCCGACTCGTGCACCGGCGAGCCCGCGCGGGCAGCGATCGAAGCGCTCCAGCCGGGCGGCATCTGCCTGCTCGAGAACCTGCGCTTCCATCCGGGCGAGACCGCCAACGATGCCGAGTTCGCCGATCAACTGGCAAAGCTCGCCGAGGTCTACGTCGACGACGCGTTCGGCTCCGCGCATCGAGCCCACGCCTCGACCGTCGGCGTCCCCGAACGGCTCGCCCGTAGCGCCGCCGGCCGGCTGCTCCATCGCGAGGTCGAGATCCTGGAGGGTCTGTTGACCGAGCCCGCCCGGCCGTTCGCCGCAGTGGTCGGTGGCGCCAAGGTGTCGGGCAAGGCCGACACCCTGATGAACTTGCTGCCGCGCCTCGATCTGCTGGTTCTCGGCGGCGGCATGGCCAATACCTTCCTCGCCGCACGCGGATACGACATGGCCGATTCGTTGGTCGAGGCCGAGCGCATCGAGCTCGCCGCCGAGATCCTCGCGCAGGCCGAGAGTCGATCGGTCGAAGTGCTCCTCCCCGAGGATCTGATCGTGACCGACGACCTCGACGCGCGGACCGACGTGCGCACCGTCCTCGCGAGCGAGGTGCCGGCGGGTAGCAAGGCGGTCGATGTCGGCGAGCGGGCCCGGCGGCGCTTCGCCCAGAGCCTCACCTCCGCGGGCACGATCTTCTGGAACGGTCCGATGGGCGTGTTCGAGAAACCACCCTTCGACGCCGGTACCCTGGCGGTCGCCGAGGCGATCGCGGCCGGCGGCGCCTTCACCGTCATCGGTGGCGGCGAGACCGTCGCCGCGGCCGGCCGCGCCGGGGTCGTCGATCGCATCGGACACATTTCGACCGGCGGCGGCGCGTCGCTCGAGCTCTTGGCGGGCAAGGCGCTGCCGGGCGTCGAGATCCTGAAGGAGAGCCCATGACGAGGCGACCCCTGATCGGCGGCAACTGGAAGATGCACCTGCTGCGCGCGGACGCGGAAGCGTTCTGCCGGCACGTCCAGGAGCACGGCGCCCACCCCGCCGCCGAGTGTGTGCTCTTCCCGTCGGCGCCGCTGCTCGCCACCGTCGCGCGCGGGCTCGCCGGCAGCGACTTCGCCTGCGGTGGACA
This sequence comes from Acidobacteriota bacterium, assembly GCA_029263375.1. GTDB lineage: Bacteria > Acidobacteriota > Thermoanaerobaculia > Multivoradales > JAHEKO01 > JAHEKO01. Next base: position 13,227 of record JAJCXP010000312.1, on the reverse strand, counting down.
GGACATTCACCCGGACGACAAGGGGGCCCACACAGGTGACGTGTCCGGTCCGCAGCTGGTCGACGCCGGCTGCTCCTGGGCGCTCTGTGGTCACAGCGAGCGCCGCCAGGATCATCGGGAGAGCGACCAGCTGATCGGCGAGAAGGCGTTGGCGGCCGAGCGCAACGGCCTCAAGCCGATGATCTGCATCGGCGAGACCGCCGACGAGCGCAAGTCGGGCGCGACCTTCGAGGTCCTGGACCGTCAGCTGAACGCGGCGCTGGCCGGTCGCCCCGAGCCATTCGCCCTGGCCTACGAGCCGATCTGGGCGATCGGAACCGGCGAGACCGCGACCCCAGAGATCGCCCAGAAGGCCCACGCCCGCATCCGCGATACCCTCGCCGACCTGATCGGAAGCGAGGCCGCGAGCAGCAAACGGATCCTCTACGGCGGCTCCGTCAACCCCGACAATGCGGCCGAATTGATCGCCCAGCCGGACCTCGACGGCTTCCTGGTCGGCGGCGCAAGCCTTGACCCAGAGCGATTCTTGGCTATAGTCCGTTGCTGCGGCTAGCGTCCGGCGCTCGCTGCCGGAGGTAACTCATCGAATGATCTATCTGATTTATACAATCCATATCGTGGTCTGCATCTTCCTGATCCTCGTCGTCCTGCTTCAGCAGGGCAAGGGCGCCGACCTGTCGGTGTTCGGCGGCGGATCGACGCAGACCGTGTTCGGCGCGCGCGGCGCGGCGACCTTCCTGCACAAGATGACCGTGTTCGGTTTCATCGCCTTCACCCTGACCACGATCTCGATCGGCCTGCTCAGCGGCAGCGCCACGAGCTCGGTATTCCGCGACGTCGACGCACCGGTGGCGGTCGAAGAGGCCGTCGAAGAGCCCGCCGCGGCGGTCGAACCGGTCGCTCCCGCGACCAGCTCGGACGACGCCGGCGACACCGGCGAAGAGACTCAGGACGCTCAGCCCTCTGACGACGGCGGCGACTCCTAGATTGATAGCATGACCCCCCGCGCCGAAGTGGCGGAATTGGTAGACGCGCACGGTTGAGGGCCGTGTGGGGCAACCCGTGCCGGTTCGAGTCCGGCCTTCGGCACCACTCTTTCTAGCTCCTAGAAGCTCAGACCCGCTCCCCGATCGGGGCGTAGGCCTCCGAGAGCCTTCCGACGGCAACTCTCCCCGGCTACCGCGCGGTCTAGCCTGACCTCCGACCTGTCTTGGCGCGGCATGACGTGGTAACTTTCCCTCCGCCATGACCGAGAACGAGAGCGGTTCCCAACCGGCCGAGCCGGAAGCGGCAGCAGCCGCGGCGGCGCCGCCAAAGACCGACACCCCGCCGGCCAAGCCCAAGCCGCCGGCGCGCGTCCTGCCGTCGCAGGAGGAGATCGCCGGCTGGGTCGCGGGTGACGACCTGCCGAGCCTGGAGAACCTGTTCAACCTGCTCAGCACCAAGCTGTTCGACGCCAAGGTGATGCAGATCCGCAAGGAGGAGCTGCTGCCGCAGCACTGGCAGGTGATCAGCAAACTCGAGCCGCCGCCGGACGAGGAGTTCGATCGGCTGGGAGTGGTCAAGCGCTTGCGCAAGAGCGCTCCGAGCGCCGAGGTCGGCGAAGAGCGGGTCGAGGCGCTGCGGATCGCCTGGCAGGAGCTACGCGGCAAGCACCCGTCGCTCTGGAACGCCTCCGATCTGTTTTCGGCGATGCGCCGGATCATCGACAAGAAGCGCGAGGTGAGCATCCACGCGCTCCTGTCGGCGGTGCGCGACGTCTGGCGCAACCTCGGACTGCCCCAGGGTCAGGAACAGCTCGAAGTGCTCTGGGCCTGTCTGGCGTTCATCCGCGACAAAACCAGGAAGTAGCTGGAGCGTGGGTCGATGCGCCCACGGGCTTCGCGGTCGCCCACGAGGTCGTTGAGTGCACTACGGGTCGAGCCCCTTCGGGCGGAAGCACGACTCGCTTCGCCTGGGACGTTAAGCAAGGACCAGGAGAGACCGCGGAGGTCAGTCGCTGCCGGCCGCGGCGGGCTCGACAACCCTCGCCTTGATGATCGAGATGGTCTCGAGCGGCTGCGCCTCGGACAGCTGGCTCCTGCGGACCGACACGGCGGTGATCTTGTCGACCACGTCCATCCCCTCGACGACCTTGCCGAAGACACAGTAGCCCCAGCCGCGCGGCGTCTCGGTCGTGTGGTCGAGGAACGAGTTGTCGGTGTCGTTGATGAAGAACTGCGTGGACGCGCTGTGCGGGCTGCCCTTTCGCGCCATCGCGACGGTGCCGCGCACGTTCTTGAGACCGTTGTTGGCCTCGTTCATCAGCTCTTTTTCGGTCGGCTTGAGCTGGCCGGCGGCGGTGAAACCACCGCCCTGGACCATGAAGTCCTTGATTACGCGGTGGAAGATGGTGCCGTCGTAGTAGCCGGTGCGCACGTTCTCGAGGAAGCTGCGGACCGTGGTCGGCGCCTTGTCTTGATAGAGCTCGAGCACGATCGTGCCCTTGGTGGTCTCGAGGGCGACGCGCGGGCTCTCGGCGCTCGCCACTGCAACCATCGACAGCGCCATCACCAGGCCGCAAAGAATGAACTTTTTCATGAGTCTCCTTGATTCTCTCTCTCGCCCCCCAGTCGTTTCCGAGCTTCGGAGCACTGGTCGCAGGGACAGATCTTTCTAAGAAAGTCGAAACGGTAGATGCCGGTGGCGTGGGCGTCGGACCACTGGAACGCGACCGCGTAGTTGCCGACCGGCTCGATCGCCAGCGGCGTCACCGAGGTCGCCGGGCGTTTGAACTCCACGCTCAGCGAATGGTGTCCCTGGCAGCCGGCGCACGGGCAGTAGCCGCGCAGGTAGTCGTAGTCGTACTCGCCCTCGTGACCATCGGTCCAGAGGATGCGTAGTCGGTGGGTCTCCGGCAATCGCCGGATCTCCGTTGGAAGAAGTTGGTCCATTCGCTCAGCCGGTCGCGGTCCGCATCTCGACGCGGTTCCTGCCACCGGTCTTCGCCCGATAGAGAGCCGCGTCGGCCGCGGCGATCAGGTCGTTCACCTCGGGAGCTTCTCCGGTGCCAGGGCGCTGGTCGACGGTGACCACGCCAATGGAGATCGTAACCCGGATCTCCTCGCCGTTGTCGGCCGTGGTCGTGACTTTCTCGACCAGGTCGCGCAGCTTCTCGACCACCACCTGCACACCGCTCGCGTCCGTCTCGGGGAGGACGATCAAGAACTCTTCGCCGCCGTAGCGCCCGATCTGGTCGGTGACCCGCAGGCCGCGGCTGATCGTCTCGGACACCCGCTTCAGCGTCATGTCCCCCTTCAGGTGGCCGTGGCGGTCGTTGACATCCTTGAATCGATCGATGTCGACCATTGCCAGGGCGAGCGGCCGGCCGAAGCGGAACGAGCGGTCGAGCTCGCGGTTGAGCGCGTCGAGCACCGCGCCACGACGGAGCAGGCCGGTCAGGCTGTCGCGCGTCGCGGATTCATAGAGCTGGGAGTACTCGAAGGCGGTGGCCACGTGCTGCGAGAGGTGGTTGAGCAGCTCCAACTCCTCCGCCGGGAACGGCCGGCCGCCGAGCTTGCGCCCGAGAACCAAGAGGCCGATCAGCTGATCTCGCCGCAATAGAGGCACCAGCACCTCAGCGCCGAACGGTCGCAACCGATCGCCGATGGTCGGGCTCTTGCTGGTCAGATGATCCACCGTCAAGGGCCGGCCGGTGCGTTGGAGCACTCGCACCGCGGGGTCACAGTTAGAGAGCAGAAGGCTCTCGTCGGTGCGTCCGGGAGCTCCGGTCGACGCGAGCGGAGAGAGGATCCCCGATTCCGCTCCCAGCAGCACCGCCGCCGCTTCGAGGCCGAACATGTCGCAGATCTCCTCGACCAGATTCTGCCCCATTGCGGGCAGGCTGCCGCGCGCCGGCAGGTCCGACGCAAGATGGATCAGCTTCTCGCGCAGCGCCGTGCGCTCGGGAAAGAACTGGCGATCGATCACCCGCTGGGTGGCGCGCCTCATGGGCGCGAACAGCAGCCCCAGGACCAGGGTGGCGAAGGCCACCAGCCAGATCGAGGTGTCGTCACCGGGCAGGAAGCGCGACAGAAGCGCGCCGCCAGCGCCGATCGAGGCGTAGAAGATCAACACCAGAACGCCGGTCAGGACCGTGTAGACCAGGCCGCGCTTGACGACCACCTCGAGATCGAAGAGCTGGTAGCGGAAGATCGCGAACAGAACGCCCAGCGGATAGACCACCAGCACCACCGGCTCGACGACTCCCAGCCACTCGGGAGACACACCGCCCAACCGACCGGTCCATACCAGCGCCAGCATGTGGATCGACCAGGGCAGTCCGGCGAGCAGGACCAGCAGTGTCTGCTGGCGGCTCAGGGCGTCGCGACAGCGGGCCACCGCCGTCGTCAACAGGATCGTCACAGCCACCGCCCAGAGCGTGTTGCCGACGTCCCAGACCAGGGTTTCGGCCAGCTCCAGCGTCCAGGGCAGCTCGATTCCGAACGAGTCGAAGATCAGGGTAGTCGCCAGCATCGACCCGAGACCGCAGCCCACCCCGTAGAACGCCGGCACCAGCCAGCGGCGGTGGCGGCCGAACCGCTGGCGGCTCGGGATCGACGACGCCAGGTGCAGCTCGAGGCCGATCTGAAAACCGACCAACAGAGCGACGACGGGGAACGAGAAGTTCTCGTAGCCCGGCAGGCTCAGGAGATCCACCGGTAGCGCGAGCTCCAGAGCGATCGCCAGAGAAAGCAGCATCAGCAATCGCGCCCGGAGATCTCCAGGCAGCTGGACCAGCGCCACGGCACCCAGCGCCAGGTAGGCCAGACACGCCAGCCACTCGATGATCGTCGTCAACCAGGGAAACGGTCGCCCGGGCGTAACCTCGAGCACCTGGAGTCGGCTGTCGCGCAGGACCTGAAAGTCGAAGCGAGCCCGGGGGTCGAACGTGGTCGCCGCCCGGTCGTAGGCGGCGAAGTCGAGCACCTCGCGGCCCTCCACCTTCACCAGGAGATCACCCGCTATCAGGCCGGCGTCCTCGGCGGGCCCGCCTGGCGAGACTCCCAGAACCAGCAGACCGTTCTCCGTCTCCTCGAGGTCGACGCCAACGGCGCGCTCCCGGCGTTGCGCCGTATCGGCCGTGGTCGTGGCCATCAGGACGACCAGAACCAGGCCGATCGCTCCCGCCCATTGCAGCCGCCGCGAGCGCACGGCTCGCGTCGACGCGACGCGCCTGTCGCGGAGACTTGTGTCCTCCGCACTCACGGAGAGAATTATCAGTTCCCTGTGGGCTTTCCGAAGTGAGCCAGTTCACTTCAGGCAGCAGCCTCCAATCTCGAGAGGCGCCCGGTCGGCCCGTGTCTACGGCGGATCGAACGTTCCGAGTGGCGTCCACGGTCCGCACCTGACGAGGCGCGTGAGACTCTTCCAGCTCCCCCGCACGGCACCTTGAGTGCGAATCGAAACCTCCGCGTAACGGCTGCAACTGGGCTCGAACCGACACACCACTCCCAGCGCCGGCATCGCGGGCGAAAGCACTCGCTGATAGAGGTGAATCCCGGCGACCAGGGCACGGGCGGTGAGCTGTCGTTCGGGTCGCCGGGTCAGATCCCAGAGCAGGGCTGCGGCAACCGTCAGAACCACGATCGTCAGCCGGCGGCGCCGCGGGCTCATGCGCTCAGGTGCCGGCCGCGATCAGGTAGGCCCAGTTGGCGATCACCGCGAGCGCGACGAGGACTCGGAACGACATCGTCGGCCGCGGCGCCGGAAACGACAATGACCGGTCGAAGGCCGACAGGGCGCCGGCCACGATGCCGCCACCGACCAGGCCGACCCATGCGAGAGTCGCCAGTGGGTTGACCGAAAGAGCGGTGCCGAGGTCGAGCTGCGCCAGCGCCAGCGCCGCCCGGGTCGTACCGCACGTCGCACAGGGAAGCTCGAACCAGGACTTGAACGGGCAGGCTGGCATCACGGCCGCCAGCTCGCGCGCCCAGAGTCCCAGGCCAACCAGCGCCACGGCCACTGCCCCCCACAGCATGCCGAGCTGGCGCCGAGCCGTCATCGCGCTATCCCTGCGTGAAGGCGGCCGCGATCATCGCCCACGCCAGAAAGAAGAGGGTGCCGAAACAGACGCAGCACACACCGAGTGGCAGCAGGGCGCCGACCAGGGCACGGCCGGTCGTGGTGCCATGAATTCGAGTCGCGCCGATCACCTGCAGCGCGATGAACCAGAAGATGGCGACGAAGCCTCCGATCAGCGGTACGACCGCGGCGATCTGCGCGGTGTAGCCGTAGCAATTGACGCGAAATGTGCCCTCGAAACCGCTCTCCGACTCGCTCAGCGCACCGACCAGCATCAGCGAGACATGGTGAATCCCGCTCCAGACGAACAGACCGATGGTCAGGAACACGGGCGTCAGGACCATGCTCAACACAAGCATCATCGGCGTGGTCACGAAGTAGGTCGCGATCTGATCGCGGGCGTCGACCGGGAACAGGCCCAGGATCGAGCTCTGGAACAGGAGTTGCCAGATCTGGCCGAGAATGGCGCCGAACCAGCCGATGAGAAGTCCGAACAACAGCGGGCCCAGGAAATCGCCCCGCTTGAGGGTCTGCTCGTAGGCGAGCCCGGGGTTGGTCACGAAGAGCTTGAGCCCCTCGATCAGCCCGGCGCCGAAGCCGATCTCGCTGCGCCGCTCCCACGGATTGCCGGGAGATCGGGGCTCCTCGGGCGGAGCGGGCGGCGACACGGCGAAGCCGCCGGGTTCATTCATCGGAGGACTCCACACGGAGCGTCCCGAGTCGACCCGGTCGGCCTTCGCCCCTACTTCCGATCAAAAGCGATCGGCGTACTGACTGATGCCAGGGATCATGAAGCGCTGGCCGCCCACGCCCTTGACGATACAGAGCACGTGAACAACGAGGACCACCACCCAGAGCGCGAAGACGAAGATGCCGCCGAAACAGGCGAACGCGCCCAGCAGCGTCATCAGCATCGTCAGGACGATCCAGAGCGCGACCTCCGCCACCAGCAGGACGATCCCGTGCTTGGCGTGCCACTGCACTTCCTTGTCTTCCTTTGCCGTGAGAAGCGGAATGAGAGCCAGCAGCCAGAGGTACGAAAGTACGATCATCAGGCTGCGGTTGTCTCCGCCCGCAGGCGGACTGCTCGAGCCGCCTTCGGTTGGCGGGGGCGGGGGCGGGGGCGTTGGCGGCATCGCGGGTTCGCTCATCGCTCTTGATCTCCTCCTACCAGGTAAACCAGCTTTCAGACTGCGGGTGACGACTGACTCTATCAGTCCCAAACCGCCGATCCCCGGAGGGGAAATGAATAGTGGCGTGCTCACATTTTACCAGCGGCCATCGCGACTGACTATTGTTTTCGCTGACTTCAGCCGGTATCGAACGCATCGACGGCGGCCCCGATCTCGGCGAGAGACTCCTCGATCTCCGCCTGCCGATCCGCGCGGACTACCAGCTTCACCCGCACCCGGCTGCCGTACTCCTGCTCGGCGAACACGACCTCGGGCGGATGGACGAGCCGCTTGAGCGAGCCGAGCTGTTCGTAGGCGAGCTCGTTGCTCAGCTCGACCGTCGGCCAGCGTTCCTCCACCGCCAGCTCGGCGAGCGCCTCCTTGGCTGCGCCGGCGTACGCACGCGCGAGACCGCCCTTGCCGAGCTTGGTGCCGCCGTACCAGCGGGTCACGACCGCGATCACGTCGGAAAGCTCGGCGCCGCGCAGCACCTGCAACATCGGCCGACCGGCGGTGCCGGCGGGCTCGCCGTCGTCCGAGCTGCGCTCGGCGCCATCCGGCCCCAGGCGCCATGCCCAGCAGTGGTGGGTCGCGTCGCGCTCCTGCTCGCGCAGGGCATCCAACACCCGGCGCGCGTCGGTCTCGTCGCGCGCCGGTGCGATCAGCGCCCGGAAGCGCGATCCCTTTTCGCGTATCTCCGCGGTGGCGACCGCCGCGGGCGCCCGGTAAAACGTCACCTAGCCTGCGAGCACCCGCTGGTAGATCTCTCGATAGCTGGCGACGACCTTGGCCTCGCTGAACAGCTCGAGCGCGCGACGGCGGCCGGACTCGCCGAACTCGCGACGTCGTTCTTCGTTCTCGAGCAGTGAGATCGCCGCTTCGGCCATCGCTTCGACGTCGCCGACGTCGCGCAGAAACCCGTTCTCGCCGTCGACCACCACCTCGGGCAGACCGCCCACCCGAGTGGCGATGACCGGCACTTCGCACGAAAGAGCCTCGAGCGCCGCGAGGCCGAACGACTCGGTCTCGGACGGCAGGAGAAAGAGGTCGGCGCCGACCAGAATCTCTTCGACCACCGGCAGATTGCCGACAAACGTGATCGCGTCGCACGTGTCGCACTCCCGGCAGTAGCGCTCGATCTGCGCGCGCTCGGGACCGTCGCCCACCAGGAGCAACCGACAGGGGATCCGCTCCCGCACCCGCTCGAACACCCGCACCACGTCGAGCACCCGCTTGACGGGTCGGAAGTTCGAGATGTGGAGCAGGATGCGCTCGCCGTCGCGCGCCCAGCGCTGCGCTCCCTGATTGCCGCGCACCCGCTCGAAGCGCCTCGGATCGATGAAGTTCGGCACCACGTCGATCCGGTTCTCGACGCCGATCCGCTCGATGGTCGACTTGCGCAGCGCCTCCGAGACCGCGGTCACCGCGTCGCTCTGCGAGATCCCCCAGCGAGTGGTCTCGAGATAGTTCGGATCGTTGCCGACCAACGTGATGTCGGTGCCGTGCAAGGTGGTGACGACCTTGAGCGGCTGTGGCGCCAGGATCTGCCGCGCGAGCACCGCCGACACCGCGTTCGGGACCGCGTAGTGAACGTGCACCAGGTCGAGCCGGTTGTGGCGGGCGACCTCGACCAACTTCGTCGCCAGGGCGAGCGAGTAGGGCGGATAGTCGAACAGCGGGTAGTGCGGCACCACTACCTCGTGGTAGCTCAGGTTCGGATCGACCAGCTCGAGGCGCGACGGCTGCGCGTAGCTCACCACGTGCACCTCGTCGCCGCCGGCGGCGAGCGCCATCGCCAGCTCGGTGGCGACGATCCCCGAGCCGCCCCAGGTCGGATAGCAACTGATCCCGATCCTCACGACAGCCCCCCGGGAACCAGCGCCAACGGGTCCGAGACCGCCAGCGGCAGCCGGCTCAGGAACGGCTCGCCGAAGGCGGCGTTGACGAGCTGCCCGTAATGGCGTGCCCGCCCCTCGATTGCCATGCGGTACTCGGGCGACGCCACCTTGGTCGCCGGCTCGTCGCGATCGAGATTCGGCTGATGGAGCTGGCTCTGGTACGCATCGAGCGCCTCCAGCTTGGCCGGCCAGGTGGTGGTCACATCGACGATGAAGCTCGGCTCGAACGGATCGTGTTGCATGTAGCTCCAGGCGGCCGCGGGTCGGAAGGGCGGGCTCGCACCGCGGCGCGCCAGCCCGGCGTAGAAGCAGGCGTCCGCGACCAGTCGGTACGCCCGACCGTGATCGGGGTGCCGGTCCAGAGGCGCCGGTCCGAGCACCAGCGTGGGGCGCCAGTGGCGGAGCCGTTCGATCAGCTGGTCCTCCTCGTCGCGTCCCGTTCGCAGTTGACCGTCGCCGAAGTCGAGAAAGTCGAGTTCCGCGACGCCGAGCGCGGCCGACGCGGCCTCGGCTTCCACCCGGCGCTCCTCGGGAGTGCCGCGCGTTCCGGCTTCGCCGCAGGTCAGATGCAGGATACCGACGCGACGCCCCTGCCGGGAGAGCAGCGCCAGGGTTCCCCCGCAGGCGATCTCCACGTCGTCGGGGTGGGTGCCGATGGCGAGAACATCGAGTGACATGTCCAGAGACTCCTACGAATTCGCGCGTCGGTTGTTCGGCACGGCTCGACCCGCGCTCACGGCGCGATCACCTGCAGCAGCCGCGGATCGAGCTCCATCTGATCGAGCAGGCTGGCGGCGAAGTCGTCGCCGTACTTGCCCGGAAAGTGGGCGCTCGACAGGGCCCGCTCCTGCAGCGCGCCCAGCGGCCGGCAGCTTTCGCGCAGGTCGCTCAACCGCTGACGCCGGGTCTCATGGCCGCGGGCGACCGCCGCGGCGAGCCTCTGGGTGAAGATATCGAGCGCCTTGGCCACCTGGCTGCTGGTCTTCTCCCACGGCGCCGCCAGGTTCGGATCCACTTCGGCGGCGACTTCGCGCAGGCGCTCGAGCTGACTCTCGATCTCCCGACGCACCGGCGCCACCAGGTCGTCCTCGGCACCCCGGGACACCGTCCGATCGAGATCGAACTCCGGCAACACCAACTCCTCGAGGGCGACCTTCAGATCGGCGAGCTTGTCGAGCTGGTGGCTCGCCAGGATCAGCGCCTGCGGGCGCAGCAGCACTCTCGGTGGATCGATTCCCAGCAGCGAGTAGAGCGGCGCCACCTGGGGCATGTAGGACACTTCGCCGGGGCCGAGTACCAGCAGCGACGTGCCGAGAGTCGCGTCCTGAAGGGCTGTCCGTGCCATCACCCCCGGACTCACCACGCTCGGGTTCTCATCTATCGCCTCGAGCAGCCACTCGACCGGGCGCTCGAAATCCGGCTGACCGCGCAAGCCGATCCGCTCGCCGTCGCGCCACTCGATGCGCCTCCTGGTCTCGCCGTGCAGAAAGAAGAGCGGGCTGGCACTCGGCGACGGTTCGACCTGGAGCTCGAAGCCCGCCTCATCGATCTCGCGCTCGCGTGCCGAGAACGCCTCGTCGATCTGCAGCCGCTCCTCGACCAGCCGGCGCAACCACGGCCGCTGCGCGCTCTTGAGCGCCGGCAACATCGAGTCGAGCATGAGCGGGCACCGGTCCCCCAGGAGGCCCACGATCAGCCGGCTGAACGCCTCGCCGAACCGCGCGTCCGGTCGATACCAGGTCGCCAACCGATCGACCCACTGCGCCCAACGGTCTCCCGGGTTCGCTTGCCGCAGCTCGTCGAGTAGCGTCTTCATGCCCGGCCCGAGAGTGCGCATCCCGAGTGGCATGAGCGGGCTGGGGTCCTCACCGAGCTCGAACCGGCGCGGACCGTCGGTGGTCTGGAACAGAGCGCTCGAAACCTCCCGGTAATCGTGGTCCTCGGTCGCCACCCAGAAGACGGCGACCGCGGACTGCCCCTCGGCCTCGAGCCGTTCGGCCCAGAGCGTGGCCGCGACAGCCTTCGACAGGCTGTAGAGCGGGCCACCCAGGAGCCCGGGCTGCTGACCGGTCACCACGACTCGCGTCGACGGATCCGCCAATTTGCGCGACAGCTCGGCAGCGGAACCATGACCGTATCCGGCGTTGGCGGTCGCCAGCGCCTCGGCCAGCGCCCTCCGGTCGACGTGCGGAGCCGGCCGCTCCGGCGATTCGAAACCGAAGCCGAGCGGGCGCATCAGGCCCATGCCGGCGCCGTTCAGCAGTGCGGTCGGAATCGGCGGCAGCAGCCCGGCGCCGACCATGTCGACTCGGTGGCCGGTCATCGTTCGGATCCCCCCTCGCGGCGGCCGACCAGGATCAACCGCTCGCTGTCGCGCTCGAAGCTCGCGCCGTCGAATCCGCCATAGAGCTGATCGAGCTTCAACCCGGCCCAGCGCAACCCGATCGTCACCTCCTGCTCTGAATAGGCTCGAACACTCTCGCTGAAGCTCTGCTCACGATCGCCGTCGCGGATCCGGATCCGCTTGTTCACCCGCTCGGTGTCGGCGTCGAACCAGCGCTCGATCTCGAACGTCTTGCCGTTCAGCTCACGCCTCTCGTCCGCCACCAGCCCGGCGATCACCCGGTCACGATTGAACAGGTCGATCAGGAACCGACCGCCTGGCTTCAGCACCCGAGCGATCTCCTCGAGCACCCGGAAGTTCTCGCGCTCGTCATCGAAGTAGCCGAACGAGGTGAAAAAGTTGAGCACCCGATCAAAGCTCGCGGCGGCGAACGGCAGCTCGCGGATATCGCCCGCCAGTCGCGGAAACGGCGGCGGCTGACGCAGGAGCGTCACCGACAGATCGAGACCGAGAGCGCGATAGCCACGGGCACGGAGAGCGAGCGTGTGGCGGCCGCTGCCGCAAGCGAGATCGAGAACGGTGAGCGGTCGGTCCGTGGCCGGGGCGCCGTCCTCGAACACACGCTCGACGAAGTCGACGTGGCGCTCCGCCTCGTCGACATCGCGATACGAGTAGAGCTCCAGATACTCCTCGCCGAACCACTCCTGGTACCAAGCCACGGGAGCGAATCATAGCGGCTCCTCTGCGCATCCCGCCGCGCGTATGAACAGGCATCTCCCCGCGGCCTTCGTCGACGCCACGATCGAGACCCCGTGGTATGGTTTTTTTCAATCTCCGGGAAGTTGGCTGGTCTCCGATTTGACTGTTTCGCGCAATCAACTGACAGCTTGCTTCCTGGGCTTGGCTTCGCTGGTCGCCACGACCGCGTTCGCACAGACGAACGACGATGTCTTCGCAGGGCTCCAGTTCAGCTTCGTCCCGCCGGGAGCGCGCAGCCTGGCAACCGGCGGCGCTTTCGTCGGTCGCGCCGATGACGCTACCGCCGCCTACAGCAACCCCGCCGGACTCCTCTGGCTCCGACAGCCGGAGGTGTCTTTCGAGGTGCGGTCCGCCAACTACACGACCGAGTATCTGAACGGAGGCCGGCTGGCCGACACGCCGACTCAGGTCGGCGACGACCTTTTCTCCACTCCACAGTTCTCGGCCTTCGAGCGGGACACCCTGGGAACTTCGTTCCTGTCATACGCCCGGCCCGCCAAGAACGGCAAGTGGGCTCTCGCGCTGTTCCGCCACGAGTTGGCGAACTTCGAGGTTTCGATCGAGAGCCAGGGGCTCTACGCCGGCATCGCGCCGCGGGTGAACAAGTCGGGCTCGTTGCTCGGCGAGCTCGATCTCCTGATCGAGAACTACGGCGTCGCTGCCGCCCTTGCGGCGACCGACAACCTCTGGTTCGGGTTGGGGCTGTCCTACTACCGGATCGACGTCGATGGCACGACCCGGCGCTACGAGCACGAAACTCTCTTCGAGCCAGCTAGATTCACGCCTCAGCAGGAGTTCATCTCTCGGAGGATGTTCGGTGACGACGATCAGATCGCGCTGACCGGCGGCCTGCTCTGGCGCTCCAAGAGTCGCCGCTGGAGCGCGGGCGCGGTCTACCGGCAGGGTCCCGAGTTCGACGTCGACTCGACCTTCACGTTCGGGCCGCTCGCGATTGCTCGGAATCGGGTCAGCCCGGCGCTGGCGGCGAGCC
>JAJCXP010000311.1 GCA_029263375.1 Acidobacteriota bacterium | reverse complement strand
ACTTCCTCCTGATGTCTTTACTCGATTTTCAACCGGTTGCCCGGATCTCTGTGGGGGTGGCGGCCCAGGGCCGCCTACTCTGTTTACGGAACCGAGCCATCGTTGTTCCAGGTGATACTCTCGGAGGCTCGAAAACGCAGTCTATTCGGCTTTCGGAGGCATTCCGAATCGTGATCGATCCAAGTCCAAGAACCCTCTTCCTGTCGGCCCTTCTGGTGGCTCTGAGCCTGGCTCCGGCCAGAGCCGACGACGACCTGGTGGCGCGGATGGCCCGTGAGCATGCCCAGGACTCGCCGGTCGCCAGCCCCGCGGCGGAGGTCGACCCGGCGGCGAGCGTCATGAGCTCGGTGGTCTCCTACGCGCGACTGGGCAAGACCGACGTCAAGGGCCACTTCGCCCGACCGACCGGCGACGGCCCCTTTCAGGGTGTCATCGTCATCCACGAGTGGTGGGGGCTGAACGACAACATCAAATGGATGGCCGACCGCTTCGCTGGCGAAGGCTATCTGGCGCTGGCTGTCGACCTGTACGAGGGTGAGGTCGCCACGGACCGCGAAGGCGCGATGAACCTGATGCGCGGCTCGACGTCGCAAACCGATCGGCTGAAGGAGAATCTCCGCCAGGCTCGAAAGTTCCTGGCTGACGCCGGCGCGACCCGAGTCGGCAGCGTCGGCTGGTGCTTCGGGGGTGGCTGGTCGCTGCAAGCCGGCCTGGCGCTGGGCGACGACCTCGACGCCGTGGTCATCTACTACGGCCGGGTGTCCTCCGACCCGGCGGAGCTCGCGCCGCTGAGCGCGCCGGTCCTGGGGCTGTTCGGAGAGGCCGACACCGGCATTCCGGTCGACGGCGTGCGCGCGTTCGAGCGGGCGCTGGGCGACCTCGGCAAGCCGGTCACGATCCAGGTCTACCCGGGCGCCGGCCACGCTTTCGCCAACCCGTCGGGCACCCGCTACGACGAAGAGGCGGCCGACGACGCCTGGAGCTGGACGCTCGCATTCTTCGCAAACCACCTGGGGAGTCGCTGATGAGAACCGCTCGAGCACCGTTCCCGATGATGACCCTGGCTGTGCTCGCTCTCGCCCTCGGGGCGTGCGGAGGCGACGCTGACGACACCACGGCGATCGGAGCGGTTCCGGCCGCGGTCTATCAGGTGCGCGGCGAGGTCGAGAGTCTCCCCGAACCGGATCGGCCGATGGACTGGATCGCCTTGCGCCACGAGGCGATCCCCGACTTCATCGGCATTACCGGCGACCCCGATCCGATGCCGGCGATGACCATGAGATTTCCGGTCGCGGAGGGTGTGGATCTGAGCTCGGTCAGTGCCGGCGACAAAGTGGCGTTCGACCTCGAGATCGACTGGGCCGCAGGCGATCCGGCGCGGGTACTGGCGGTCACGCCGCTGCCGGCCGAGGCCGAGCTCGACTTCGGCGGCGGCGGCGAGCACGCCGATCACTAGACCGTTCTGCGGGGGACTCGAACCATGGTGCAAGGGAAACCGGCCGCCGCCATCGCCCTGATGGGACTCCTCTTCACTACGTCCTGTGCGCACCGAGGAGGCGACGATCCGGCCCAGCTCCGAGTCGGAGCCTCCGCGACGCCAGACCAGGGGTCGGATCGGCCGTCGCTGGCCCTTGGCGGCGCCGACTGCGCCCGAGAGGAAGGCTACGACGTCCTCATCGTCGGCGCCGGTCTCGCTGGCCTGGCGGCGGCTCGGGAGCTCGTGCACCTCGACCGCTCGGTGCTGATCCTGGAGGCGACGGATCGAATCGGCGGGCGCGGCTTCGTGGGCCGGGTGAGTGGCGGCACCGGCTCGCCTCGGGTGCCGATCGACTACGGCGGCGCCTGGATCCACGGCGTGCCGACCAATCCTCTCACCGCACTGGTCGACGCGATGGGCTTCGAGCGCGCGCGCAGCGAGCTCGACGCGCCGTTCTGGGTCGACGGCGAGCGCGCCGGGCCGGAGGAGATCTCCCGGTTCTACGAAGCGTACGAGGAGTACGAGGCGGCGCTCTCGGAGGCCGCCGAGAGGATCGTGCACGAGAAGAGGGTCGCGGAGCGGGTCTGCTCGGAGGGCGAGGAAGTCGCCGCCGGCAAGCTGACCGCTGACGAGCTGTGCGGACGGATTGCTCGTGATCTCCCCGACCTCGCGGTCACCGCATCGCTCTGCGAGCGGGCGCACGAGATCGAGCGGCACGTCGTGGAACCCGCCTCATTCTGCGCGGCGACCGAGGAGGCCGTTCGGATCACCAGCGACGTCGCGGCCGACTATCTGCCACACACGCCGGCGTTGGCGGAGGTCGTTGATCTGGTGGCTGCCACCGGCGGACCTCTCGAAACCGCGGCGGAGCTGGACTCGAGCTCGGCGGTCGACGCCGCCGGCTTCGAGGCCGGTGAGGACGATCTGCTCGACCAGGGAATGGGCGCCTTCGTGGAAGCTTATGGCGAAGGGATGCCGGTCTGTCTCGGGTCTCCGGTGACAAGCGTCGAGTATCGCGACGACGGCGTGGCGATCCACGCCGCCGACCGCGTCTACCGGGCCGCTTTCGCGCTCGTTACGGTCTCGGTGGGCGTGCTCCGCGCCGGCAGAATCGAGTTCGAGCCGCCGCTCCCCGACTGGAAGCTCGCGGCGATTGACGGGTTGCGGATGGGGCACATGCAGAAGGTGATCATTCCGTTCGATCGCGACATCTTCCGCGACGAGGTCGACAACTCATGGGTGCTGGTCGCCGAGGGGCGCCCTGAACAACCGGGCTCCACGAGCGTCGATCGCCCCGTCATGGCCTTCGTCATCAAGCCCCTGGGAGCCAACATCGCCGTCGGGTTCTACGGCGGCGACCAGGCGCGCGATTTCGAGGTCCGGTGCACGGGCATCGAGCGGACCTCCGGACCACGCAGTCCGAGCGGCTGCGACGATCCGGCGATCGACCGCGCGGTCGAGACCCTCGCCGCGATGTACGGCGCCGACGAGGTGCGGGGCGCGATCCTCGAGGACGAGATCCACGTCACCCGCTGGAGTCTCGAGCCTTTCACCCTGGGCGCCTACTCGGTGCCCACGCCGGGCGCCTGGGACCAGCGAGAGGCGCTCGGCCGCCCGGTGGCCGCGACCGAGGACGGCCCTCTCCGTATCTTCTTCGCCGGCGAGGCCAGCTCACGGGTGATGTTCAACGGCTCGTTCGCGGGCGCCTTCGAGACCGGTCTCGCGGCCGCCCGCGAGATCCACTACGAGCTGCTGTACGCGGAATCAGAGTAGCGGCCGCGAGTCCACCCCGCGCATCATCAGCTACCGCTGATCTCGAGCGCCAGCTCGCGGGCCTCTTCCTCGGTGTCGATGTCGAGCGCTAGCGACAGGCCGTCGAGAATCGGCACCCGGCCGGTGCGCTCCCGGTACTTCCGGCGATGCGGCTCGTTGCCGAAGACCTGATGCATGTGGGTCTCGACCTGGCGCTGCGTGATCGAGCCGCGGCCGACCCTGTGTGAGAGCAGCGCAGCGTTGAACAGCGCCATCAGTGTCAGGAGCGGCGGCTTGAGTTTGAACAGGTTCTCGACATCGCGCTTGACCAGGAAGTAGAGAACACCGCTCGAGATGTAGAGAAAACGCGCGCCAACCGGTCGTGTACGACTGCGATAGGCGAGCTGAAAGCACTTGTAGAGGAGCGTCAGGCGCAGGGCTCTCGGATCGACCATCACCATGTGACTGGGCAGGACCGGCACCGGCTCGGTCACGCCGTCCGGGATCACCAGGTAGCGACGCTTCTGTCCCGAGGCCCCCAGCTCCGCCCGGTCCTTCGGCACCCGGATCAGCGGGAACCAGAAATCGAGCGGTGCGTGCTTCTGATAGTCGGCGACCAGGGCGTCGAGCTCCGCGGGCTCCGGAATCACGTCGCAAGTCGTGAACATGGCGGCACCGGGTGAGAGCCTGGCGACCACCGACTCCATCGCCGCCCGGATGTTGCGCCCGAAGTCGGCGTCGGTGTCGATGACCTCGGCCGACCCGCGGGTCGCGCCATATCGGTTCGCGGGACCGGCGATGAAGATCGGATCGAACGCGCCCGAGCTGCGGAAGCGGTCGACGATGACGTCGATCAGCGGCCGCCCGGCAAGCTGGATCTTGAGCCCTTTGGGCCCGTAGAGGCGATGGGAGTCCTCACCGGTAACCGCCTCACCCTTCTTCGCGCTGCCGGCGAGGATGATCAGCGGGATCTTGTTGAACTTGCTCTCCATTACTCTCGATCGAATAGACGCACACCAGTCGGCAGGATCCGCCTCGAGAGCCCGCCGAGCCACTCCCGCCTCACCAGCCTCGGCGAGCATGTGGAGACCACTCCGGCCAGAGACGGATCAAGAAATCCGATAGCGGAAGTCTACCGACACCGGTCGAGACCGGCAATCGCGGTCTCAGCGGGGTCGTGGGCCAGGCCGATCAGCGACCCCTTTCGAACAGCAGATGCGGCAGCTCGGGCAGAATCAGCCGCTCGAGTGCAAGCCTGACGGCCGCTTTCGAGCCCGGCAGCGCAAAAATCAGGGTGTCGTGCGCCAGGCCCGCGACCGCCCGGCTGAGCATCGCGGCCGAACCGATCTCTTCCCAGCTCAGCATGCGGAAGAGCTCGCCGAAGCCGTCGAGGCGCTTGTCGAGATAGCGCTCGACCACCTCCACGGTGCCGTCACGGCTCGAGATTCCCGTGCCGCCGGTGGTCAGAATCACTTCTATCTCGGGATCGCGCAGCCACTCGCCGAGCCAGCGGCCGACGTCGTTGGGCTCGTCGCGGACCAACTCGCGCCGGGCGACGGAGTGACCGGCACCGGTGAGCGATTCGACGATCAGATCGCCGCCGCTGTCGGTCTCGGCCGTGCGGCTATCGCTGACGGTCAGGACGGCGCAGCTGGCGGTCTTGCCGGTAGCGGCTTCGCGGTGTTGGGAAGTGGATTCGCTCATTCCGGCCCGGGACTCATAGTAGCGGAGGGGGCGCGTCTTCGGCCGCGTGGCGTGATCGCCGAGTTCTCTTTGCTACGATCCGCCCATCTTTGGAAGGGAGATCATGCTGTCCTCGAGCCGTCGATCAGTCCTGGTTCTCGCCCTGCTGCTGGGAGCGGGCGCGCTGGCAGCCGAGAGCGTCGACGAGATGAGGCGGACGATCGTCGAGCTGCGCGATCGGGCGCTCGAGGACGACCTCGCCTACGAGCTACTGCGATCCCTGACCACAGAGGTCGGGCACCGGCTGGCGGGGTCGCCGGGAGATCGGGCGGCCGTTGCCTGGGCCAGGAGGCAGCTCGAAGCACTCGGTTTCGACGAAGTCCGGACCGAGCCGGTGACGGTGCCGCACTGGGTGCGCGGCAAGGCCGAGGGAAAGATCCTCGAGCCCTACCCGCACGACATGGTGCTGCTCGCCCTCGGCGGCAGCGTCGGCACGCCCGAGGGTGGCCTTACGGCCGAAGTGGTGCGTCTGCCGTCGCTCGAAGCCCTTCAGGAAGCACCCGAGCAGAGTCTGCGCGGAAAAATCGTGTTCGTCGACCGCCGCACCGAGCGCACCAGCACCGGACGCGGCTACGGCGAGGCGGGTGGAGTCCGGCGCAGCGGGCCGGCGGTGGCGGGCGCCAAGGGGGCGCTGGCGATCCTGATCCGCTCCATCGGCACCGGCAACAGCCGCTTCGCTCACACCGGCAGCACCCGCTACAACGAGGAGGTCCCGAAGATCCCGGCGGCGGCGTTGGCGAATCCCGACGCTGACCTCCTGGCCGCTCAGTTCGAGAGCGGCGGGAGCGTACGCTTCCATCTCGATCTCGGCAGCCACTACCGGCCGAACGCGCAGTCGGCGAACGTGATCGCCGAGATCCGCGGGCGCGAGAAGCCCGACGAGATCGTTCTCCTCGGAGCCCATCTCGACTCCTGGGACGTCGGCACGGGCGCGCACGATGACGGCGCCGGGTGTGCGATCGTGATGTCCGCGGCCCGCCTGATCGCCGGCTTGCCGCGCGCGCCTCGCAGGACCGTACGCGTGGTTCTGTTCGCCAACGAGGAGTTCGGACTGTCGGGGGCGTTCGCCTACGCCGAGGCGCACGCCGACGAGCTGGCGCGGCATCAGCTCGCGATCGAGTCGGACCTGGGCGGAGATCGGGTCTGGGCGTTCGCCACCGCCGTCAATCCGGCGGCGGCGGCAGAGGCCGCCGGCATCGCCGCCCTACTCGAGCCGCTCGGCATCGAGTGGCTGGAAGGCCCGGCGCGGGGTGGCGCCGACCTCACTCCACTGCGGACGGCGCGCGTGCCACGGGCGGATCTGTCGCAGAACGCCAGCCGTTACTTCGACTATCACCACACGATCGACGACACCTTCGACAAGATCGATCCGGACGCGCTGGCGCAGAACGTCGCCGCCTACGCCGCCGTCGCCTACTGGGCAGCGGAGACGCCGACTACACTCACGCCGGCACCCGAACCACCCGCTCCGAGCGGCGGCCGATGAGGCAGGCGAGCGGAGCCCGGTTGTAGGTCGCGGGATAAGCTGTTCCGAGACCGCTCTGCAAGGAGAGGAGTATGGATGAAACGATACTTCAGAAAGCTTAGTGGACTTGCCTGTCTGACTGCCGCAGCGTTGTGTTTCCCAACCACGGCACTGGCCCAAGGGACCAATGACATCGATGGGTGGTACACGGATGGACAGGATGCCTTGGAATCGGGAGTTGGCGACGGCGAGGGCATAAGTCCGGGTTCAGCCTTGGTGCTGGGTAACCCGGTTCTCAACAACGTAGATTCCGGTGCCCTTCTGTTCGATGAAGATGCCAACAATGCTCCGTCCTGTGGGTTCGCGTTTCACTACGACGGGGCGGTCAACATACTGAGTCTACTCACCGGCTGCGACGGCATCCCGCACACGAATCAAGCCATGACTTTCACTCGGACCACCGGGCGGATGGGCTTGGGACGCGTCTCGGCCACCAACACACTGGAGGTCGAAGGAAACGCCTCAAAGACGATGGCCGGTAGTTGGCTGGCCAACTCCGACCGGTCCATCAAGACAGATGTCCGGGAGATAGCGAATGCACTGGCGGTCGTCGAACAACTCCGGCCGGTCGAATTTCACTATTCAGACGCGTTTCGAGCGCTGCACCCGTCCATACAGGAGCATCGCTACGCCAACTTCATTGCTCAGGAGTTTCAGGAGGTCTTTCCCGACAGCGTCCTAGCGGGTGGTGACGGCTTGTTGCAAGTTGACTCCTATGTGGTGCGGCCGTACCTGGTAGCCGCTGTTCAGGAGTTGTCCAGCACGGTGAAAGCCCTCCGGGAGCAGAACGAAGAACTGCGCGAACGATTGGACGCGTTGGAACGACGGCTTCCCGAGCGACGGCGTGACCCTCAACCCTGACGCCCCCATCCGAGCCGCCGACACCGGCAAGATGAGAAAGGCGTTGCGGCTTGGGCCTCGAGCGTTCGCTACGGCTCTGCTGATGATGAGCTGCTCTCCTCAGTCCTCGAGCCCACCGGAGGGGACGCCGACTCCCAAGACCGTTCGCATCGCCGTCTTCAACATTCGTGAGCTGAGCACGGAGGCTCTCGAGGACGTCGACGAGGCGGGCGGCGGCCAGGCTGAGAACGTGTCGGCGGCGGCCGAGATCGTCGGTCGTATCCGCCCTGACGTGCTGGTCATTCAGGAAATTGACCACGACTATCGGTACCCCGACGACCTGGCCCTCAACGGCCGGCGCCTGCG
The DNA here is from genome assembly GCA_029263375.1 of Acidobacteriota bacterium. Lineage (GTDB taxonomy): Bacteria > Acidobacteriota > Thermoanaerobaculia > Multivoradales > JAHEKO01 > JAHEKO01. Next base: position 3,384 of record JAJCXP010000311.1, on the reverse strand, counting down.
CGACGCCTATCTCCAGACCGCGACCGGCGACCTCGGGTTCCCCTACCTCTACGCGGCGCCCTGCAACACCGGTATCGCCTCCGGACACGATCTCAACAACGACGGCCGGATCGCGACCGCAGACGACATCGGCGGCCGCGAGTACGGCGAGGACTGCTACGGCTTCGGAACCTATCCCGGGCAGTACTCGATGGTTCTGCTGTCGCGTTTCCCGATCGACACCGACGGCGCCCGCACCTTCCAGCGGTTTCTCTGGAAGGACCTGCCGAACCATCACATCCCCGAGGAGTTCTACGATCGCGCCGAGGTTGACGACTTCCGGCTGTCGAGCAAGTCGCACTGGGACGTCCCGATCGAGATCGGCGACAAGCGACTCCACCTCTGGATCAGCCATCCGACGCCCGCGGTGTTCGACGGCGAGGAGGATCGCAACGGCCGGCGCAACTTCGACGAGATCGCATTCTGGCGCGCCTACCTCGACGGGAGCGCGGATCTCTATGACGACGCCGGCACGACCGGCGGCTATTCCGCGGACCGCTCGTTCGTAATCCTCGGCGACCTCAACTCGGACCCCCGCTTCGACAGTGCGTTCTACGACGGCCGCCAGTCGATCGACCTGCTACTGAGCGACCCGCGCATCCGGGACACCGGCGACACCCTGGTCGGCGCGGGCAACGAGCTGCCGACCGCAACGGCGGTGTTCGGCGGCGGTATGCGGGTCGACTACCTGCTGCCGAGCGCCGAAGTCACGGTCACCGGCGGCGGCGTCTTCTGGCCCGACGCAGACTCCGACCCCGACGGACACCGGCTCGCGAGCGAGGCATCCGATCATCGACTGGTCTGGATCGATCTGGCGGTGACGAGCCTACGATGAGGGGCTGGATCCTCTCAGCGATCCTTCTCGGTGCCTCGCTGGGCGCCCTGCCGGGTCTCGGCGCCGAGCCGCCGATCGGAAGTCTCGAGCTCCTGGGCACGGCAAGGCTACCGTTCGGGACCGCGTTCGAGGGCACGCTCGTGGGTGGCCTGTCGGGCCTTACCTACGACCCGGAGCTCGGTCTCTACTACGCACTTTCGGATGATCCGAGCCGCCGAGCGCCGTCGCGCTTCTACACGCTGCGCATCGACCTCGCGGAGCGCGCCCTCGACCCGCACTCGTCTTCGCCGAAATCCACGAGCCCCACTTCCGCGCCGGCCGTCGCCAAGCTCGTAGTAGAGATCGAAGGCGTCACCCTGCTCAGAGGTCGTGACGGCGAGACCTTCGGCGAGCGGATCATCGACGGCGAGGGGATCGCCCTGACCCCGCAACGCACGCTTCTGATCTCCTCGGAAGGAAACATCAACCGCGGCACGTCGCCCTCGATCCGCGAGTTCCGTCTCGACGGCCGCGAGCTCCACGAGTACCACTTGCCGAACCGCTGGCTACCCAGGAAGGACGAGCCGCACGGCGTCCGACACAACCAGGCGTTCGAGGCGATGACGATCTTCCCGGGCGGCCAGAGCTTCGTCACCGCAACCGAGAACGCGCTGCTCCAAGACGGCCCGGAGACCGACGTCGGCCAGGACAGCCGGGTACGGATCTCGCGGCTCGACCGGCGCTCGGGCAAGCTCGAGGCGGAGCACGTCTACGTGGTCGAGCCGGTGGTGGCGGCGCCCGTGACCGCCGACGCGTTTCGCACCAACGGCCTGGTGGAGCTGATCGCCCTGACCGAGACCGAGCTCCTGGCGCTCGAGCGCTCCTTCTCGCTCGGTGTCGGCAACTCGATCCGGCTCTACCTGATCTCGACCGCGAACGCCGACGACGTGAGCCGGTTGTCCAGCCTGGCGGGACGCGCGAATCCGCGCCCGGTCGCCAAACGCTTGCTGATCGACTTCGCGAACCTGGACATCAGCCCCGACAACGTCGAAGGGATGGCCCTGGGCCCGCGGCTCGAGGACGGTCGGCGAGTGCTGGCCCTGGTCAGCGACGACAACTTCAGCCCGCTGCAGACGACCCAGATCTTCGCGTTCGCGGTGGCGACCGGCGAGACGCCCATCGGCGCGATCCAGGGCGCCGGGCACCGGTCGCCGCTCGAGGGTCGCTGGATCGCCGAGGCGACCGGCGTGGTTACGGCCACCGACCTCGAGAGCCGGCGACCCGGGTTCTGGCTGCAGGCGCGACGGGACGATGGCGATCCGGACACATCCGACGGCGTCTTCGTATCGAGCGGTGAGCTGGCGGGTCCGGTTTCGGTCGGAGATCTGGTGTCGGTCGGCGGCCGCGTGGTCGAGGCGGAACGCCCCGGCCAGCTGCCGGTCACCCAGATCAACGCGCTTCGAGTCGAGATCCTCGACCACGGCGTCACGCTTCCTGAGGCGACACGATTGGGGACTGGCGGCCGGCCGGTTCCCGAGACGATCGATGACGACGGGCTCGGCGATTTCCAACCCGACGAGGACGCGATCGATCTCTACGAGAGCCTCGAAGGCATGCGCGTCTCGGTCGAAGCCGCGACGGTTGTCGGCCCGACGACCCGATTCGGCACGCTGACGGTGGCGGTTCCGGGCGGAATGGCGGCTCGCACGCTCGACGGCGGCTTGCTGCTAGCCGCCAACGACTTCAATTCCGAGCGACTGGTGGTGGACGGGTCGTTGATCGACGGCCTCGCGGACGTCGAGGTCGGCCGCAAGCTCGCGGCGCCGGTCGGAGGGGTTCTCGACTACGCCTTCGGGAACTACCGGCTGCTCGCCACGAGCGCTGTCGAGCTCGACGAACCACGAAAGAGCGTGCTCAACGACGCCGCCGGCGTCGATCTCGATCGCCTGAGCGTCATGACCTTCAACGTCGAGAACCTGGACTTCGGCGACTCGGAGGAGAAGTTTCACCGAGTCGCCGGGCTGCTCGCCGTTCGAAGGCCCGACGTGGTCGCCCTGCAGGAGATCCAGGATGACAGCGGCGACGACGACGACGGCACCGTCACCGCTGCGGCGACACTCGGCCGGCTGACCGAGGCCGTGCGCAGCCTCGACGGCCCGAGTTACGACTTCGCCCAGATCGATCCCGACGACAACGCCGACGGTGGCGCGCCGGGCGGCAACATCCGGGTCGCGTTCCTGTATGACCACAAACGGGTCAGCCTGATCGGCGGAGAGTCGCTGCTTTCGGCCAACCCCGCACGCCTGTTCGTCGACAGCGCGGCGTTCTCGGAGGATCCCGAGAGCGGCTTCGAAGCAACCCGCAAGCCGCTCGCCGCCGAGTTCTCGTTCGCCGGGCGTCGCTTGGTGATGATCAACGTTCATCTCAAGTCGAAGCGCGGCGATGATCGCATCTTCGGCTCTATCCAGCCGCCTGTTCCGTGGACCGAGACCCAGCGGCTCGCCCAGGCCCGGGAGCTCGGGGTGCAGGTC